>CAZXCE010000619.1:0-5231 GCA_964639175.1 uncultured Clostridia bacterium
CACCAGTTTTTCTTCATTCTTCATTCTTCATTTTTCATTCTTCATTCATTGATGCCGCCTTCAGTCAATTGTCGTGGGTCGAGCAATCGGTCGAGATGTTCCGGGGTCAGGTCCGTCATTTCGGCGGCGACTTCTTTGACCTTGCGGTTTTGGGCATACGATTGCTTGGCGATTTTGGCGCCAAGTTCATACCCGATGACCGGGTTGAGTGCAGTCACCATAATCGGGTTACGATCAACCAGATCTCCGATATGGCTTTCATTGACAGTGAATCCAGCAATTGCCCGATCAGCTAACAGTCGGCTCACATTGGCAAGCAATGTCACACTTTGCAACAGGTTATAAGCAATCACCGGCAACATGACATTTAACTGGAAATTTCCTGACTGAGCGCCCATTGTGATGGTGACGTCGTTGCCAATCACCTGAGCACAGACCATGGCAACCGCTTCGGGAATGACCGGATTAACCTTGCCAGGCATAATGCTGCTGCCAGGCTGGAGCGCTGGCAGGGCAATTTCGGCCAGTCCGGCTTGTGGACCACTATTCATCCAGCGCAAATCGTTGGCAATTTTGGTGAGGCTGGCGGCGACGGTTTTGAGCTGACCGCTCAGTTCACAGGCGGCATCCTGACTGCTGAGCGATTCAAAATAGTTTGGACTGGTAACAAACGGTAATCCAGTCATTTCAGACAGTTTCGCTGCAAATCGGGCCCCAAATTCGGGATGGGCGTTGATGCCAGTTCCGACGGCGGTTCCACCCTGGGCGAGTTTTGCCAGCCGGGGCAGAGCGGCTTCAACCCGCTCGATGCCATAGGCAACCTGGGTGCTCCAGCCTGAAAGTTCCTGGCTGAGTCGGATGGGCATGGCGTCCATGAGGTGGGTGCGGCCAGTTGTGATGACGTGATCAACCTGGGCGGCTTTTTCATCGAGTGTCTGCTTGAGATGACGAAGTGATGGAAGCAGTGCTTCGGCCACTTCCAGATAAGCACTCACATGAATGGCAGTTGGAATCGTGTCGTTGCTGCTCTGGCCCATATTGATGTGATCGTTGGGATGAACCTTGCGTCCAAGTCGCTGGGTGGCCAGCGTAGCGATCACTTCATTGGTATTCATGTTGGTGCTGGTGCCAGAACCGGTCTGGAAGATATCAAGCGGAAAGTGTACGTCGTGTTGACCGTCGGTGACTTCCTGAGCGGCGCTCCGAATTGCTTCGGTCATGTCGGCTTCCATCAGCCCAAGTCCCAGATTGACTTCAGCGGCAGCACCTTTGATCATTCCCAGGGCACGAATAAACGCCCGTGGAAAGCAAAGCCCGCTAATTGGAAAGTTCTCAACTGCCCGTTGGGTTTGAGCGCCATAGAGCGCAGTTGCCGGAACGCGCATCTCACCCATGCTGTCTTTTTCAATGCGATAATCCTGTTCGGCCACGAGTTGAAATCTCCTTTGTTTCAAAAAATAACTGCGATTTATAGGTTGGAAAGAATGAGAAAAGTGCGCGCCATTCTGGTCAAGAACCGTTGAATGCGTCAATGGTTCTTTGTCTTGACACAACTCAATCCAAAGCTGATGGCCTGCCTGTAAAAAGTATTCTGGAACCAGACCCTCGTGATTGAGATCAATATCGGCACTGCCAGGTTCAATCCAGGCTGGTTTGAACTGTAAAAATCCATCACTGACAACCACTATGAAAAGTGATATAAGATCCTTACCTTCTCACCTTATTCCCTGAAATGACTGTTTTTGTTCGCTGTTGAGGAGATTTACATGAATACCTGTCCACAATGCGGCTCGACATTTTCCGATGACAAGAAGTTCTGTAATCGTGACGGTCAACGTCTGGTGGCACTTATCCCAACGCTGGCAGCACCTGCTCCGGCACCGGTTTCGCTCAATAAACAAGAGGCAGCAACGCTGGTTGACTCACCTCAAGCGGCAGACCCAATGATTGGAAAGGTCTTAGCCGGGCGCTATCGAATTTTGTCGCTGATTGGAAAAGGGGGAATGGGCGCCGTCTATCGTGGTGAACACCTCAAATTGGGACGGCCAAGTGCGATTAAGGTGATTTTGCCAGCATCTGCCCAGGATGAAACCACGCTCACCCGGTTTCAACGCGAAGCTGAGACTTCCAGCAAGATCAACCATCCAAACGCCGTCAGCATTTTTGACTATGGCGAAACCGATGATGGAATGGTTTTTCTGGCTATGGAGTTGATTGAAGGCCAGCAGTTAAAAAGTATTCTCAAGCGTGAAGCCCCATTCTCACTTGAACGAACGCTGCATATCGCCCGCCAGGTTGGTCAGGCACTCAGTGCCGCGCATGCCCTCAATGTTGTGCATCGGGATTTGAAGCCGGAAAACATCATGCTTGGATCTGGTGACACGGTCAAAGTGGTGGACTTTGGGATTGCCAAGTCATTACTGGTTGACCCCAAACACCAGGCGGTCACGCGTACCGGATTTATTGTCGGAACGCCGCAATATATGTCACCAGAGCAGGTGATGGGCGAGCAACTTGACCCACGTTCAGATGTCTACAGCCTCGGGCTCGTCATTTATGAAATGCTGACCGGCGCCTTGCCATTTGAAGGTGACTCAGCCCAGGCGCAAATGGTCAATCGTCTGGCCAATCCTCCGCAACCGATGAGCCGGGTTCGTCCGGGACTCAACATTCCGGCTGCGGTCGAAGCCGCTGTAATGCGGGCACTCCACTATGAACGCGAATACCGCTACCCGAGAGTCACTGATTTTATTGCTTCGCTTGAACATGCGGTCCATCTGGAAACCCAAAATATCGGTCAGCGAAAAACAGGTGCTGCCGGGTTAGACGCCACGCAGCCAGCCATTGCCTTTCAAGCCAACCTGCCAGCCGGTCAACCGGTTTACATTCCACCACCACCAGTGGTGCCGTTGTCTGGCAGTCCAAGTGGCGGGTATGCGTCTTCGCCAAATAGAACGCTTCCGGATACTGAACAATATCCGCCACCGGTATTGGCCCAGGGGATGCAGGGTGGCCTGGGTGGAAACCAGCCATTGCCTCAAGGACCTTCTGGCCTGGGAGGCTATGTACCACCGGGCTCTGGATATGGTCAGGTGCCCCAACCTGGACCAGGGTATCTTCCCCCACCCCAACCTGGACCGGAATATTCCACGCCACCTCACTCAATACCACCCTATGCTCCTGGGGGGGCCGCAATGGTCCAGCGGAACAAATCTTCAAAGACTCTGATTTGGGTTTCAGTTGGGGTATTGGTTGTCATCCTGATGGTTGCCGGTGGTGGTATTGGGATTTACCAGTACAATGAATATGTCAAAGAACAAAAACGCATTGCGGCAGAAAAAGAGCGACTCCGCATCGAAGCCGAGACCGCCCGTAAAATAAAAGAGGCGATTGATGAATCGCGCAAGTTGCGCGAACAGGGCAAATTTGAAGACGCCTTAAAAGAAATGGATGTGGTCCTGAAATTGAAGAGTGATTCGTCCGCCGCGCTGATTGAAAAAGCGGAATCATTATTTGCCCAAACCAGACGGAATGAATGCAAGGAAATTGTGGATCGAGTTCTGAAACAAGATCCGAATTTTGCTCCAGCCCATCAGTTTTTAGGATTGTTTTACTTCCAGGATGGAAAAAAAGACAAAGCTTTGGAGGAGCAAAAGAAAACACTGGAATTGGATCCAGATCCAGAATATGCCTCACTTGCACACGATATGCTCGCCTTTTTGTACTGGGAACAATATCTCAACAACAAAACCACCAATATCGGCAAGTTACAGGAAGCTGAAGTCGAAGCCAGAGCTGCAGTGAATGCTGCCCCACGACCAAGTCTTGAGATCAGCCCACGCAAAACATTGATGAAAGTGTACTATGAGGGCCGAAAAGAAGACCTGGTTCGCGAACAGGCCAACAAATTAATTACCAACCCGAAAGCAAAAAACCGTGACCATGCATATGGTCATAACTACCTTGGTTTATTGCACTTCAACGCGGCCAATTACTCACAGGCGGCGAATGAATTTTCAACCGCAGCCACGCTTGATCCAGAAGAAAAACTCTATCGAGACAATTTGGAAACTGCCCGCAAGAAAGAAGCTGAAACGCTTTTCCCTGGCTGGAACAATTCCGGGAGTGGGTATTGATTCGGGTTCCGGGTTCCGGGTTCCAGGTTCCGGGTTTTCGAGTGGGGCGTGGTTCAAAGCAACAGCGCCCTTACATCTTGTCACACTGTCACCTTGTCACCTTGTCATTCATTCATCCTTGCTTGACAGTCCTCTCATTGCGCCGAATAATCGCGCCTTTTCAATTCCAACTCTCAATTTGAACGAAGTGGTTTGCTCAATGGAAGATACTCGCTCTGGTATCGGCAGGCTGCTTTTTCACAGAAGGTGAACCTCTTGGATACTCAAACTGCCTTACTTACCACTGATTTACCTGGGATCCCACTTTTTCGGCGGGGAAAAGTACGTGATGTCTATGATTTGGGTGATACATTGTTAATTGTTGCAACTGACCGGATTTCAGCCTTTGATTGTGTCATGCCAAACGGCATTCCTGGAAAAGGATGTGTCTTGACTGCGTTGTCACGGTTCTGGTTCGAGCAGATGAAAGATCTGGTGCCACATCACGTGTTGACAAGCTCCGTTGCTGACTATCCTGCTCACCTCCAGCCGTTTGCCGATCAACTCAAAGGTCGTTCCATGCTGGTGCGCAAGACCGAATGTTTTCCGGTTGAGTGTGTCGCACGTGGGTATCTGGCTGGATCAGGTTGGAAAGATTATCTGAAAACTGGGGGCATCTGTGGGATTGAACTTCCGCCGGGCCTGGTTGAGTCAGCCCAACTGCCGGAACCGATTTTCACCCCTGCGACCAAAGCTGAGACCGGGCACGATGAAAATATCAGCGAAGCCCGGATGGCTGAAATTGTCGGTGCTGAAACCACAGCTCAGTTAAAAAATCTGACATTGACACTCTATCGGCGCGCGGCTCAGTATGCTCGCGAACGCGGCATCATTTTGTGTGATACAAAGTTTGAATTTGGTCTCCTGGATGGCCAGATTATCTGGATTGATGAAGCGTTAACGCCTGATTCGTCGCGTTTCTGGCCAGCCGATGAATACCTGCCAGGGCAGCCTCAGCGGTCCTTTGATAAACAATTTGTGCGTGATTACCTCGAAACCCTTGACTGGAACAAACAGCCACCGGCCCCGGCTTTGCCAGCCCAGATTGTTGATGCC
>CAZXCE010000620.1:0-5230 GCA_964639175.1 uncultured Clostridia bacterium
ATTTATCTGGCGCCTTCTGCTTCGTGCTTGGGAACAAATACTTTCGAAGCACCAAGCACCAAGCAGTTTCTTCATTCTTCATTCTCAATTCTTCACGCTTCACTCTTTTGGCTTCTCCGGCTCAGGTTTTTCCGGCTTGTCTTTGCTGACCAGGGTCAGGGCGATATTGCGCCGCTCATTCTTTTGAACGTCAATATCTTTGGAGGTCGGGCGGTACCCGTCAGCCGATGCGGTCACCCGGTACAGAGCATTGCGGCCCGGTAACCGGAAGGAAAATTCACCGGCGGTGTTGGTCATATATTCGCCGACTTTGCCGGCGGTTGATTTCCCATCTGCCCCGATGCGTTCAATCACAACTTTGGCCAATGCCAGTGAAAGACCCTGTTCGGTAAATACTGCGCCGCGAATCACCGATACTGCCTGTTCAGTCAATAACTTAATGGCATCTTTGAGGGTCACAACTTCGTCTGTGGCCAGCGTGATCATGGTGTTGAGTCGGCGTGATTCAAATCCGGCAGCCTGGACTCCGATCAGGTACGTACCGGCGCGCAGACCAGTAAAGCGAAACTTTCCATCAGCACCAGTCGAGACTTCGACCTCTTTCCCCGTGCCGTTGTTGCGGGCAACCACGGTTGCATCCACAATTGGTTTGTCAGTATCTCGGGAAATCACCTTGCCCGAAATTTCACCTTTGGCCTGACGTGCCAGCAGCGATGGAGAAGAAACGGATAACACAGCCAGGGACATCCCGGCACTCAATAAAAACTGTCTTCGGTTCATAAAATTTTGGGTTGAGTCAGGGTTTTCGCTGTTTCCAGCGGATCAGTATGTTGCGGCGATGGCCCGCCAGTGTTCAACTGGCGCGTGGCACTCCCTGTGGAAGGCACAATTGAGGCAATGGTTTCGGTTTCTACTTCAACCAGATCACCTTCACCGGCGTCACTGGTCAGCAGCATAGTTGCCTGAACTGGAGCATCGGCTGCTTTGAGGTCCACAGCCGCCGCCAGTTCACGAGCCAGATCTTCAGCGGTTGGACGGGCCTGCGGATCTTTTGCCAGGGATGAAAAGACTAAGGTTTCAACAACTTCTGGGATTTCAGGAAGTGCCCGTCTTAGCGATGCCGGCATTTCTCGAAGATGGGCCAGGATAATCGAGATGACTTCCCCACCCGTTGCCCGAAAAGGAACATCGCCGGAAAGTATCTGATAGGCGACCACACCCACACTGTAGACATCCGTTTTCCCATCATAGGGTTTATCAGCAAAGCGTTCTGGGGCCATATAAGTCGGCGTTCCGATGATTTTCCCGGCTTCGGTCAGACTGTGCATCTCGATTTGATCCGTGGTCTCTCCCATCAGTTTGGCAATCCCGAAATCAACCACTTTGACCACTTCGCCATGATCAGTCTGGTGTAAAAAGATGTTGTCCGGCTTAATGTCACGGTGAATGAGACCTGAGGCGTGGGCTTTGGCCAGTGCCTGGCATACCGGCACCAAAATTTGGGCACATCGGAGCGGCGAACAGCGGCCAAAGAGCTTGAGTTCCTGGGTCAACGAGCGTCCAACCAGTAATTCCATCACCAGATAGGCAATCCCGGTTTCAGAAATTCCAGAGTCCAGCACTGTAACCGCGTTGGGATGATTGACCCGACAACTGGAAATGCCTTCGCGAAAAAACCGGTTGAGGCTTTCGGTCGTGGCATTGCCTGCCGTTGGTCGAAACACTTTGACCGCAATTGGTTTTTGGAGCGCCAGATGAGTGGCACGAAAGACTGTTCCAAACCCACCGGCGCCGATTTTGCTCTCCAACCGATATTTTCCATCCAGCACGGTTCCCGGCAGCACATCAGCCAGCGCCGAAAAAATCCGGTCGGCGCGTTGATTGGATTGGACCAGTTCTTCTTTTGAGCGAACCAGTTCTTCGTTTTTGTGCAGCAGTTCCTGGTTTTTCGCTTCAACCACCGCTTTTGCCTGTTGAAGTTCACCAATTAACCGATCCAGCTCAGTGTTTTTCTCAATCAATTCAACAGTTTTGCGATCAAGGGCAACATTGTTCTGGTTGAGTTCTTCATTTTTCTGCGCAAGCTGGTTGGTGCGTTCCTGAACCCTGGCTTCAAGTACCTGATTGCGGTGCTCAAGCGTTTGGAGCCGCCACCGAACACCACCAAAAATCAACAGGCTGCCAGTTACGCCATACAGCAGATACGCCCACCACGTCCGCCACGGCGCAGGCGCAATCCGAATCGCCACCGTCACGGGTCCAGAGATGTTCCCGGCGTAATCTTTTCCCCAGACTTTAAAAGTGTATGGCCCCGACCCAAGATTGGTGTATTCCTTTCTCGGCTCGGTCGTCCAGGCTGATTCAGTCGCGTCAAATCCTTCCAACTGAAAGCGATAGCGGGTATCGCCCGCCCGGAAGTAATTGAGCAGGGCAAACTCAAAGAGCAGGTTGTTCTGGTTATAAGGGAGTGTGGTTTTGCTGATTGAATCAGGTTGCACCTGACCATTGATCAAAAGGCGTTCGATGCAAAGCGGCTTGGGCGTCAAATCTTCAAATTCCTGTGACAAATCAAAACAAGCGGCGCCCTCAACCGTTCCAGCCCACAACCGCCCGGCACTATCAATCAACGAGGCGCCAAGATTGCACTCGTTGCTGGGCAGACCATCTTCGGTGGTAAATGTCGCCAGATCAAACACAGCGCCGTCTTCGGCAGGTTTCGCCCGGTGGGTTAATCGGGCAATGCCTTTGTTGGTAAAGAGATATATGCGTCCCCGGACGTCCTGGCGGAGGTGGTAAATCGTGTTATTGGGCAAAGCTGGCCGGCTGGTGTCAGAAAGCACGGTCCACCCATCTGTCGGCTTGTCCAATCGGCACCAGGCGGCGCCACCATACGTGCCGACCCAGAGCGTCGGGGTTCCATCCGGCAGGCGGATTTCAGCCAGTGAGTTAATCCCATCATTGGGCAACCCGGCGCTGATCCCAATGGTTTCCCACTGACCATTTCGGTTGTGGACCAGCCCGCCGTTGGTGCCGATCCACAGCGTTCGTTTTCCATCTAGCGCCGTGGTTTCAAGAAATCCAAAAATGACGTTATTGGGCAAACCACTTTTTGAATCAATGGTTTGCCAGGTTTTGCCATCATAGCGGCCAACACCGCCGCCGTCGGTGCCAACCCACACCACCGAGCCGCCATCAGCCGTCCTGGTTTCATACAAACTGAGCACCACATCACTTGGAAGCCCCGAGGCTGCTGTAATCTGAGTCCAGCGACCATTTTCAAACCGGGCCAGTCCGCCGCCATTGGTCCCAACCCAAATCACGGGCTGCCCGGTGGGAGAGGTGGTTTCAAGCAAGCAGGTCACAATGTTATTTGGCAAACCTGACGTTTCGTCAAACAACGTCCGGGTACCATTTTCAAAGCGAACCAGTCCACCGCGAGTCCCGATCCAAAAGGCATGTGATTGATGGTGAATGGTTTCAAGCAATGCCAGCACCAGATTGTTTGGCAAGCCACTGGCCCGATCCAGGACGCTCCATTGACCCGGCTCAAACCGGGCGAGCCCGCCGCCGTTAGTACCAATCCACAACGTACGCGTTCGGCCCTGAAGCCGCGTTTCAAGCAAACTCAGCACGACATTGTTGGGCAACCCGGCACGATCAATGTCAAAAATCGTCCAGGTATTTTTTTCAAACCGCGCCACACCTCCACCATACGTTCCGACCCACACCGCCGGAGTTCCATCCTGACTGACAGTTTCGGTCAGGCTCAGCACAATGTTGTTGGGCAGTCCCGACGAAGTGTTCCACCCCGTCCACTGACCGTTTTCAAACCGGGCGAGCCCGCCGCCATAGGTTCCAGCCCACAGGGTTTTGGCGCCGTCAGGGGCTCTGGTTTCAAGCAGACAAAACACAATGTTGTGGATCAAACCCGTGCTGGTATCAAATCGGGTCCACGACCCATTTTCCAATCGAAAGAGGCCCTTCCCTTGCGTACCAACCCACAACGTTGAGCTTCCGGTTGGATTTTTTGATTCGAGCAGACACAGAGTTCCACGCTCGGCCAGTTCCTTCTCAGGCGTATCAAAAGGTTTCCACCGGCCATTTTCAAAAGCCGACACCCCACCCCGAGTTGCTACCAGAATCGTTCGCTGGCTACCAGGTAACGTCGCTTCGATCAGGCATTTCACCTGATTATGCGGTAAGCCGTCTGACTTCCCGTAGGTTTTCCAGGTCCCATCCTTGAGGTGCAACACGCCACCACCATCGGTGCCAAACCAGACACTGCCATCACTGGCCGTGAGCAGCGCCCGTACAAAATTTGATTCCAGCCGGTTGGGCATATTGACGACCGTCCACACCCGGCCATTAAAAACAGCGGCCCCATCCTGCGTCCCAATCCATAAATAGCCCTTCTGGTCAAAGGCCATGCATTGGACAGAATTTTGCGGAAGTCCGGTTTTATCAGTGGAGGTATGGAAAAAAGGTCGGCCACCTGGGAGTGGAAAGGAGGGGTTTACCGGGTCGGCAGCACACACCCTGACGGCACTTGCCAAAGCAAGACACAAAATTCCTAGCCTGATGCCAGACAGTGCGAACGAGTGCATGGCCTGAAAAAAAAGACG
Source organism: uncultured Clostridia bacterium (assembly GCA_964639175.1). GTDB lineage: Bacteria > Acidobacteriota > Blastocatellia > Chloracidobacteriales > Chloracidobacteriaceae > JACQXX01. The sequence continues at coordinate 4,623 of CAZXCE010000620.1, forward strand.
AAGACAGAATGTGCAGGAAAAAAATGGCAAGCTTTGGATACAACTCGGATGAACTGTATCTCACAGATTACAGAAACTTTGAGGCACTTTTAAAGGTTGATCCAAGAAAGTCGCTCACGGAATGGGTCATCGCTCCGATCCACAAACCTGCCACGGTCAACACCAGAATGCGTTTATCAAACGATTGAATCAGTTTCAGCATGCGGAACAATGATTCCTGCACGACTTTCACGCCCTGATCAGCAGTTGGGGGCATTCCAAGCAACCAGATATTCTGGATAAACAAGGTGATGGCCAAAATAGCGGTCAATATCGCCAGAAAATAGAAGATTCGAAAAAACGTCGAAAATAAAATTCCGTGCGACAGTCGTGACCGGTGACCGCACAGGCGCTGGTAAGGAATCCAGATGCCACGAAAAATCCCCCATCGAAAATACTGGACGCTTCGAGTATCAAGGTCCGGCCCAAACATCAGACCGCTAAACAGCATCGCCCCGGTACCAAGCAGCGTCAGTCCCGGATTTCGGGTCAACAGAAAAAAAGCTACCGCTGTGGGAATGGCCAGAATATAGGTGATTAAATCGTGTGTTTTTCCAGAAGGCATACGG
>CAZXCE010000621.1:0-5224 GCA_964639175.1 uncultured Clostridia bacterium
TGGTTTCAAACGAATGGAATTCATCCCGCCGTTTGAACCGCACCCGCTTCGCTTTCCCAATCATCACTTTTTCAATCGCTCGCCAGGCCCGTTTCGCCACCTGCTGCACAATCCGCGAATTCGTCAACCCGACAAAATGTCCGTCAACCAATCGTTGCGCCACCTTTTGCGCCTCACCGACTGACAGTCCGTATTTCTTCCGCACCTCGGCAAAGGCCGCTTTCCGTTCCGGCGACCCCGGCGGCAAGTTCCGCGCCGCTTCCCATTCCGGAGATTTCCGCGCCCGCTTCAACCGCCTCACCAATTCGCTCAAAATCGCGTTATACACTTGCCGATAGGCATTCAATATCTTCTCCAATTGGCCGAAGCCCGCCGCGTTCACCTCAAGTTCGAACGTGGCGACAAAGGATGGTGTTGGGGGTTGATGAAGTTTATCTGCTTTTTTCCTCATAGTTTAACTATACATTTAAACCACCGTTTTCGGCAAGATTTATTACTTTGTCCAGGGTCGCTCCGGCTGGTTTTTTCAGCGGCTGCAATTCATCCCCGCCCTACCGCTTCGCGGTTGAGGACGGGGCTTTCTCGCATTTTTTCTGGTAAACTGGCGAGATCCATGTTGGCCTCGGCCAGTGGTCGGAGCCCAGGGTGCAATTCAACCGCTTTTTGCAAATCAGCCTGGGTTTGCTGGAGGGTGAGTTCGGCTTCGGTTCGACGGCTGGTGGTCAGTTTTTCACGCCAGGCTTTGATTTGCTGGTCAAGGCGGGCGATTTTTCGGGTTTCAAGGTCATAGCGAAGTTTTGCAATCTTTTCGGCCTGATCTAATCCAGCCAGTTCGTCTTCGAGGGCTTCGATTTCAGCCAGAACAGCCTTTTCCGTAGCGGCATTAAGTGTGTGCAGGGCCGCGGCCTGATCGTTGCTGGCGTCAAGTGGCCGTGTGGCAAACTCGGTCTTTATTTTGCCGGCCCGTGATTTGGCATCCATCATCAGGCCCGGCAACAACCGCCGCCGTTCTGAAAGGACAATCAATTTTCGAGCAAGTTCATTGACGATGTCCTGGTTTGAATTCAGATCGGTGGTGGCTTTGGTCAGTACCTGATCCAGCTCGTCAGCGGTGGGCTGGGTTGATACGGTATAGGTCAGCGAAGGCAACGGACTATCAAGTTCTTTTTGAAGCGTCTGCAGGGTCTGGGGCGCTGCCTGTTGTTCCCGCAAAAACGACTGGGCTTTTTGCGTCCATTCTTCAGCCAGTTGAAGCTGATTGAGTGCCAGGCGATAGATTTCAATGGCTTTGTTGCGATTTGTATCTGATCCGGGGCGGCTCTCTAACTGCTTGATTTGATCTTCAATTTCAGGCACGGTCGGATTGAGTTTTCCCTGCGATATTTGAGCCATCAGTGGTTGCAACACCAATCCAAACACACAGAATCCCAGCCACAGCATGCGAACTGGCCAGTGCTGTGGGGCAAGTGCGCCTGGGATTTTCTGATTTCGAAACACCACATATACCTCGCTTTGAGCGCTAAGTGTCAACGCGTTGACAGTCACGTAAGAAGCTGAATTCAAACAGGTTAACTGGGGAAAGTGCTGAGAGCATAAACTGGATTTCAGGTCTGGCGGCCTGAGCCTGGCTCCACATAATTTGGAGTTGAATCGTGTTGAAATGAGCCCATCGTATCAGAAAATCATTAACTATATGAAGTCAATGAGTTTAAGTCATTCTCAATTCTTCATTCTCAACTGGTCTCAGGTCGTTCGACTCATCATTCTCGCCATTACCCAGATCATCAGTGCTGCCCGGAGGGTCCATCCCACCGTGCGGATCCAGTTGGTTGAAACCAGGAGGGAATGGGCGCGCGGGGTATAGCTGGTTGCGAGTTGATTGTGCAATGGAACTGAGATCAATCCGGTCGAGAGGAATAAAAATCCACACAGTCCAAGCCCAACCCAGGCTGCCCAATCGGGCATTTCTTCAGGGTGCGTTCCGACGAGCATGATGGCGGTAATTAATTCAACCAGCATCGGCGGGCCAACCACCGGGGTAATCCAGGTGGTGTGAAAAGCGTGGTATTTCATAAATTCACTTTTCCCGACCAGCCCCATAATCGGATACGTGACCAGTTGCACTTGCCAGATTATGCCTGTCATCAAGAGCGTCGCTGCAAAGTTGAGTAGAACCAGTAACTTACTGTTCATAAAGAATTGAAAAGTAACCCTGTCTTCCGAATGGCAAAAATAGAAAATGAACCCTGGGGGCAAAATTGTCGCTGAATTGGAACGAAAAATTTGTTATAACTTTCCCAGGTGTTGATTGGATAGTGCAATTGATCTTTGCTATTGTGTTGCTCTGTTCAGGCCAATTCCTCCCCGCACACACATCCATTTCTAACTCAAAAATCTGGCAATTTCTCTACATTTTCTGTGTACTGCCAGGTGACTGGCTGTCTGAGCGATCATCTCCACCATTCATCATATGTTAACCCATTTGCTGCAATCACTCCGGATCCCAGTGGTGTATCTCGACCCAGCCTTGAACATTGGTTGGGCGAATCAGCAGTTTGTCGCCTGGGCTCAATCCAGGGCGACAGACCTCGAAGGCCAGCCGTTGAGTAAAGTGCTTGATCCAGTGATTTTTGCCCAGTTGGTTCAGCATTTGCACGGTGGGTTAGGTGGCGAGACCATTTCCTTTGAAGGCTATGTACCTCGAAATCATAAAGTTGAGCGGGTGACCGGAACCGTAACGCCTGAGATTGATGCGGTTGGGGCCGTTCAAGGATTGAGTCTGGTCCTCGAATCAACCTTTTCCAAACCAGCGCCACATCTGTTTTTGAACTATGCGGGACGGATGTTTGAATTGACCCAGGATCCGGTGTGCCTGATTGATCCAACTGATCAATTCCGGTTTGTGTATGTCAACAGCGCCGCTTGTCGGCATTTTGGACTGGCTGAACCAGATCTGCTGAAAAAAACAATTCCAGATTTTGACCCTACTTTTTCTTTGGATAAATGTCAGTTCAAATTCGAATCTCTCACTGGAAATGAGCCGGTGATTTTGGAAACCACCCATGTCAATGCCCAGGGAAAGCCAATTCCAGTTGAAGTCTCGTGCAGTTTGATTGAACTGGATGGAAAGCCGTTTAGTTTTTCGGTCATTCGGGACCTCACCGCCCGGGTCAAAGCTGAAGAGGCCATTCGGCAGAATGAAAAAATCTTTCGCGAACTGGTTGAAAACTTGCCGGCGGGCGCGGTTTATATCAAAGGCAATGAAATCTGGTTTAATCGAGCCGCAGAACAGTTGACCGGATACACTGTTTCGGAAATCGGAACCCTGGCAACCTGGTTTGAACGGCTGTACCCAGGCCGATCACACGAAGTCGAACAAATTTATTTGGCTGACAAGTCCCAAAAATTTCCCTATTCAACCATTGCCCCGATTTGTTGCAAAGATGGCCAGATCAAACATATCGAATTTTCAGGTGTCAGCGTGGGGGACAATGAGCTTTGGCTACTCTATGACGTGAGCGACCAACTGGCCACCGCTCAGGCACTGGTTGATCAAAATCAATTGTTACAAACCTTATTTGATCATTTGCCAGTTATGGCCGCGACTTTTGACGCCAGCGGGATATATCAAAACGCCAACCGATTGATTGAAGAAACGCTTGGCTGTCGCCTGAAAGGGTTATCGGTCAAAGAAATTATTGATGCACTCATTGAAGACCCGGAAACCAAACGCAAAGCGACGGAGTTTGCTGCCCAGGAGCGAACTGAGTGGGAATATTTCCCAATTAAGACTCGAAATGGCGTCAAGTTGGATACGGAATGGAAAATTTCAAGCCTCCCCAATGGTCTGCATATGGGGATTGGTCGGGATGTGACCGAACAATATCAAGCCCTTGATCAGCAAAAACAACTTGAAGAACAAATGTGGCAGGCTCAAAAGCTGGAAACGATTGGTGTGCTGGCTGGCGGAATCGCTCATGATTTTAATAACCTGTTAACCGCGATGCTGGGGAACGTGGGATTGGCGTTGCGTACACTGCCTCTGGATTCACCTGCCGTGAGGAAAATGAAGGAAGTTGAACTGGCGATTCAGCGGGCGGCTGATTTAACCCGCCAGTTACTCGCCTATGCCGGAAAAGGAAAGTATATCGTCGAACCAATTGATCTTTCGGGATTGATCACCAAAATGGGGCACTTGTTTCAGACGATTGTTTCCAAAAAAGCCAATCTTTCACTCAATCTGGTTACGGATTTGCCGCCGATTCAGGCGGATGCCTCACAAATCCAACAAGTTATCATCAATTTATTGACCAATGCTTCAGAGGCGCTCGAAGAAAAAGAAGGCGAAATCCAGCTCAGTACTGGCCTGTGTACCCTGACTGATCAGGAAATCAAGTCGTTGTTCTTTCATGGGAATTTGCGGGCCGGGGAATATCTGATGCTCCGGGTCAAAGACTCAGGGGCTGGGATTGACCCAGACCATATTCAAAGTATTTTCGATCCGTTTTTTTCAACGAAATTTACCGGACGAGGTCTGGGGTTGGCCGCAGTGCTGGGAATTGTGCGCAGTCACAATGGCGGTATTCAGGTGTATAGCCAGCCGGGCGAGGGCACCGAAGTGGCAATCTATTTTCCAAAATATGAGATTGCTTTTGAGACGATTCGTTCGAGCAAAACCCCCACCTTTGATTGGCAAAGTTCCGGAACGATCCTTGTGATTGATGATGAAGCTGAGGTTCGCATGCTGCTCAAAGATGTGCTTGAGGAACTCGGGTTTGATGTCCTGCTGGCACAAAATGGCATGGAAGGACTGGTCATGTTTGAGCAAAACCAGCAAGACCTGAGACTGGTGTTTGTTGATTACTCCATGCCGCGCTTAGGCGGGAATGAGTTTGTCGCTGAATCGAAAAAGCTTTCCAAAACGGTTCCCATTGTTTTGATGAGCGGCTATGGTGAAGCTGAAATGGCAAAAAATTTAGATATCAGTTCGAATGTGTATTTGTTGGAGAAACCCTTTTCCGTCAATCGTCTGACCGGGTTTCTCCGCAAAGTGCTCAAGGCGTGAGTGAAGAATGAAGAATGAAGAATGAAGAATGACCTAAATTTTGCCCAAAATAACACCACCTTGCTCAAAGATCAGCCTCGACCAGGTCGGGACACCTCTCGGAAACAGGAAGTGACCGGTCATTGAGTTGAATCGAAGTTCACCAAAATTGAGCCTTCG
>CAZXCE010000622.1:0-5216 GCA_964639175.1 uncultured Clostridia bacterium
CCCCACCCTCCACGCCGCCCCCCCCGCCCCCCCCCCCCCCCCCCCCCCCCCCCCCCGCAACCCGGAACCCGGAACCCGAAAAAACAACAATTCCCGCATCCGTTCCCACATAGAGGTGTTCATCGTTCGCCGCCAGGCTTAACACTGTGAGAGAGGGAAGTTTGCTGGTCAGGTGCGTCCATTTCTGTGAATCCAGGTCCAGCATCCAGGCGCCGTCGAGCGTGCCAACGCCGAGTTTGTTTCCGAAACACATTAAGGCATTGGGATTGACGGTCTGTTTTCCGATCTCGAAGGCGTGCAGATCGCCAGATGGAAGAAGTTCGAAGACACCGCCGCCGTACGTTCCTATAAATAAACGTGATTCAGTCGCGGCAAGTGCTGACACCCAGTTATGGGTCAGGTGTGAATTAGAGTCGGTCCAGACGCGGATGACTTTGCCGGATTGCAACTCAGCCAGCCCGCCTCCAGTGCCGACAAACACCGAGCGTCCAACCGGCAGAACGCAATACACTGAATTGCCCGGCAAGCCTTGAACTCGGGTCAAACCTTTGAATTGATTGGGCCTGCCTGTGGAAAGGCCATCGCTGGTGGCGACAAGCAATTCTGTGCCTGGAAACACTGAATTGACGGAATCGCTTAACAATCCCTGCCGGGTCGTGACCGAAGAAGTTCTGCTGAGCGCGTCAATTTTTATGAGCCCATTGGAGGTTGCCGCCCACATGATCTTGGGTTGAGGATCAAACACCAGCCGGTTTATATCCCGGAGCGCATCAGATTCAAGATGAGCAATTTGTTTTCCTGTTGATGAAAGGACATCAATGCCGTCACGGAAGGTCCCGGCCCAGAGGTTTCCGTCTGCATCAAACTCCAGGGCCGAAACCTGATTACTGGTCAGTGAACCCAGCGATGCCGGAAGGGCAATCCGTTCAAATGCAAGCTGAGGAACATCGGCGGTGATTTCTGATGACTGCCACAAACCCTGGTCACTGCTCAAAAACACGCTGTTTTCAACTGCTGAAATTCGACATCCAGAAAGGGAAGTCGTTTGACTGACGGGTGGCTGGTCAAGTGGTTCAACCGAAAGCCGGTTGCCGGTTTGGACGATAGTCGAGATCGTTCCATTGTCCTGACAGGCCAGAATGTGTCCGTGAATTGTACTGATTGCCGAAAGTCCTGGAAGGGTCGCTATCGTGTGGAACAGGAGTGGTGCGGTTGTATCTGTCTGATCCATTTCAGTTTTGGAGGCACTGGCCAGCCCGAAATCGGTCGCTACAATGACCTGTTCACCCAGTTCGGCAATGCCCACCACCCGGTCAGATGGCAGACCGTGGCTGGTGGTAAACTGTTGCCAGCGACCACCGGTCTGAACCCATAGTCCTTCGGAATATGTGCCGACATAGAGCCGTGATTCAATTGTGGACAGGCATTCAATCGCGGGAGACTGGCGCTTTTCACCTTCAAACTGGACCTGGGTAAATTGCAATCCATCAAAAGCAATCAATCCGCCGGCCTGTGTCCCAATCAACAGGGAATGAGCGTCAGCCAGCAGGGCCGTAATGCGTTGATTGTGATTGGGCCAGGTGTAGTGTTGAAACTGTACCCCATCAAAAGTAATGAGCCCCTGTTCATTTGTGCCGATCCACAATGTGTCGTGAAAAACCGCCAGACAGGTGAGATTGTGTTCTGGCAGGCCATCTCGAAGGGTGAAATGCCGGGCTGGATTTCCGATTTGAACCAGCCCGCCCGTTGTCGCCGCCACCAGTGTATTTTGAAACCTGGTGACATCGGTCACGTGTGAATCAGTAAAGATTGTTCGAATGTTTGAATGTTCGAGAGGTCCGAGAGGTTTGTGATGAAAGGCAATAAACTCTTGATTTGAAATGAGTTTTCTGGTGCGAGCCAGGTCAGAATCAACCTGATGGTGAATCCAGAAAAAGATTGAAAGGAGCGTTATTACAATGGCTGAAAATACAAATGTAATAAATTTCGAGTGTTTGTGAAGCCGGATTTTGACGGTGCTCCACCGGAAAGAAAGTCGCCTGGGTCGAAGCTGAAAACTCATTGTGGTTTGACCAGTTTTGATTGGAATTGGCAAAAGAGGTGTCCATTATGGTCCCGGGTTCCAAATCAAACTGTGTGGCAAGCCCCAGCCAGAGGATTGGAAAGTACACCAACCTCAGGTAGATCAACCACATATGGGGAGTGTGGGAAGAGGATGAACGGGCTGAAGTAAAGAAACCTGGCCGGCAGGTTTTGGTAGGCGTTCGATTTTTTCCGTGTTTTCCGTGTTTTCCGTGGTGAAAATGGTTCGAAATTTTCGGTAAGGTCCCTATGACTGCTTCTACCCAAGTTCAAAAGAAGTCACGCCAAACAGCCGGTTTACGGGTAATGCGGCACAGTTCTGAGTGTACATCCGGGCTGTTTCAAACATGCTGACCATGGCGTGTCGCTGGACCAGTTCCTGTGCGGCAGGATTGACTTCGGGAATATCGAGAAAGACTGGCGCTTCGTTTGGGGCACCAGCTTTCAAGGCCAGGAACAAATCTTCCGCCAGTTGCGGACTATCGGCAAACAATGGACCAATCTTGAACCCAGATTGACAGGGACGGATGACACCGTATCCGGCAAGTTTTGCGTCAGTTCCCAGAACGCCAAGTGCAGTGCTTTCGGGTTGGGCAATCCAGCTTTTCAGGAACGACGTGCGGTTGTCGTGGAAAAATGGCTGGTCATAGGCGCAGACTTCATCAAATGGAATCGTTGACAGCGGAACAAGTTTGGAATCGGTTGGATGCTCGCCACCGCCGGTCCCCTGATAGCGGATGTTTCGATAAGCCAGGGTAAATCCCGATTTCTGGTAGTTTTCCTGCTGGGCCAGAACGCCGTCGAGACCAACGGTGCGGCCACTGAGATAGGCCATGGCTGCATTCCAAATCTGAATCCCATACCCTCGACCGCGATACTCGGGCCTGACAATATAAAACCCAATGAAGCCAAAAGAATCGCCATATTTCACGGCTGAAATGCTGGCGATGGGCTCGTTTCCAAGGTATCCGATCAGGAATCCAGTCGGGTCTGCCGCATAAAAACTGTCTGCATCGTGAAGCCCTGGATTCCAGCCTTCCGCCGCCGCCCAGGCCACCGCAAGATCGAGTTCCTGACGGGTCATGGTTCTCACTGTGTAGTTCGATTGAGTCATAGGTTGTTTCCGCTGTCGTTGGTGAGTTGATTTTCAGGATTTCGTGAAATGGTGCAATGTAGAGACAAACATGAATCCTGGCAAGCGAGCCGCCAGTTCTGGTCAGCACAACTCTTACTTGCAAAAGGATCTCAAGCAAGACAAGATTTGCCTATCCAGTTGATTAGATAGTATCGGGGTTAAGAATTTACCAGGAATTGAATGAAGTCCATGCGGCAACCCACCCGCTCACGCAGGTGGTACTGACTTGACGTCCACTTTTTTTCGTCCATCTGAACCATTTCAAACCTGAACTTCTTAGAGGAATTGCTATGTCGTTTCAATCAGACGGCCTGGGGGCGACTTCAAATGAAGTCCAGACAGAACGAGAACTCACTGCTCCACAAGTCGGAATGGCAGACGGTCACCTTGAGGTACTCAATGGGATTGACCTCGAATATCAAAAACTGTTCCAGCTTTTTGGGTGTGACATTGACGGCACGATTTCGCGTGATGATTTGTTTGCCCGGCTTCAGGACTGCGGCATTTGGGTCAATGATCCGCGCCTTCTGAAAACAGTTGAGACGCTACAGGCACTCGAAGCCAATCACCGGATTACCTTTTCCCAGTTCAAGGAAATTTGCCACCAGAACAGCAGCCTGATCAAAAAGGCGATTCAGGGCAATTTGATCATCCCCGAGTTTCAGGAAATGGCGGCAGTCTTTCAGGAGATGTTCACCAGCGTTCGGAAAAACGCTTCGGGAAAAGTTGCTGGTTACATTCCACAGCTCAGCCGGGTCAATCCCGAACAATTTGCAGTCTCGATCTGCACGGTTGACGGTCAGCGATTGTCGTTGGGTGATGCTCAGGTGGATTTTTGCCTCCAATCAGTCAGCAAACCGGTCAATTATTGTCTGGCGCTCGAAGAGCACGGCGAAACGCACGTTCACCGGCACGTCGGACGCGAACCAAGCGGGCGCGGATTTAACGAACTGACGCTCAACAACGACGGCCTCCCGCATAATCCATTGATCAATTCCGGCGCGATTATGTGTTGTTCGATGATCAAACCGGGGCTTGAACCGGCTGACCGATTTGACTACGTGCTCAACACCTGGGGGCGGCTGACCGGAGGCCAGCGCGTCGGCTTTAACAATCCGGTGTACCTCTCGGAACGCCGGACGGCGGATCGAAATTTCGCGCTGGGCTACTTTATGCGCGAGAAACAGGCATTTCCGGCTGGAACGGATTTGATTCAATCCCTGGAATTTTACTTCCAGTGTTGTTCGATTGAGACTTCAGCCGAGGCGCTGGCCGTCGCCGCCGCGTCGCTGGCCAGTGCCGGGATTTGCCCGATCACCGGAGACCGGATTTTCCACGCCCGGACAGTCCAGAACTGCCTTTCCCTGATGTCATCGTGCGGGATGTATGACTTTTCGGGTGAATTTGCCTTTTCGATTGGGTTGCCGGCCAAAAGCGGTGTCTCTGGCGCGTTGATGGTGGTGGTTCCGGGCGTGATGGGAATTGCGCTCTGGTCTCCGCGACTGGATGCGCTGGGCAACTCGGTACGGGGAATTGAGTTTTGCAAACAGCTCGTGGAGCGCTATAACTTCCACAACTTTGACAGCCTGACGCTGGGTGAGAACAAAAAACGCGATCCCCGGCTCAAGAAAAACCAGACCCGAATCGAAGGCACCGTCAATTTGTGTTGGGCCGCGAGTCAGGGCGACATCAGCGAAATCCAAAAGCTGGCATCGCTTGGCGTAGACCTCGACGGAGCGGACTACGACGGACGCACCGCCCTGCATCTGGCGGCTTCAGAGGGCCACGACGTGGTGGTGAAATACCTGATCGAACGTGGCGTTCATTTGAGTCCAGTTGACCGCTGGGGAGGCACGCCGCTGACCGACGCCCGGCGCGGCAACCACGAACTGGTGGTCAATTTGCTTGAAGACGCGCTCCAGAAAAAAGAATTGATACCAGTTTGTAGTCAGTAGCCAGTAGTCAGTAGTTCACTAAGTTCATTTTACTGAATGATTTG
>CAZXCE010000623.1:0-5196 GCA_964639175.1 uncultured Clostridia bacterium
GGGGTTTGGGGGCGCAGGTCGTCTGGTGCTTTTGGTGATTCCACCTGAGCAGCAAAAATTGAAGGTGCCGTCATCGTCACTACAAACGCGGTCAGGATCCAGAAAGGGTAATTCATAACTTTTGGAGTGCGCCGACTTGTCGGCGCTTTGAATGGTGGCGACTTGTCGCCAGGTTCAATAAAGCCTTATTTCTTCAGTTGTTCGAGAAACTTCCGGGCCGTAGCTCTGGCTGCCTGGTCAACATTTTCTTTGGTAATGGTCTCAGCTTTTGAATAGATCAGACGGCCATCTGGCGCCGTCAATTTGATGATGAATGACTCACTCTCGCCGCTTCCTGAATTGAGAAGGAGTTCTTTGGAACAGCTAAACACGCCTTCGCCCTGGTGAGCGGCAACGGGAAAGCCCACCTGGGCAATTTCGTCCAGGAATGACTGGTTGTAGGCGCGTGCCAGTTCGCCATCATTGGGCACGGCATATCGGATCTTCGGCGCTGGCGGCACCACTGGTTTCGGTTTGGGAATATCCGGTTTTTTCGGATGGTGCGCCTGTTTGGGGGACTCTGGTGTTTTTGGAGGGGTTTCAGGAACAGTTGGACCGGGCTGCGGTTGAGTCGGAGCCGGTGGCGGCGGTGGCAACTGGCGGACGCGGTCTTCCTCACCTTTTGGTTTCCACAACCAGAAATAAGTCAACCCCAATACCACAATGGCCAAAACTGCGGTTCCCACTTTCAAGGATGTTCCCCACGCCCAACTCCCAACTGGTTCTGAAGCCGTGGCCAGGGCATACTCAATCTCAAGGGCAAGTGTCTCGTCGCTTACTGGACGGATTGAAATGGTGGCGATCCAGCCGTTTTCCACGGTTCGGGAAAATGTCTGGCATTTGTCGGACGGGTCAAGCACAACGGTGGCAAGCGGAAAATTGCCATCTCCATCGTGAGCATGGAGTTGGATCGTCCTGGTTTGCGGCTCGCCCGGTATTTCACAGACACATTTTTCAGTTTCCTGGATGTGCCCGATTTCGATTCCATCCACGACCAACTTCAGCACGGTGCCTCGAAATTGCCGCCGTCGTTCCCGCTCCGCATCCAGGGTTTGAAACAGTTTGGGGACATCAACGTCTACTTCAAACGGCTGGGAGAATCGGGCTCCCTTTTGAGGTGACGGTGTACTTGATTGCAGTGAGGGGCTGGTTGGTGTGGGCACGGTGGATCCTCCGGTTGAAGCTGGATTGGAAGTATCCAGGAATTTCGGTATTTTAAGTTTCCGCTGAAGTTCTTGCTCGTTCTTACATACAATCCGTTGAAAGATATCTGGGTGCACCCAGATAAATCCGCGCCCAAATGGGGTTTGGGAAACAGCTTCCTGCAATTCTGACTTCAGATGAGGTTTGAATTTTATCGTCGCTTGGTCCAGTGATTTTTGGAAAACTTCATCCAACCCCCAGTGAGAAAACAATTTGAGTGTTTCAATCACTGTTTCGAAGGTTTTCGAATCACAAGTTTCCTCCCGGAGAAACTGGGCAGATTGGGTGTTTTGGGTCCCTTCTCGTTGAATGACCTGTCCAAACCGACCCTCAAGCCACTTCATCAAAAGCAATTTTCCCCTACTCAGCGATTTTGTGATGGATTCGTTGGAGAGTGTCCTCCCCCATCCGTTGATAAATGGATAAGTGTCAAGTATTTCAATCAGTTCCGATGAACTGAAGTCATACACTAGCCGAGAGATGCCAATCATGACCGGATGGACGTCGTGTTGGAAACTCGTTTCGGCCACCATCGCCAGGTACCGCACCAGAAAGATCTCTCGACCAAGGTTTTTCTTCTGTTCATTGAGGATTGCCTCAAGTTTCTCACTTAGCCAGATAGGCCGGGCGGACGGGATGCAGGTCAGGTGTTGTTCCTGAAATTTCCCGCACTCCCTGGCGATCACAAGCAGGTTCTTCTGAAGGTCATGGACGGTTTTGAGATCAACCGGGCGTGAAACTTGAATTGGTTTGGGCTGGCGTCTGGTTCTTGGGCTGGTCTGTGTGCATAGCGTGTCGAGCCGCTGGATGGCTTCGGATACCCCGATTTCAGCAATGTCTTTATCTGGATAGAAAGAGTGGAACAACCCCTTCGCCCGGCTGAGATATGGTTCAATCCGCACATATTCCGACGAATGGTCTTTCAAAAGGAGAGCCCTGATGGCATAACTCAGCACTTCACTGATGGCGACAACCGTATTTTCAAGCATAAGATAAACTCGTAACTACCTGTTTTGACAAGAGAATAAAGTGTTGAACCGACGATGAAGGCCAAACACATCGTCACGCACAGTATGACATATCCTTGTTGTGAAAACTTCTCAATTTTTGGCTGATTTGAATGGATTTTCGGCGAAGTTTCAACTTCGCTTTTTTTATTTGATTTTCCCCTCATTTCAAAGAAAAGCACCAGGCAATTTGGTGATATTTTCGCCACTGCACAGAGCCTTGATCATTGAAGGCAATTCAGATTTTTAACGATTGAATGAACCCGGGCCAGTCTGGAGAAAAGAGATGCCTGCGAATTTCTGGGGATAATCCATCACAAGTTCCAGAGTTTCCAGACCTGGCCCAAATCACAGGAGAACATCGCTATGATCGTATTGTGTCGGAAGTATCGCTATATCTTGCGATTTGTTTGGAGCCTGATCATCATTGTAATGGGAACTATAGGTGGATTGGCTCAAAGTGGAACTGCAGATCCAACTTTCCAAACAAATGTTTTCTATGATTTCCCTGATTGGACGACATCATTGGTTACAACGGTGCGGACAACGGTCCTTCAGCCAGATGGGAAAACCCTGGTTGGAGGCGACTTTATGGGGGCAGGTGGGTTACCACATCGGAATCTGGCCCGATTAAACCCAGACGGTTCAGGCGATAGCAGTTTCAATATTGGCGCCGGTGCCGACAATTCAGTGCATACAGTGGCTTTACAAGCAGATGGAAAAATCATCGTCGGTGGTTTATTTTTTTCAATCAACAATACCACCCGGTATTTTGTCACCCGACTCAATGCTGATGGGACTCTGGATACAACATTTAACACTGGAAGCGGGCCCAGCGGACCGGTTTATGCCGCGATTGTACAACCAAACGGTAAAATATTGATTGCAGGTGAGTTTACATCAGTCAATGGAGTGACCCGTAACTTCCTTGCCCGTCTCAACGCAAACGGAAGTCTGGACACATCATTTAATCCAGGAACTGGGCCCAACGGGTTTGTCTTGACGATGGCTTTACAGTCCAATGGACGGATTGTGATTACCGGAAACTTTACCCAGGTTGGAACCCAACCCCGCTACACCATTGCCCGGTTGAATGCAAATGGATCGCTCGATACAACGTTTCTGCCTGGAATTGTGCCGTCAGGTGGTGGTGTGGCTGGTGCTGCCATTCAATCGAATGGAAAAGTGGTGATTGGCGGAGAATTCACGGCCTACAACGGAAGCACATTGCTCACCGGCATTGCCCGGCTCAATTCCAATGGCAGTGTTGATACCACCTTTGTTGGACCTGGAGAGCAGGTATTATTGAGAACCCTCAAACTTCAAAGTGATGGGAAGGTTTTAATTGTTGGTGGATTTATTCGCCGACTTAACCCCAATGGAACCTATGACTCGACCTTTGATCCAGGAACTGGGCCGAACTCATTTGTGAATTGTCTGGACCTTCGATCTGACGGACGGGTGGTCTTGGGAGGTTTTTTCAGAACGGTGAATGGTGTGGCGCAAATGCGGCTTGCTCAGTTAAACAGTGATGGAAGCCTTGATTCATTATTTATTTCCGAGGCACTCCGAGATGGTGATGTGTATTCGCAAGCTCTTTTTCCGGACGGCAAGATTGCTATCGGTGGAATTTTTGAGTCAGTGAATGGAGTAGGCCGAAACAACGTTGCCAAACTGAACGCAGATGGAAGTGTTGATCTGAGTTTCAATCCACCCTTGGGTGTCAACGGCGATGTGCTGGCCGTCGGTGCCCAGTCTGATGGTAAAGTTCTGGCTGGTGGACATTTTTCAACCGCTAATGGCATTGCTCAGAGCTACCTGGCCCGGTTTAACTCGGATGGTAGCCTGGATACCGGATTTGAGGCCGAGGTCAATGCTCCAGTTGAAGTTTTTGCCATTCAATCAGATGGTAAGATTTTAATTGGCGGCAATTTCACAATCGTGAATGGATATGACCGGGCTGGGATTGCCCGATTACACATTGATGGAACCCTTGATAATAGCTTTGATCCAGGATCTGGCGCCAACCAGAATCTGACTTCAATTGTGATCCAACCTGATGGAAAGGTAATTGTAGGCGGTGGGTTCACCACTTTTGATGGGGTTGTGCGGGTGGGAATTGCCCGCCTTAACCCGAACGGTAGCCTTGATACCGGGTTCAACCCAACGGTAAATGATTCGGTGACTTCGCTTGGGATTGATTATTGCAACCGGATTGTCATTGGCGGGCCCAGCATTCAGCTTGTAAATGGTGAATATCGCAACAGTGTTGCCAGATTAAACCCAGATGGCACAGTCGATTTGACCTTTGACCCAGGGACTGGCGCCAATGGACTGACTTGCCTGACCGTTCAATCTGATGGACGGATAGTGATTGGAGGGAATTTCAATCTTGTGAATGGTGTGACTCGGAACCGGATCGCCCGATTAAACAGTGATGGAAGCGTCGATATGACGTTTAACCCTGGTGGAGGCCCAAATGCTACAATTTTTGCATTGACGGCCCAACCTGATGATCAGGTACTGGCCAGCGGCCATATTGGATATTACAACAACCAGCCTCATTACGGAATCGTTCGGGTTTTACCTTAACCTCACGATTTTTGGCTTTAGAAATGAAACGCCTGATCTCTGTTTGAGGACAACTCGCAATATCTTTCAGCCACAGTAGACGTTTGGAAAACACGATCCAAAGATCAAGTCATGGAGATCAAATATGCAAACCTGTTTATTGATTGCATTTATACTGCTGGGTTCAATTTTGGGTACTCCCAATCCTGTTCCAAATCCCCTTCTGGTTCCAACCCACCTGAAAAACAGTTCACCGAACTCGACGGGGAAGAAGGCTGACTATCGGTATGAGGATGAGTATCTCCGGGTTCAAATCATCTCGTTACGTCAAACCGGAGGGACGGTAACCCTTACCTTCAAGGTCGAAAACCTGACC
>CAZXCE010000624.1:0-5173 GCA_964639175.1 uncultured Clostridia bacterium
CCAACCGACCGGCTATCCGAATGGCAGCGCTTCGCGGTGCAAAACCAAAAACCTGAGCGTAAACGAGTGACCGCGCTTCCAGGAACTTATTTTTTAACGCCCTCTTAGTGCTTAGGAATCAATACTTTCGAATTAGAACCAAGCACCAAGCACCAAAAACCAAGCACCAGCCACTTTTTTCATTCTTCATTCTCAATTCTTCATTCTTCATTCTTGAGGCAGTTTTCAATACAGGCTTCGAGCCGGTTTTGGAGGCGGTGAATTTTGACCCGGAGGTGATTGAGGGTCAGACCAAGGCTTTGGGCAATTTTTTCACGATCCTGGTTCCCCAACCGGCCACTTTGAACCCCGTAATATTCCAAAATCAGGTTTTGGGCATCATCGGGTAATTCTTCGAGGCAGGTGTCGAGGCAATCGAGGTACTGGTCGCGCGTGGTGTTGCGCGATTGAAGTTCAGGATGATCAAGATTGTCATCTATTTGATCAGTAAACCCGCTGCGTTGATTTTCTTTATACACATTGGCGGCAATGCCCTTTAGAAAACTGTAGGGCACTCTCGAATACACTTCTGACCCTTCCACAATCGCCCGGGCCGCTCGCAAAATGGTTTCATCCGCCAGATCTTCGGCGTTGGTACATCCCAGGCGGGCAAAGTAGTTCAAGAGTTGGGTTCGGTATGTGGCATACACTTCCCATGCCCGGTCGCGGTCAGGATGGAACTGGTCCAGCAAGGCGTTCAATGCCTGATTCGGTATGGCTGACCAGCCAGCGCCAAAAGCTTTTGCCACTACTGAAATGACCTCCTGCGGAAAGGTGGGAAGATAGGGGTCGGGGGGCAGGGTTTTTAGAAGGGATGAGGGATGAGGGATGAGATAAATCACCCTGTCACCTTGTCATTCGGTCATCTGGACTGGGTTCCTGGTTTTCGAGTTGATGTCCTTTTCGTCTTTATAACCCCAAACCCTGAACCCTGAACCCTGAACCCTGAACCCTGATCTCATCCTTCAAAAAACGATGTGACTTCCTGAGCATCAACCACGGCAATGGCGGCGACGTTGACAATGTCTTTGACTTCGGCGCCGCGTTGCAGGACGTGAACTGGCTTGCTAAAGCCCATCAACAACGGTCCAATTGCTTCAGCCCGACCCAACCGGTAAATAAGCTTATAGGCGATGTTGGCTGACTGTAAATCTGGGAAAATCAAAACATTGGCCGGGTTTTTGAGATTTGAGAATGGATAATCAGCGAGTAGTTCAGGCGTCAAAGCGGTATCGGCCATCATTTCGCCTTCAATCTGCAAATCAGGATATTTCACTTTGACCAGTTCGGTGGCTTGCTGAACCCTGGTTACGAACGGATGTTGGGTGCTTCCAAAGTTTGAGAATGAAAGCATGGCAATCCGGGGCTCGATCCCGAACCGGCGGACGCCCTCCGCCGCCAGCATCGCAATGTGCGCCAGGTCTTCGGCATCAGGTTCGATGTTGACGGTCGTGTCAGCAAAGAAATAGACCCGGTTTTTGATGATCATCATGTACATCCCCATGACCCGTGACACGCCAGGCGCCGTCTGGATAATTTGCAGCGCCGGGCGAACGGTTTCCGGGTAGTTTTGGGTCACGCCTGACAGCAAGGCATCGGCATCCCCCATGCGAACCATCATCGGCCCAAATACATTTGGGTGTTTCAACCATTCTGATGTTTCCTGGCGGTTCAAGCCTTTGCGTTGACGGAGCCGAAACAGTTCATCGGTATAGGCTTCAATTTTTGGAAATGTTTCAGGGTCAACAAATTCAACGCCTTTTAGATCAACGTGGTATTTTTCGGCCAGCGGACGAATCTGTGATTCCTTGCCGATCAAGATGGGTTTGGCAATTCGGTCATCAACCAGAGCCTGGGCGGCTCGCAAAATGCGTTCGTGTGAGCTTTCTGGGAAAACGATTCGCTTTGGATCGCGCCGGGCCTTGGCAATCATCATGCGCATCACTTCGTGTGATTTTCCGAGCCGACTGATGAGCTGTTCGCGGTATTCATCGAGGTCAATCGAGATGCGGGCAACACCGCTGTTCATGGCGGCTTCAGCCACTGCCGAACAGGCCCAGATAAGGACCCGATAGTCAAACGGTTTGGGAATAATGTATTCCGGCCCAAACGAAAGATGCGACAGACCATAGGCTTTGGCCACCGAATCGGGAACATCTTCTTTGGCCAGCGCCGCCAGGGCATTGACGGCACCAATCATCATTTCCTCATTCATACACCGGGCGCGCACATCAAGCGCTCCACGAAAAATGAAGGGAAAGCCCAGTACGTTGTTGACTTGATTGGGGTAATCAGATCGTCCGGTACACATAATGCAGTCAGGGCGGGCTTCTTTGGCTTCGTCATAGCCAATTTCCGGGTCCGGGTTGGCCATTGCAAAAATGATGGGTTTGGGGCCCATCAGTTTTAGCATGTCGCCCGTGACCATGCCTTTGACTGAAAGTCCAATGAAGACATCAGCATCTTGCATGGCATCTGACAGGGTCCGAGCTTCGGTTTCGACCGCAAATTCCAGTTTGTGCTCATTCATCCCCTGTTCGCGGCCTTTATAGATCACCCCCTGGCTGTCACACATTAAAATGTGGTTGGGATTGACCCCGAGGCGGATATAGAGCCGGGCACAGCCCATCGCTGCGGCTCCGGCGCCTGAAAACACCATTTTGATGTCGTGAATCTTTTTTCCAACCAGTTCGAGGGCATTGATCAGGGCGGCGGCGGAAATAATCGCCGTACCGTGTTGATCATCGTGAAAGACCGGGATTTGCAGTTCCTCCCGAAGCCGCTTCTCAATGTAAAAACACTCTGGCGCCTTGATGTCTTCGAGGTTGATGCCGCCAAACGTCGGTTCCAGGATCTTTACCGTTCGGATAATCTCCTCCGGGTCATTGGTGGCCAGTTCAAGATCAAAAACATCAATATCGGCAAAGCGTTTAAACAAAACGGCTTTCCCTTCCATCACCGGTTTTCCAGCCAGCGGGCCGATGTTGCCAAGTCCAAGCACCGCCGTTCCATTGGTAATCACCGCGACCAGATTTCCTTTGGCGGTATAGCTGTAGGCCGTATCCGGGTCGCGGGCAATCTCCAGGCAGGGTTCGGCCACGCCCGGCGTGTAGGCCAGCGATAAATCACGCTGAGTCAGGCATGGTTTGGTTGGAACAACTTCGATTTTCCCTTTCCGACCTTCGCTATGGTAATCAAGAGCAGCTTTTCGACGATTCATAGACGCTGGCTGGTCAGCCTTCGGCCAGTGGAGGCAGGTTGAGACCAGATATCCTTTCTTGAGGTGAAGCAGGAGCAAGATTTGGCGTGATGAGTGTGGAAAAGTAGTTGAACTGGCGGCGGGCTGCAAATAATTTCTTTGAAGCAGTGGAAAGCAGCGTCAAGTAGGCCACACTCGATATTGACGTTGTGTTGTGAAATCAGTACTTTGCCCAGTTCACCCCGGGCAGTGTTTTTACCTTCTTTTGAATCGACAATCTTTGTGGCAAATCTTGATCTCTATCGGCTGGAATATCTGTTTGATCTGATTCGCGAACTGGTTTCACGCGAAATTAAAATCCAGTACAAGCGCTCATACCTTGGTGTGGCGTGGACTATCGCCCTTCCGTTGACCCAACTGATTGTTTTTTCAGTTGTGTTTAAGGGCGTGTTGAAACTGGATATCCCCAATTATGGGGCCTTTGTCTTTTGTGGCTTGCTGGTCTGGAACTGGTTCCAGCTTTCAACAGTTCAGGGGGCAGTGGCAATTATCCATAAACCAGAACTCATTTCCCGGCCTGGATTTCCAACCTGGGTGCTGCCGATTGTCTTTGTCACCATCAACCTGATCCATTTCCTGGTATCGCTGCCCTTTCTGATCGTGCTGTTGCTGATGAAAGGGGGAGTTCTGACGTGGTGGGTGCTCTTGCTCCCGGCAGTTGTGGCAATCCAGTTTGTGTTTTTGCTGGGACTGAGTTTGATTGTCGCGACAACAAACGTCGTGTTGCGTGATACGCAGCACTTATTAAGCGTCATGTTGCCGCTTTTGTTTTACTTAACTCCGGTTTGTTACGACGTGAAGTTAGTCCCCGCATCGCTGAAATGGGTCTATCAGCTCAATCCTCTGACTCACCTGCTTGAGGCATATCGCAGCATTTTGATTTTCGGCAAACCGCCAGAACTGACTGGCCTGCTCCTGTTGTCGCTACTGTCGGTGATTGTGGTCTGGTATGGAAACCGGATCTTTCATCAAAAGAGTCATACATTTATCGAGGAATTGTGATGAAAGAAACCATCATCGTTGACCATTTGTGGAAGAAGTTTCGTCGGTTTAGCAAGTTTCGCCCCCGTACCCTCAAAGATCTGTTGATTCAGGGGTTTCGCGAACTGAAACCAACCGAGACTTTTTGGGCGCTACGTGATGTGTCGTTTACCGTCTGCCCAGGGGAAATGGTCGGCATTATCGGCAAAAACGGGGCTGGAAAATCAACCCTCCTCCGACTGGTGGGTGGCGTGGGGCTGCCCAACGAAGGAAAAATCACAGTCGAAAAACCAGTGCGCGGATTGCTGGAACTGGGCGCCGGGTTTTCGCCCGATTTGACAGGGCGCGAAAATGCCTATGTGGCCGGGGTCATTGATGGCCTCACACGCCGTCAGGTTTCACAACGACTGGACTCGATTATTGATTTTGCCGAATTGGGTGCCTATATTGACCAGCCGTTGCGGACCTACAGCACCGGGATGCGACTTCGACTGGCGTTTGCCGTTGCCGTTCACACCGAACCCCGCGTCCTGCTCATTGACGAAGTGCTGGCAGTCGGAGACGCCGCCTTCCGAGCAAAATGTATTGATCGCATTTCCAGGTTTCGGGATGACGGTTGTACCATTCTATTTGTCTCTCACGATGAAGAACAGGTCCGCAAATTTTGTGACCGGGTGCTGTGGCTGCATTATGGCGAAGTGATTACCTATGGCCCGACTCAGGAAGTGTTAAACACCTACCTGACCCAGATGAATCAGAATGATGCCTTGTAATGCAGGGGATCAGGGGCAGAAGCGCCAGGATAAGAAAAACCGTGTCCCTTCCATTGGCATTGAACAATGCTTTTGTCGGGCCTGGGTCTCGTCCTGGCCGTGACCGTGGGCTTCGCACCAC
>CAZXCE010000625.1:0-5168 GCA_964639175.1 uncultured Clostridia bacterium
GATACATCGTGGCGTAGGCCCGCCAGGGCCGCCAGATTTCAGCGCGTTCGGTTACTTTTTTGGGATCAAAGTCAGGGTCGAGTTGTTCCAGCGCGTGCTTGATCCCCAAATCACTGGCTGGAAAGGCATCGGGTTCGCCCAACGCCCGCATTGCGATGTAGTTCGCCGTCCAGGGGCCGATGCCTGGAAGCTGACAGAGTTGTTCGACGGCATCTTCAAGCGTTTGAAAGCTTTGAAAGAATGCTGGCTGGGCGGCGACTTTTTGGGCCAGCGCCGAGATCGCGGCGGCTCTGGCTTGTGGCAGTCCAATTTGGGTCAGGTCTGCCTGTGCCAGAACTTCCGGTCGTGGAAATGTGGCCAGCAGGGGGCCAGACAGTTCAGCCATGGTTTCGGACAGTGGCGTTCCAAACCGTTCAACAAGCCTTCCGGCCAGTGTGGTTGCTGCCTGAACACTGACTTGCTGACCCAAAATGGCCCGCACTGCCAGTTCAAATTCATCCCAGGCACCTGGCACCCGAAGTCCTGGCTGGCTTTCGACCAGCGGGCGCAGCACCGGGTCAGTTTGAAGGTGGGTCGTGATTTCGAGAATGTTGGCATTTAGATCAAAGAGTCGCCGCAAACGCTCAACAATATTCGCCAGCAGCTTAACTTCAGGAAAATAAATAGTTGCCAGCAAATATCTTTGACCAGCCACTGGCTTGACTTGAACCAGCCCTTGCTGACCCGCCAGCTCAATCGTCCGACTGTAGCCAGCTTCCGAAATGCTTTCGATACCAGCCGTTGTCCGCGCCGACAAAAACCGCACCAGTGCCGGCCAATCATACGGCTGAGCAAACGGAAGCTTAATTGTAATGCCCGTCCCAGGTGAAAATTCATGATCCTGCTTATCCCGTCGAAGATCCCGTGGTGAACGCTGATAGGTCTGAAGCATCGCGTCATTAAACCGACGAATGCTGCCAAACCCAGCCGCAAACGCGATTTCAGTAATTGGCAGTTTCGTTTCATCCAGCAACTGTTTCGCAAAATGAATCCGGCGTGTCTGGGCGACTGTGATTGGGGACGCACCCAGGTAGCGTGAAAACAGTCGGCGCAGGTGGCGGTCTTCAACCCCAAGCCTGTCAGCCAGATGCGTGACGCTGCTTTCATCAAGCGCTCCGTCGGCAATCAACCGGAGTGCCCGGTTGACGGTGGCTGAAATGCCTGGCTGAAGGGCCATTCCCGGAGCGACTTCTGGACGGCAGCGCAGACAGGGCCGGAAACCGGCTTCCTGGGCGGCAGCCGCGCTTGTGTAAAAAGTGCAGTTTTGTTTCTGAGGCGTTATCGCCGGACAGATCGGGCGACAATAAATTCCGGTGGTTCTGACCGCCGTGAAAAACTTTCCATCAAACCGCGCATCGCGCGACTTCAAGGCTGTGTAGCAAATTTCTGGATCGAGGTTCATATTCATCTTGTGTGTAGCCAATCGTGAGGACCAGGGAGTACAGTGGCAACCTTCTGATTACCAGCTCTTGTTTCGATGTCAGAGTTATACTCGATTTCTTTTCAGGAAACTGGCCATTTTCGGACCTGTAAACTTTAGAGTGCGGTGGAGTGCGGTGGCTTGACACCGCTTTGGTATAAGGAGAATTAAACGGTGAAAAATATTCTGGGAACCCACCAGTTTCTTGAACACAAAGGCTGCCAGCTTGCTTTTCGCGTTTCTGGAACCGGAGTGCCAGTGTTGCTGATTCAGGGCGTAGCGGTCCACGGGGACGGCTGGATCCCGCAAATCAAAGGGCTTGCCGATCAGTTTCAGTGTCTTTCGTTTGATAATCGCGGAATGGGAAAGAGTCAGCCGATTGCAGTTTCCTTGACCGTTGAGCAAATGGCGGAAGATGCCCAGGTCCTGGTAGATGCCCAGGGATGGAAAGATGTACACGTGGTTGGGCATTCGCTTGGCGGTCCGATTGCGCTCCAGTTTGCCCTTACCAATCCGAAGCGGGTGCGAAGTCTTTCATTGCTCTGCACGTTTGCACGGGGAAAAGATGCAGCCCCTCCGACACCGTGGATGATGTGGGTGGGGATGCGAACCCGCCTGGGCACCCGGCGGCAGCGACAACGGGCGTTTTTGCAACTGGTGATGCCTCCCGAAGCTCTGGCCGATGCCAATCACGATGCGCTTGCCGAAGAACTTGAACCACTCTTTGGCCATGACATTGCCGACCAGCCTCCGGTCACAATGAAACAACTGGCGGCCATGCGAGCTTATGACGCCACGTCACGCCTGTCACAGCTTGCAGGTATTCCGACGCTGGTGGTCAATGCCCGACACGATCCGATTGCACCGCCCAAACTGGGCCGATGCCTGGCCGAAGGAATTCCAGACGCCACATTTGTTGAACTGGCTGATGCCTCGCACGGCGTGACCATTCACCAGGCAACTCGAATCAATGGTATGTTGCGCAAACATTTTCTCAAGGCTGACTCAAAGTGAGTTTGGGAATTGAATGAAAAAACATAAACCCAACTAGGAATTGATTTTATGACCAAAGCACTTCTCGTGATTGACCTCCAAAACGACTACTTTCCAGATGGAAAATTCCCTTTGTGGAACACCGAAGCCGTTCTAAACAACATTGAGCAGGCGATTTCCAAAGCCAGTGCCCGGCAGATTCCGGTGATCATCATTCAACATATTGCCAGCAGTGAGCGGGGAATTGCTCCTTTCTTCAACCAGGGAACAACCGGCGCCGAGGTTCACCCTCGGATTCTGGCTGCCGCGCCGCCTGATGCCCCGATTGTCGTCAAGGAATTTGCAGATAGCTTTGTCAGCACAACCCTTGAAGAAACGCTTTCACGCCTTGGCGTGACTGAACTGCTGGTGTGCGGGATGATGACCCAGAACTGTGTGACCCACACCGCCATTTCAAAATCGGCTGAAAAATATCAGGTTACGATTTTGCCTGACTGCTGCACGACGGTGAATGAGATGCTTCACCAGATTGCGTTGCATGCTGTTTCGACTCGGGTGCCGCTGGTTCCCGCGAGCGAAGTGTTCGCCTAAAGCCAAAAAATTTGGAGTGCGCTGACTTGTCAGTGCTTTTATATGAGGCGACTTGTCGCTGGAAACTAAAGCGCCAACAAGTCAGCGCACTCCAAAAGATACCTGCCTGAAATATGGAAACTGATTGACGATTATGAAAAGCTCAGAGCAAATCTCAGATTTTATAACTGACCGAATTGCTGCTATTTACGAGCGACCTTTGCCCTTTGGCGGTACACCGGATGGTGTTGAACTGGTCCTTCATTATTATCACGAATTGTGGGTGGAAATTCATGAGAAGAAAGACGAGTACACATCAGTCAGGCGAAAGATTTATGCTGAGCAAGACTGTGGTTCAATGAGCTTTGCCTTTCGATATCAGCGGCTCAACCAGGGGGCAACAACCGACGAGATTGCCGTTTATGTTATCAGCCAATGGCAGCGCATTTCCCACGAGCTTGGTATCCCAATTTCACCCAGAAAATCTGTGGAACGGTGAATTGCAGCATCCAAAAAGACATAGCTGGGGTTTCAGATTTCAATGGAGGCAGTCAATGAGTGAAAGCAATTCCCAAAAACTGGTTGAACGAATCCTGGAAAACACAGCCAGTCCAATGATTTCAAGTGATACTGGTATCGAGGCTGCCCAGAAAATTGGTCACCTGGCAACTCAGGAAACGATTGAGTGGGCGGTTGCTGGTGGGTTAGTGATGTACTTTTATGGGAGTTCGCGGCTTACCAAAGATGTTGACATCATTGCTTCCGGGAACTTATCTCTGAAACCGGAGCACCCCTTGAGTTTTGGCGGCAGCAGCTACAAGGTAGAAGCCGGGAAGTATACAGTTCAGGTTGATTGGATTGTTCGCGATGATGGCTATCAAAAATATTATCGGGCTGCTTTACAAGAAGCAGTTCACTTGCCAAACGGGTTGCGGGTGGTGACACCGGAATGGATGGTACTTTTGAAAATGATGGCAGGGCGCCAAAAAGACCTGGATGATGTTGTTTTTTTGCTCAAACAGTCTGGTCTGGTTGATCGCCCAACTGTGAAGCAAAAATTAGTGCAAATTGGTGGCGAAGATGCATGGTTGATGCTGATGCCAAATTTTCGCCGACTTTGTGATTTAGCTGACGGATATACAACTGAGGCCGGCAAATATTACGATCAGGATTAGAGTCTCCTGTGTAGAGTTTTATTTCCAGATAAGATTGAAGTCCCAAAGATTCACCTTTTCTCTTATTCTGAGAATCTGGTTGACACCAGGTTCCTGATCAATTTGCTTGCCACTGGCGGTCGCTCTCCATAATATCGCTCTTGATTTCTACATTCGCCGCACCAAATGCTTCCTTCCCCCTATATTTCCGTTCCACTTCAGAAGTTGTTTTGAATCACAAGTGCTCAGTCATTCTCGCCCATAGGAAAGTTATGTCATGAAGTTTGGTCCAGATTTCCACGCCGAACACATTCTCGCCGACGGTACCGGGATTGAACTCCGGCATATTCGCCCTGAGGATGCGCCTGAACTCCGACGTGGGTTTGAGGCACTCTCACCTGAGTCCCGTTTTCGACGGTTCCTGACTCCATTGCAAAGTCTTTCAGACGAAATGCTCCACTATTTGACCGAAGTGGATGGTCACAATCACGTGGCCATCATTGCCGTTACCGGGTCAGATGACTTGAAAACTGAGCGGGGGATTGGGATTTCCCGGTTTGTTCGGTTAAAAGAGGCACCAACTGTGGCTGAAGTGGCCGTCACGGTTCTTGATGATATGCAACACAAGGGGTTAGGGCGGTTATTGTTGGAAACCCTGGCCAGAGCCGCCAGAGAACGCGGCATTGAACATTTCCGCGCTGAAGTTTTGACGTCCAATGAGCTTGTCCGCCATGCCCTCCGGGATGCCGGAGCGGTTGTGGTGGCTGATAATGGCGATTGCCTCACGGTGGATATTCCCTTAAATCACACCAAATCAGATGATCAATTTGAAAATGAGGAACTCCATCACGAATCGGCACTCCATCGGCTGTTGCGGGAGGCGGCTTCGTCTATGGTGGATCTCATCCGAAGTCATCGGCTGCCGATGTTGTAGCCGATTCGGGTTCCGGGTTCCGGGTTCCGGGTTCCGGGTTCCGGGTTCCGGGTTCCGG
>CAZXCE010000626.1:0-5158 GCA_964639175.1 uncultured Clostridia bacterium
TGATCCTGACGATTCCTGTGATCTGGGGTGATGTGGGGGATTCAGGTTGATCGTTTGGACATCGAAAAAATTTGGGTAATGACAAGACCCTGAACCCTGAACCCTGAACCCTATTTCTTCACTTGCGCCGTTTGGGTTGTTGGCGGTGTTGGTGGCGTCAATGCTTTCGGGTCCCGAACGGCCAACTGCCCTTTGCGCAAGAAGTTAATGGATTCGCCCAAAATTCGGGCGGCTTCCTGTGGTGCGTGGAATCCAGTTGAGTTTTCGGCTTCGACAAAATCCAGGTAGAACTGTCCCCGCCGTTGGAAATCCTGAGCCAGGGCCAGGTCCGCATCCGTTTTGCCGGCGGCTTTGGCGGCTTTGATGTCGTTAATGAGATCCATCAAGGCATCCATGGCCAGGTTTCTGAGTTGATAGGTTCGTTCCTGAATCGTCTCAACCCGTGCTTTTAATTCAGCTTCCGGCCATTTGTGACAGGTCTGGCAGGCATTATTTATATTGAGCAATGGGCTGCGAACGTGATGGTCGCTGATTTTCATGGCGCCGACCCGTTTGTACGGCATATGGCAGTCAGCGCAGGAAACACCAGAGCGGGCGTGGATGCCCTGGCTCCACAATTCAAACTCTGGATGTTGTGCCTTGAGGGCGAGGGCACCGGAATCGGCATGCGTCCAGTCCTTAAATTTGGCTTCGTCATAATAGGCGAGAATATTTTCTACCTTGAGACCTTTGGCCCACGGATACACCAGCCGCTTTTCCGGTCCTTTAAAGTAATACTCAACGTGGCATTGACCGCAGACAAAGGTTCGCATTTCCTGACGGGTGGCCATCTTATTCACGTCATAATTTTGAATTCCCTGTGACGCTTTGTAAGCGGCGATTCCTTCCATAAACCCTGGACGGGTGACGCGCAGTTGCATTGTTTGTGGGTCGTGACAGTCAATACAGGCGACTGGATGCTTAAATTCCTTCCGGGCTTCGGTATAGGGCATCTGGTTCATGATCTCAAAGCCTTTGGTTAAATCGCCTTTGCCCAGCCGTTTATAGGGAACATACACCGAGGCGTGGCACTGGGCACAGGTGCCCGGTTGTTTGACAACCTGCTGGCGTTCGGTAAAGCTTTGATCATCAAGCATATAGGCGTGGCCGCGTTCTTCGCGAAAGTCCTTGGAAAAGGCATAGCCAGCCCACATGGCTTTGAGTCGTGGGTCTTCTTCAAGCTTGGATTGGGCGACAATTGAGCGCGGGTCAGCCTGGGTTGGTGTTTTTGGAATTGCTTCGCTCCCCCCAAATCGCGTCCGTTCCTGGTCCACCGTCTTTTTATAATCGTCATACTGGAGCGGAAAATTCTTACCCCAGATGGCTGGATCTTCAGTCTCATCAGTGAGTTCAACCACACGATAAAACGGGTTTTTACCTTCCTGCTTGCGCTCCATAATGTTGACCAGCAGCGCCGTCAACCCAACTGTAACCAGAGCGGTTGCAATAATGGTAACCAGAACCAGGGTGCCTCGGCGTTTTGAGGGAAAATGTGGTGGCGTTTGTGGTGTGTGTGTTTGTTCAGCCATATGTTTTTTAGGGTTCCGGGTTCCGGGTTCCGGGTTCCGGGTTAGAAAACAATTGAAGGGTCACTGCCAGCCAGTAAAACTTGAGGATGGAGTTGCAATTTTGAGATTGATACCAGGGTCTTTGGTCGCCTGGGAAAGAGGTTCAAAATCCGTGGTGAAGTACCAAACCCGGAACCCGGAACCCGAGTTAATGGAGGTGCCCGACGTTGCGATGACACTGCAGACAATCTAATTGATTTTGCGGAAGTCCATGTGGCTCAATCGCTTCCACAATGCTGGCGTGGCATTTTCGGCAGGCATTTTCGGTGATTTCGCGGTTATGTGGTTTGATTTGGATCGGTTCGTGAAACCAACCGGTGGTAAACCCAAACGAATGCCAGAATCCGTTTGACGCTTTGTTGGCATATTTGGCCACAAAACCGGAGGGGGTATGACAATCATTACAGGTTGCCACGTTGCGATGGCTGGATTTCACCCATCCGTCAAACTGTTCCTGCATGACATGGCAGTTGGCACAGGCGTTCGGATCGTTGGTCAAATAGGCATAGCCTTTGGCATAAATAAAGGTATAAGAGCCGAGCCCTGTTGCCAGTCCAAGAATGACGCTGATCACAATCAGCTTGGTTTTGGTGAGTCTGGTTAATCGGGTCGTGAATTTCATAAGTACCTGTCTGTACCACTGCGGGTTCCGTTTTCGGTTGAAGGTTGATCAGTTTCAGGTCGGCCTCTCAAATTCTTCGCCAGTCAAAGGATCAGAATAATCGGGTTGTATCAGCTACTGACTGCGGGTAAGGATTCGCATTTTGTGGTTCCTTTGCTTTGAAGTGTTCCAGAGAGATCCGGGGGTGTTTTTCCTGTCTGCAATCCTTGTTCCAAAGCTGATTTTTCCCCAGAATATGATTTAAAGTTGTGTATTGTATACAACTTTAATGAAAAATCTCGAAAAAATTCCCAGCTTGTTACAGAGAGGTGCGGATTTATTCGCGACCTGAAGCTGAAAACTGCCCAGCCCTGGAAGTCAGATTTTCAAAGAAGGAATCACCATTGCTCAGGACGACTATTTCCAATTCAAGGGGGAGAGTTTAAACTCGGCGGATTCAAAACACTGTGACATAAGTCATTGGATCTCAGGTTTTGGGGACCGGATGTTGAATGAATGGGCCATTTTATGTTGCAGCCCGTAACTGACCTGCCTCAATTCAACCGCCACTACCTGGCAAAAACCCTGAACCCTGACTCCTGAACCCTGAACCCTGACTCCTCAAACTCTATGGAAAATAATAAGTTAGACGCTTTGCGCCGGACGCCGCTTTTTCGTCGGCTGCAAGAGAAGGAGCTGTTGGCGCTCGCTTCAATTGCTATTGATCGTCAGATTCAACGGGGCGAAATTTTGTTTATGGCTGGTGATGAGGCCCGAGGGATTTATGTGATTGTGAATGGGCTGGTTCGAGCGGTGCGGTTGAGTGCTGATGGCCGGGAACAGGTGATCCATACCGAACAGGCCGGGGCAACCATTGGGGAATTACCCGTATTTGATGGCGGACGGTATCCTTCGACCGTGATTGCCGACCAGGACTCACAGGTGCTGTTTATTGATAAACAGGATGTGCGGCGGCTGTTTTTGGAATATCCGACGATTGCCCTTGAGGCGCTGGCGGTGCTGTCGCA
The DNA here is from genome assembly GCA_964639175.1 of uncultured Clostridia bacterium. Lineage (GTDB taxonomy): Bacteria > Acidobacteriota > Blastocatellia > Chloracidobacteriales > Chloracidobacteriaceae > JACQXX01. The sequence continues at coordinate 3,237 of CAZXCE010000626.1, forward strand.
ACGATTGCGTCAGTGTGCCGAGTTGATTGAATTTTTGTCGCTGCGTGAAGTTGGCCAGCGTATTGCGCGGCTCCTGGTACTGGAAGCCCGCAAAAACGGGAAGGCCACGGGCACCGGGGTGACGGTCACCCTCCACCTGACCAATCAGCAAATTGCGGCACAGGTAGGCTCGGTTCGGGAAGTTGTTTCCCGGGCCATTGCCCGCCTGCAAAAGGAACATCTGGTTATTTTTCAAGGGCGATCAGTTGTGATTCCTGACCTGGAGGCGCTGGCCCGGTATGCTGATTTTTCCTGAGAGACTGTTTGAATGATGCTCTCCGATACCCTGAGCCCCGAGTTAATCTTTTCTGTTCAGGGGTGGAAGCTCAGTTTTTCAGGCTGGTTAAACGGCAGATGAACCCCCATCCGCCACCCAGTTCACTGATTGCCAGGATCAGTTCATTTTTACCCTTCTTCAATGGAAGGTAGACTGTGTCATTTTCCGGGTTCATGATGCCAAGAAATCCTGGATCACGGAAATTCTGGGCGCTTCGGCCCTGGAAAAGTATCTTGCCATTCAGAAAAACGCTGACCTCATCGCTATAGCCGATGGACAATTTTTTTACCTGGTCGCGGTCAGAATCAATGAAGGTCCGCGCATACACAACCTTCATCCCAGGTTGAGGGTCAAGACGTTTTGAAAAGTCATTTGCAAATGACACCACTGGATGTGGCGCCTCTCGATACCGGTAGATGACCACAAGTCCAGGCGGCTCTGCCTCCACTGTCTGCCACCCAATCGCCTTGCTTTCAGCGGGCAATAGCGGCTGTTCTAAATTACGTGCCAGCCCATCATAGGCTGGTGACAGCTCCCATCTGGTCAGGGTGTCTGGTGGCATCGGCGGCAGGTGACGTTCCCAGGCCGCATCAGGTGTTTTTCGGATTTCGAAATTTGAAAAATACGTCGCGCCAGTCAGCACAAACAGGGCCACCTGACCGGTTTGGACACCAGTTTTCAGATCGTTCATCACCAGTGCGGGCCTGTCCATGTCGGTGACATAGAGTTTGGCTTGCGCGCCAGTTACCTCAAGGCGCAGGTGAAACCACGTCTCTTTCGGGATATCAACGGCGCCGGTAAAGCCTGGTCCATTATAGAGTTGCCAGTTACGACCGGTGTTGAGAACCGGCGTATACTGCATGGCGTCAGGAAGCCCAGACTTGTGCTGGCGCAGGTAGACCTCTTCGCCGTTGGCGCCATCGCTGGTGATTCGAAACTGAACACCGAAAAACCCACGGCGTGCCGGGGTGGCAATATCCACATCTATCACGCCGTCGCGCAGTTCAAAATTATTCAAAACCGCCGCTCCACCATTGAGGGAAAGACATGTGCGGCCCTTGTACTCAGCAACTGAGGCTTGTCCTTGCAGGTCCCAGCGCGGGGAATCCGCCGGGATAGAGAGCGTTGTCGGCTGCGTCTGGGAATGAATCCCTGATCGGGAAATCTTTGGCGTCCCCGCTAATGCCGATGACAGAACCGAACCATTGAAACCCGTCTGCACTATGATCAATAACGTCCCAACCAAAGCCAACCCTGGAAGATACCTCATTGCCTTTTGTCCCATCATTGTACAATTGTATCCTTCTGCTGGAGATCAAACCTGGTTTTGAAATCAGAGCGTACCGTATTCCAATCCTGATCCAGCACTGTTTTGTGATTAACTGGCCAGATGGAGTGATGAACTGGAATTTACAAGGCGGGGAACAGGTCGAAATACAGCGAGATCCGCCAGGAACAGTCGTGGTGCAACGGTTACGGGTTCAACTGAGAGGGGGCCATAAGCGCCAGGATAAGAACCTCTGTGTCCTTTCCGCTGGTATTGATGATCCTTTTAAGTACCTTACCGAAAATTTCCAGACATTTTAACCACGGAAAACACGGAAAA
>CAZXCE010000627.1:0-5153 GCA_964639175.1 uncultured Clostridia bacterium
GTTGGGCAGCGCCAACGGCTCTGTCAAATTCCCGTTTGGCTTTATACAAGAGGGCCAGATTGTTGAGGACGATGCTGACTTCTTCATGGTCAGGGCCGAACAGCTTTTCTCGCAAGGTCAGGGCCTGCAGGTATGCGGATTCGGCTCCGGGTAAGTTGCGGAGGCAATAGTTAATTTCCCCAACCTGCAGAATCGCCAATGCATATTGCGCCGATTCCGCTCCATACGCCTCAGTCGCCACCCTGACCGTTTGCTCGGCAATGGGAAGGACCTCTTGAAACCGTTCAGCGTCAATTAAGGTCTTTACCTGTTTGGCAAGCTGATCATATTGAATAATAGTAGCGTCACCAGACTGAAGGGGACGGACCTCCTCCAATCGAAGGGTATATTTTCCCGGTTTGCCCCCTTTTTCCAACCCCGCGACTTCAACCCGATAGGTTCCGGCTTCAACCGTGACGTGCCGCAGATGTTCTGGTCCCGTCGTTCCATTTGGGCTGTCCATTTCCTGAACCTGTTTTCCTGCCGGGTCAAACAACCGGACGATGACATCAATCCCTTGTTGCTCAACCTCGATGCGGACATACTGGTTGGCTTCAAGTTGAACGGTAAAACTCTGTTTCTGTTCGGCTTGCAGTTCACGCTCAATCATATCAGCAAGCGACAAAGGTGTTGGCTCTACTGTTGATTGGGTCACGGCTGAATTGGTTTGAACTGTGGGAAAAAATCTGGTGGTTGATGCTTCAACGAGAATTCTTTCCCCGCAGAGGAAAGGACTTGATAAAACCAAGACTCCACCAACCCACAGCAACAGAACAATACCCAACTGGCGATAAAATCGTCGGTAACAGCTCATGTTTTTTCCAGCTTTCTGTCTCAAATTCTCAATGGACGATTGATGATCCCTGTATCTGGTGGTGATCAAACACCGACAACTCATCAAGGAAGCTGACGATTTGCTCAGACGGTGTAAACCATACTTATCCATATCATCAAACCGAATGTAGACCACTTCGGTCAGATATCAGGTGAGTTTCTTCGAAATTGTTGACATTAAGTACCTTGTCATAAATTTTCTGAGATATTGGGTTTGGTAAGTGCTTGATTCTTTTCCGTGGTTTCCGTGGTTTCCGTGGTTAAAATGTTTGGAAATTTTCGGTAAGGTACTTATGATCTGGCTTTAACGAGCCTGAGATGTGATTGATGAAGGAACCAATTTTTCCACCAGGATTCGTAAAGTTTCCGTTACCCCAATCCCTTTGGAAGCCGAAGCTTCGACATAGGGCAATTGCTGGGGGTTTAACCGCTGTTCCAGGGTTTCAATTGTTTCAAGCCGTGGAAAATCCCGCTTATTGTATTGGATAACCTGTGGAATGGTTGACATGTCTCGATTGAGGTTGATCATCCAGCTTTTCAGATTCCAGTTGATCGCCGCATTTGAATCCATTCGACCACGCTGCGAATCAAAAACCATGACAGCAGCATCCATTGACCGCAACAGATCATCACGTACCGGGTCACGATAGGCACTAATCGGAATCGTCTGGATGCGGAATTCTATCGGTTGCATCCCCATCAATGCGGCATCCATTCCCAACAAAGACAATAATTGATTTCCTTCCAGAATCAACTCATTCGTGGTATCTGATTTCACGCCAAACTCTTGCAATGCAAGCATTTGCAGATGGCGCAAATTGGCATGCTTTCCAGCCAGAGGTGGGCCAAGATACACAATATTGAGTTCTTTGGTTTTGAGCCAGCGGTAAAAGGTTTTCCACATGAGCGACTTCACAGTGTGGGTAAACAGAGATCAGGTTGTTATCCGATGTCAGTTATTTTCCCATAAAACACTGATAACAGACAACTTCTTTTATGATCGTTTTTGCGTTTCCGTCATCTATCTGGATTTTTTAAAGGTGAGTCAGGCTTTTTTTCTTCCGATGCCGGAGCGCTTGCCAGCGGATGCAGATAGCCAATGGAGTCACAAAATTGAGGATCGGCTGAAAGTTGCTCTGAGGCTTTGCTCAACAGCAATTCGGTTAACTTTACCCGGCGATACCGGTCAGGCGGCGTGAGATAGGTTTCAACAAAACGCTGTTCTTCTGATTCAGAAAGTGAATAAAACAAATAGTCATTGATCAGCCGATCCTCAACCGACTTGACCCGAGCAAAAAGCGCATCGTCTTCAAAATAAACGGCTTCAAATTGAGTGCGTTCTGATTCAACCATTTGCCCCAGCAGATAGCGTTCAATGTCCTCGTCCTCAATGGCCTTTGGATCAAAGACCACTGGTGAACCAGGTTCAGATGCGGCTGAAAATCCAGGCACCGCGATTTGAAACAGTTCACCAGCCAGTGCAACCTTGCGCCGGCGGCGGTCGGTTGTGAGGTATCCGGTTTCAAACAATGTTCGGTCACTGTCAGTCAACCGTCCAAGCACATAGCGTTCAATGAATTCATCCTCATATCTGGAAAGCTGCTCCAGTACTTCTGGATCGGAAAACAACGCTTCTTCAAAGAATTCCAGCGTGATGCCCGGTGCCGACACCTGATCCAGTTGACCAAGCAGGTAATATCGAAAAACTTGATCATCAAATTTCCAGCCAGTCATCGAGATCACCTCCTTCCGGCGCAAGATCGTCTGGCGACTCAAAAGACGTGCGGTGAGCCAATCGGAGCCGGTGTTCGACGCATTTCTCCAACTTCCCCCGAATGTAAGAAATACTTTGCTGAAGGGCTTTTGCGTCTTTAAACCCAAATTCTTCAATGAGCTGGCGTCGGTACTCGGCTGCATTCTGATCATCGAGGATTTTACAGCCACAATAGCGCAAAATGAGTTTGCGCTGTTCTTCTTTGAGTGCCATCAGGCACTGGGTCTGGAGCATCCGCAACACAGTTGGAGATTGCGGAGGCGTTGGTTCCTGAATTGATTGCGTTGCCTGGGTGTGAAGCTCCATCCACACCAGTTTGGCAACCCCAAGCGTGAAGGCTCTCACATTTTGAATTCGTGTTTCCTGACTGGCAGCGCATTCATTTTCCTGATGAACTTTTTCCGTCACCCGATTCAATGTTTCATCCGCCGCCCGGCTGACATCAATAAACTGTCCAGTTTCAGTACCATGCCACTGGCGGGCTTCAAAAAAATAAATCAGGCGGTCACGAAGCTTTTCATATTCTTCGCCGGCCAGGTGCCGGTCCGGATGCAATCGAGCCAGGAGCGAATCAAACTGGTGTTGTTCGACCAATTTGGAAATTGCCAGAAAATGAGCCGCAATTTCGAGGGCAAAGGCGATGATGGTTTCGGGTCTTGCTTCGGCTGCCAGTTCTCCATCAAGAAGGGCAAAACCAAGGCGTTCAATGGTTTGGGTGGTCCAGCGATTGGGGTTGAGACGATGGGCACTGCTGAAAAATTCCCGGAGGTGTTCTTTGAGTTCAGCCCGGCGGTGACGTTGATGGGCTTCGAGTTTTCCTAAATGATTTAGAATAAGAGCTTTCCGGTTTTGCTTTTGAACCGGATCAATCCATTCACGGAGCACGGCCTGGGTATGGTGAATTGCTTTTTGTTCAAGTTCAGTGAAGTCAGCCTGAACCTCAGCCAGGAACTGGTCACTGGTCTCGATTTCGCGCACCGTTCGTGCCAGAGCGACATCCGCCAGGGCATGCCGAAACTCAAAAGCCTGGGGCGCCACCAACTGAACCAGTTGCCAGTAGAGTGCATTGATCTGGTGTTCGTGAGCGCGGTACACCGCTGCCCGAGCGGCCAGTGCTTCAAAACTGCGCAGTGAAGCCAGCATCATAGAATTCCAGCCAGTAAATAGAATGAAAGGGGTGAAAGGCCCAACCATACCACAATGGAGGGACATCGCTCCTGAAAATTATTGAAACAATCAGGCCAAAAAGGAATTGGTTTTCTATTTGTTTGGGGTGGGGTGCCAAAGAACGTACAAACCAGACACCGCAAGGTGAGAACTCACGACCGACTGGATTTCTGTATGTGAACAAGGTGGGGAGAAATCAGTTGGAACACGTCAGACATTATGCAAAGGGACAGCTTTTGCAGGCTTTTCCCTTTTTATATTTTTTGCAGCATTTCTTTTTAGCCATAACTCCCCATCAGGTAACTGAGAAAAAGATAAAAGGTTTTGAAAACCATTTTCAAGTACGTGAATCTTAGGCATCAGGTTCCGGCCTGTCAAGCATCACTTGCTTGAATTTTCCCGACCTGGATCCCGCGACGGTTTTTCAACTGCTGCTCTGGGGTGATATGGTAGGGAGCATTCCTGGCCGCACGACACCTTTCTCAACTCTGATCCTCACCCTGTTTTTTTCATCTGGAGAACCTGCCTATGTCTTCTCAAAATTCACGTCGTCATTTTCTCAAAACAACCGCACTCACCGGCGCCGGAATTACGCTGGCTGGTGTTCCGCTCCTGGACAAAGTCGTCGAAGCTGATGCCGTCAATCTGATCTATGAAGCCACTCAACTGACCGATGCCACTGGGAAATTTGCACTGCCGGCGCTTCCATATGAATTCAAAGCACTTGAACCGGTCATTGATGCCAAAACCGTTGAACTCCACCACGACAAGCATCACAAAGGTTATGTTGATGGCGCCAACAAGGCCGAAGAAAAACTGGCGGCAGCCCGCGCTGACGGGAATTTTGATCTGGTGAAACACTGGTCTCGCGAACTGGCGTTCCACGGTTCAGGCCATATCCTGCACACCATCTACTGGACAAACCTCTCAGGCAAAGGCGGTGGCGAACCCAAAGGTGATCTGGCCAAACATATTGCCAAAGACTTTGGCGACTTTGCCAAATTCAAAATGCACCTTTCCAAAGCCACAACCGCCGTCGAAGCCTCCGGTTGGGGTGTGCTGGCGTATCAAGTCTTTTCCAAAAATTTGACAGTGCTCCAAATCGAGAAACACCAGGATTTAACCACGATGGGCGCCATCCCATTGCTGGTGATTGATGTCTGGGAGCACGCCTATTATCTCACCTACCAGAACAAACGCGGCGAATACGTTGATAAAATCTTTAACATCATCAACTGGGATAATATCGCTCAGCGCCTGGATGCAGCGCTCAAGGCCGGCGGCTGAAGAATGAAGAATGAAGAATGAAGAATTGAGAATGAAGAATGAAGAATGAAGA
>CAZXCE010000628.1:0-5152 GCA_964639175.1 uncultured Clostridia bacterium
CTCTGTGTCCTCTGTGGTGAAAAAATGATGAAGTTATTTAATTTTCATTCCTTACTTTGACCAGATCGCTTCTGATGAAAAATTTTGCTTGGAAGAGTGACCTGTGGTACCAGGCAGGTGAATTCATTCTTTCTGTTAACCGAGTTAAAACTCAATACCAGAGCTTTCAATTCTGGCGAGGAGATGCTCAAATCATTCAGATTGCCGCATACTCGGTGACCTTTGTCATTTCCCCTGGCATGTTGAGATAGCATCAATTCATCATCGAAAGGAGTATTTTTGTGATACCAGAACTCAAGCTACTTGGCATTTTAATTATTATTATCGGACTCGTTTTTAGATTAAAAACTGGCCCGGTCATTCTCGTTGCCGGAATTGCAACCGGGATGCTCGCCGGAATGCCGCTCATTGGAACCGAAACGGCCCCAGGCATTTTTGATACCCTCGGCAAGGCATTTCTGGATGGCAGACTCATTTCACTCTACCTGATTACATTGCCGGCAATTGGACTCGCCGAACGGTATGGATTGCATCAGGCAGCGTCGAAGTTGATTCAAAAACTCCGGCTCACAACCGTTGGATCACTTCTGTGGATATACCAGTTTATTCGAGTTTTGATTGGAGCGTCTGGGTTACGCGTCAGTGGTCACGCCGTATTCGGTCGGCCACTCATTCTTCCAATGGCATTCGGTATAGCGCCAGCCCAATACGCTGAGGAGCAATCAGAGCAAATCAAAGGAAACCTTGGGGCCAGCGAGAATTATGGCAATTTTTTTGGTCAGAATCTATTCCCAGCTTCGGCTGGGTGTCTCCTGGTGTACAAAGTTTTAAAGGATGCCGGCCTGGAAACAACACCCATTGCCATCGCGATTGATGCCATTCCAATTGTTGTCTGCTCGCTTCTACTCTCTGTAATTCAGTTTTTACACCTCAGCCGTAGTAAATAATAATTACAACGTATCAACCACCCAGCACCTGTAAGCAATTACACAGCCATCATGCTCCACTCAATCTACATAATTATCGCAATTACCCTCATCTCCACCTCAGTAATTACCATTACCACCCCAAAGCGCCGCCACCGGGTCGCCAACGCACTCTACTGGGCAGTACTGGGCGGAGTATTTCTCCTTCCAGAGAAAATTCCATATAGCGGATACCCAATGGTCGGAATAGCGGTTGGGCTTTTGGTTTTTCTCGATGCCACAGGTGTCATCCGACCAGCTATTATCCGCACCGAACTCCCGCCACCCATTGATCAACCAGGTCAAATCCCCCCTCACCCAGGTCAGACTTCCCTACCCGGCCTGTGCGCCAGAACCCCCAATGCCATTCTGTGGCCGGTACTGGCAATTCCAGGTATTACGTTTGCAGTGGCACTTGGTTACCGGTGGTTAAGGCTGGATAGTTCGACTGGCGCCTTAATTGGGCTCGGGGTGAGTGGCGTGGTAGCCATGGTTCTGGCTTGCTGGATGACCTCTCGCCGAATTGGAGAACTGGCCCAGGCTGGGGCGACACTTACAGAAGAAATCGGGGCACTCAATATTTTGCCCCAGTTACTGGCAGCCCTGGGTACGGTTTTCACTGGCGCCGGGGTAGGTACACTTCTGGCCAGCTACTTCACCCACTTCATTCCGCCCAATCACCCATTCCTCGCAGGACTCGTCTACTTTGCGGCCATGACCGTTTTTACAGCGATTATGGGAAATTCTTTTGCAGCATTTGCCGTGGTTACAGTCGGGATTGGAATTCCGCTGGTCATCGTACCCTATTCACTTGACCCGGCGTTTGTTGCCATTTTGGGTCTGACGGCTGGAAGTTGTGGCACCTTGCTTTCCCCAATGGCGGCTAATTTCAATCTACTCCCAGCCTATCTTTATGAAATGAAAAACCCCTATGGGATCATTCACCATCAATGGAAATTTGCCTTGGGGTTGTGGGCCTGCCATGCCGTGATCCTGGCAACCTGGCTATTCTTTCGATAAAAACAGAAACTCAGGTGTCCGATCTTCAGAAAAAACCTCCCTCCACCTCCCGATAAAGCCAAAATTTCCGAAATCCTGAATAGTCATTCAAAAAATTGATTGATTGATTTCACATTCAGTATTATTTTAGTGGTCGGAGAAATCCAAAATCTCTACCAAACAGAAACACCTTCCTAATCAATTCCTTGTGTTTCTGATTTTTCAGCCCATTCAATCCAAACAATTTGTCTCAATGAATGAAGGTGATGCTGTCTTAGGACTCAACCGCCCCAGTAATCAAGATGGACGCCGAAAAACCTCTCCATCAACTGGTTTTTGGTCCAGACGACACCCCTTCACATTGATTCTTTCGGCCTAGCTTATCTATCAGGAGTCCACGATCTATATCGTCATGAAAGAGCGCTTATCTCAACTTCCCATCTTCTCTTTTCCTGGCATCAACCACCTTCGTGGCCTTGTGTATGTTCTTTTGCTGACTGGCGTTACCAGCACCATTTATCCACTTCCCATTCAGGCACAATCAGCCCATCCAAGTGAGATTGCGGCTGAATATACCCGGCGAGCAGCAACACTGCGGCAGAAATGGCATTTAAACGAAGCTGAACGAGCCTTTGAGACAGCTCGGGTCGCAGATAAAAATAACATCTCAGCTCTGTTAGGATTGGCGGAGATCGCCCGCATCAAACTTGATTACCAGCAATCACTTGAATTTCTGCACCAGGCCGCCTTCCTCGCCCAGGCACGCCTGGAATCTGAATCAGTTGCTTCAAAAGCTGTTGATGAAACCTACCTGTCACTACTCAATTCTTACGGTATCCTCTATCTAACGATTGAAGATCCAGTCACTGCCGGGCAATTTTTCGAGAAAATACTTCAGATCTCACCACAGGACTCACGGGCCTGGCTGGGAAAAGCCACTGTGGCACTGCTTAACCGCGATTACGCTCAGAGTGAAAACATCCTCACCAGACTTTCAACGAAAAGACCAAATGACTCATCGGTTTACTCGACATTAGCCAAGGTCTTTCTTGAACAAAATCGTTATCCTCAGGCGTCTTCAGCCGCCCAACGGGCACTCGATCTGGATCCCTTTAACCTCGAAGCGAAATCTGTCCTGTGCTCAGTCCGGGTGATTGAACGCAACCCCGAGGCAGTCCGCAAATTAGCTCAAGAAGTACTTGATCTCAATCCATATAACGCACGGATTCGAAGGCTTTTTTCACAATACATCCGTAGTCGGAAAGCCTTGCCGGCGGTCTTACCCGAAGCCCAAAAATATTTTGAGAAAGCCTCTGACTTTGCCCGGCGTAAAGAAACAGAACAGGCCATCGAGGCTTATGAACAAGCGACCCAACTTTCACCGACCTTTCTTCAAGCATACCTTGGGCTTGGGGCCTGTGCGCTTTCAGACGGGAACCTTGAACTCGCGACCGTAGCAGCCGAACAGGCAACCACAATTGATCCAGAAAACGCTTTAGCTCAGCTCCAGTTAAGCCTTGCACATGCTGAACTTCACGAACGTGCCCGCAAAGCCGTTGGGATAAATCTGCCAGCTGGTCCAGCTCCATCTGAACAAACCACCCCCACTGATATTGGTGAGGTTTTCGTCAATTATTTCGGTCTTGCAGCCGACCAGCAGCGAATTATCAACCTTTCGGTCGCCCCGTTTGCCCATTTGCTTCCTGAATTAAAGCGACGCGGGGCCAAACACTATCTGCTCCCCCTTGATCGCCAGCTTCCTGAAATCGCGGGATATGAAATGCTTGAAGATCGAACCACGTTTGATGGCCGATATTACAGCAGTATTCGTGGGGTTGGGGGACTGGTCACAGTTTCTGGAATTGAATACCTGAATGTGGTCGAACAGGGTGGCTTTAATACAATCGCCCATGAGTTTGCCCATCAGGTTCATAGCAGTGTGTTTGATAAACCCCTTCTGGAACGCATCCAGGCACTGTATGCGAGAGCAGTTCGGGAAGGTCGCACACTTGATTATTATGCGGCGGCAAATGAGTGGGAGTACTTTGCCCAGGGGTATGAAGCCTATGTGTCCCTCTCCAAGCGCCCTGGGTTGGGAATCACTGGCCGTCATACCCGTGACGAACTCCGGAAACTTGATCCATCCCTGTATGCTTTAATTGAAGAATTGGCCAACCCCAATTTTCAGACCGCCAAGACCCGCTAACCCCTTGGATCTGCGAACGTCTGCCTCACGCTTACGACATCCCCGTCCATCAATCCTTCAAAACAACCTCCTCAAATGTCAACCAATCCACTCAAAGCCCTTCGGGTGCCTCAATCCGTTCAAATATTTGTCGTCCGTCAAACGACATCCGATCAATCCATCCCGAATTTTGAAGTTCTTCTTCTCCGACGGATTCAATCCCGGGGGCATTTCTGGCAACCCATCACCGGACGTGTTGAACCAGGAGAAACGATTTCGGCAACTGCCCGACGGGAGCTGTTTGAAGAAACCGGCCTTACCCCGCAGGATGGAATTTTATTTGATGCAGGATATGAACATAGCTATCCCCTCCGGGAAGAATGGCTGGTGAACTACCCGGCTGGAACCACTCATAATGATGAATTCGCGTTTGGTTTTTTGGCCTCCCCTTCGGCGCCAATTCAAATTGACCCCAACGAGCATGAATCAGCCATCTGGGTATCATTCGAGGAGGCCCTCACCTATTTGATCTGGCATGGAAATCAGGCAGCACTCCGCCATGTCCAGGCGCACCTTACACCTCGACGCCGCCCTTTCCAGTGGCGACTCCCCAATTACACGCTTCAGCTTGGCCAGCGGACTCTTCTTATGGGGATCGTAAACATTACACCTGATTCTTTTTCCGACGGGGGTAAATATTACGCCCCATCTCGCGCCATCGACCATGCCTTACAACTTGCCCAAGACGGTGCTGACATTATTGATTTAGGTGCCGAATCAACCCGCCCAGGTGCCGATCCAATTGGAGCAGAAGAAGAGTTACGCCGAATTCTCCCCGTTCTTGAGGGCTTGCGGCCAAAACTCAAGATTCCGATTTCAGTTGATACCTATAAAGCTTCAGTAGCGGAACGAGTCCTGATCGCTGGGGCAGATATTATCAACGACATTACAGGACTTAATTACGATCCAGCGATATGTAACATCATCTCAAAAGCCAACGCTG
>CAZXCE010000629.1:0-5150 GCA_964639175.1 uncultured Clostridia bacterium
CGCCGTTTGGAGCGTCTCAACCAGCGGGAATAAAAACCTCGTTGTAGTACTAAGGGCTGAGGGGAATACAATATTTTCAATATCTTAGCCTTTCCATAATGCGAGGACTTCACTCCAGTGCGATCCGTTCTCTGGAAACCATAGCGATATGGGGGAACAGAGGAGTACTGGTAGCAATACCAGCCACAATAACTTCATCTTCGTGGTGGTGAAATTCCACCCCTCCTGGTGCTGGAGTGAAAGCATACTCCCTGGTGTGGCGACTGACGATCAAAATGCCAAAGCGGGAGTAAAAGCCGGTCACTTTGATCTTGACAAGGAATCCCGGCCAGCAGAGGTTGGAATGGAGAACGCAATGAACTCACGCGTGAACCGTCGTTAAGTCCAACAAGCCGACGCAAGATAGGGGCTTGGTCCAAAAAGGATAGGGGGAAGCGGACCGGGGATAACCCGGAAAGCACGGCCAGGGTTGTTTGGAATGGACACTGGAAGCATCGTGAAAGTACCCCGGCGGATAGTGAGCTCCTGCCCCAACCGGCAAACGGAGATGAGGAACGGAGTAATCCCGGCGCGGCTCTCCGAGAGGAGAAGGTGTCAACCGCAAGCCACGTCGGGAAGGGATGGCTCAGGAAGCGAATGCCTCTCGGAGAGCGAGGGGATAGGCTGACGTGAGCCCGGAAGTTTGGACTGAAGAGGTATGAGTCGGAGTACATAAGCTATGACCACGGAAACACAACCGATGGATTTGATGGAACACCACACGTGTTTAAGCTCCAAAAACGCATATATCTACAACAAATCCCTGTAAATAACTCATATTGTGGGGCTTTTACATTATAGACAAATCCACGAAGTAGGGGTTCAAACAGTGTCAGCGTCATCTTTGGATTGGGAGTCGTGTCAGGATTCACCCATTGGGTCAGCTTTTCCCTGTCGCTGCCATCCTGCCATTTTCGTTCCCTGCGGCGTCAAGGGTTCGCTCACTGCGTTCGCCGCTCACGCGCCCTTGACCCCGGCTCACTTCAATGGCTGATGCCGCTAACAGGCAAAAGCTTCTTTCTGTTCTCTCAGAGAACATCACGCCATCGATTCCTGAGTTCCTCAGCTATGATCGCTTCACTGAGTGGTTTCTTTTTTTGGTTTCGGATTTGGTGGTGGTGGGACTGCTCCTTCCGGCTTTGAGTTCCAGGATTTCATTCATGAGGGATTGGTTTTGTTTCCTGAGCCTCTCGTTTTCTTCCTCAATCCCTGTGTAACCCGTCAGTTTTTCCCTGAGTTCCTCATTTTGGTCTTTCAGTTTTTGCAGGTCTTCCATCTCTCCGTTCGGTTGGGCGGCCTGTACCAACCCATAGGCAACTTCAATTTGACGCTTCACTTCCTCATTTTCCTTCCGGTATTTCCTCACTTGTTCCCGGAGTGCATAAAGCATGGCATCTTTGGAAGCGTCCGTGGCTCGCTGAACCGTCGGAACCGATGGCCTCGGTTGATTTTGACTGCGCAAGGACAACAATCGCGCTCGCATCTCCGGTTCTTTATAAAGCCAGGCCCGCGAAATACCGGCGGCTTGAGCGACTCCATCAAACGTAATCGGCTGGTTTTCACCGATCAGGCGCTGAATGGCGGTTTCCGCTTTGGCAAGGGTGGCCTGCCGTTTCATCTCTGCGTTTTCTTTTAAGCCGGCGGTATTACGAGGATGAGTCATGCTTGGTCGCCTCCAAGGTTGTGATAATCCGTTCCAGGTTGTCTTTGATGGGCAGGTTCTCCTTCAGAATCTCTTGCGCCCGTCTGTTTTCCGGTTGTTCGCTGGCCCAGGCCACCAACCTGGACGTTCGTTCCAAATGTTCCTGATGATGGTCCAGGTAGCGTTCATCGGTTCTGAAATGGACGCAACTTAGGCACTTGTTGGCGCCATACGGACACTTTCCTTGAATCACCGGCAGGGCACACAACCCATTGGGAAGGGCTTGCGCGAGAATATTTCGCTTTAACCACTGGGCATCGACGTCGTTGCCCTCCTGGCCTTGAGCCAGTTCAGCCACAATCTGATAGGGAGAAACTGCTTTTCCGGTCACGTCCACGATTGTCTTTTGGATTTTGCGGAACTCCTGTTTGAGTGTCCGATCATGAATGAAGGCATACCGGCTGGTCATTTCCGGTGACTCGTGACCGAGGAATTGTTGCACGATGTGCTGCGGGACACCCGTGTTAATCATTTTGGTCGCTACCGTATGCCGGAACTGATGCGTCTGAAAGTGCCAGATCCTCCCCGTCTCATCCCGAATGTCAAAGGTATGGGCCAGCCATCTGAGTTTTCGGATAAACGTTTCACCTTTGACGGGAAGATGTTGATTGAGATACCGGGATGAAGGAAACAGGTAGCTGCACTCAGGGCCGCGTTCCTCCAAAACAATGCTTCGCTGGGTTTGGATGGCGGTCACCACCGCCGGATCCCAGAGCGGAATCGAATGCTCCTTTTTCATTTTGTGCTGATAGTAAAAGAGCCACCAGTCACCGGCGGCATCCTGACGTAAACAATCCGTTTTGAGAGTGCAGATTTCGCTGATTCGCCGACCGGTTTCTCGCAAAACCAAAGCCATTCGGAAGTACATTGACGGAAGTTGCGTCACATGCTGTTCCAATTGTTGCAAAACACGCTCCGGGATGTATCGGGGAAGTGGCTTGGGAGGCTTGGGAAGGTCTTCATCAATGATGAGCGAGTTACCTGGCAGCGGTAACCAGTGTTCCCGCTGACTGGTCTCCAAAAACTGTTTGAGATGACACAACACCTCAAGCGGTTTGCGGGTGCCGTGAGATGCCAGCTCACCCATAAAATCGAGCACCACCAGCCGGTTGAGCTGAACCGGTTGCAGGACCGGATACCGGTTGTGAAGAAATCGACTGAAACAAACCAACGACTGAAGTCTGGCACAACAGGTTCCCGCCGCCAGTCCGGTGCTGATTCCATATTTGATAAATCTTTTGGCTGTTTCATAGAGCCAGGGTTGGTGAATTTTTGAAAAGTCAATCACCGATTGGCGCCAGTGGCCGCTGGATTCGTAATACCGACGTAAGTCCCATCGGTCCTGATCGTATTCACTGCGCGGATCATACAGATCAGCCAAAACTTTGTAGATTTGCCGCAACAGTGAAATGCGTGGATCCGGGGCTTGAAAAACGATTGGGTCGTCAACCCCTATCCGGCTTTGACGATACTGCTTGAAAATCTGTCTTCGCTTGAGAAAGCTTTCAAGTGATGTCACCCAGGCGGTCAATGGTTTGGAAATGAATGAAACCACTTTTGGTTGATCTTCATTCAGCCATTCAATCAGACGGTTGAGGCGCGTCCCCTGTCTCACTGCGGTGCGCGGATGCCAGCGATTGGAGGTAACCAGATGGTAACAGGCATATTTCAACTCAGTCTTCAATGACCCGGAGGTACATCGTTCAAAGTAGGTTGAGCAGATTCCTGAAAGGGCTTTTTGGGGAGTCGATTGAAAGTGGTCACGGAAGGCTTCCACTTTCCAGATTTGCCAGACGTCCGCACTTGCCCAACTTTCGGTCAGTTGAGCCGTCATCCAGGCTTGCTTTTGGGAAACTGAAGGATCAGGTGTGAGAACCAGGGGAATGCCCATCGGATTTACTCCTTCTGCTTCAGATAGCTTTGAAAAGCTTGTTTCAGATCATCCTGAGTGAGGTGGCTGTAAGTATCCATGGTCGTTTGGATACTGGCATGCCCAAGTCTTTTTTGAATGAGCGCCATCCCCCAACCAGCACGAATCAATTCGGTGGCATGGGTATGACGAAGCAAATGAGGGTGGACTTTGAAACCGACCTCCCGACTCAGGCGGCGAAAAAGGCTGGTGGCGGTGGAATAGCTCAGTGGATGGCCAATCTCGCCATCCCAAATATTGACGAACACATAATCGGAATCGACGTGCTCCGGATATTCGTCGATCAGGTACAGGGAGTAGAGGTTCATCACTGCCTGAGAGACATGCACCACATTCGGATTTTTTGATTTGGCTCTGGCTCCGTTGAGGTTATCGGTCCGGTAGAGAACGTGAATTTCCTGATCCCAGGACCTCATATCTTCATGACGAAGACCGAGGGCCTGCCCAATTCGCATTCCGGTTTCATAGAGCAGGCAAACCAGAAATTTATCCCGCAATCGTTTACAGGCTGTCATGACGGTTTCCACCTGTTCGTGACTCAATATCTTTGGAAAACGTTTTGGCTCCTTGAGCTTCACAAGGCGGGTTTTGGTTTCTTTGCCTTTTGTCAGGTGATGCAGAAAGGGTTTATAGCTCCGGTTGCGCAGAACCTGGAATTGATGAACTTCGGGAGCACTGACGGAATCCAACCGGCTTTGAAAATCATAAAAGCCAATTACGGCCGAAATCATGGCATTGATAGTGCGCTCTGATCGGTGCGCTTCCGGGGGCTGAATCGACACCACTTTGGAGTCCGGAAAACGAAGCCAGCCCATGAAGTGAGCGATGGTTTCCAGGGAGATGTGTGTCCAATCAAGTTGAGCTTGATGCACATATTCCCAATACTGCTTGAGATGCAAAGCGTAGGTGTGAACGGTATTGGGAGAGCGGTTCAGATTCTCAAGATACCGAAGGTAGGAATTGATTGGAGCTACCGGGCGATATTCGTCGTCAAGCACAATCCAGGACATACGTTGATTGGGTAAGCGAATTCGCTGAACTTTCATAACCGGGATACCCATTCATCAAAGTCTTTATCGTCATTGTAGATTTGCCTGAATAAATGTGTCAATAAAGTACAAAAAAGCACCCGTAAGTTTCTTTATTTACGGTAAAGACAAATCAATTTACGGCCCCAGATAAGCGCATCTTCCAAGCCGAACCCAAGGTGGAGGTGGGTGTGACTCACATCCAGCTCTACTAGATCCGGCCTTGTTCAGGCCAATTACGGGATGAACCACCAAATCAACGTGTGGTGTATCCTGGCCTGAGTGAGTCGAGTCTGAGTTCGGTACGCAGTGACAAGCGCCAAACTCTCCGAGGAGCTGTATGAATCGAAAGATTCACGTACAGTTTTGAAGCCGAATGACGGGGGCGACCCTGTCATTTAGGCAACAAATGGTATGAGTCCCAACCCACAACCGTCGAAAAGAGTGAACC
>CAZXCE010000630.1:0-5150 GCA_964639175.1 uncultured Clostridia bacterium
GTTCCGGGTTCCGGGTTCCGGGTTTTCGAATTTATGTCCTTTATGTCCTTTTGGTTTTGTGAACCCTGAGCCAGGAACCCGGATTTCCAAAAAATACGGTGAATTCTTATGAAAAACTAAGTAGCTCTACGAATAGACAGCCAACTGACTTCGCCCAATAATGGATCATTCTTGAACCGCGTCATTTTTCCCGAATCCCACATTTTTCAAGCCACTTGCCCAACATCGTGATTCATTCATCAAGCGGAGGCAACCATGAGTTCTGTCAATGGTGCTGTAAAACGACCTGAACCCGTCGAACAACTTCTGGTTCAACTCAATGATCCACGAACTGCCGAATCGCTGTCACATCTGCTCAAAAATGCTGAACTGCTTGCCTTCCTGCTTGACGCCGTGGATGGGTTTATCCGTCGCGGAGACGTCATCACCGACAATATTTCCGAAGCACTCAAAGAAGCCCGCCCGGCGTTAGATGGCAAACAGATGGTTCCTGCCGACTTGAAACTGGCGGCAGTTCAAACCATGGCGGTTTTGCCACAACTCAGCAAAACGCTGCCGCAACTGGTGGAAACGCTGCCACAACTGGTTGATGTCGGACTCAAGTTTAAACGCGTGATTGATTCAGATGAATTTGACGCATTTTTGGAATCAGGTATGCTGGCGCCAAAGACGGTTCAACTCCTGGGTCAAGTCGGTGACTCGCTGGTTGAGACCGAGAAAGATTTTAAGGCCAGTCCGAAAAAGGTTGGCTTGTTTGGATTGTGGTCAGCCCTGAGTGACCCGGACATCCAGCTTGGCCTCGGCTTTCTGGTTGAATTTGGAAAACGGCTGGGACAAAAGTTGAAGAATCAATAGGGTTCCGGGTTCCGGGTTCCGGGTTCCGGGTTCCGGGTTCCGGGTTCCGGGTTCCGGGTTTTCGAATTTATGTCCTTTCGGTCACTTTCGTCCTTTCGTTTTCCCTGACCCCTGACCCCTACTCTATGCACGAGCTTTCCATCGCCCACTCACTTATCGAAATGGCTGGCGAGGCTGCCGAGGCGGCAGGGGCAACTTCGGTCAAAACCCTTTCTTTGAAAATCGGAAAACTCTCGGGCGTCGTCAAAGAAGCGCTCCTGTTTAGTTTTGAAATTGCCGCCCAGGGAACGCTCCTGGAAGGCGCCACCCTGGAAATTGAAGAAATCCCGATAGCGGTCAATTGCCCAACCTGCGCCCGAATCGTGGTGCTGCCCGAAGCCTTTATCTTTCGCTGCCCCGAATGTGACACGCCGACACCTGACATCGTTCAGGGCAAAGAACTCGAACTGGTTTCAATGGAGATCCTTGATGAATCCGCGAATTGTTGAAATTCGAAAAGGCATCCTCAAGAAAAACGACCAGCTTGCGGCTGGGCTTCGTCAGCGGTTTGCTGCGGCGCAGGTGTGTGTGGTGGACCTGGTTTCAAGCCCTGGCGCTGGAAAAACCGCCTTTTTGGAAGAAACGCTCCGCCGGTTGTCTGAACGCTATCGGGTGGCGGCCCTGGTTGGTGATCTGGCCACGGATAATGATGCGCGTCGGCTGGCTCGGAGCGGTGCTCCGGTTCGACAAATCACCACCGCCGGCATCTGCCACCTCGAAGCCGAAATGGTCGAACGCCATCTGGAAGGCTGGGACCTTGCTGACCTTGATTTTCTGTTCATTGAAAACGTCGGCAATCTGGTCTGTCCATCGAGTTATGACCTGGGCGAAGCGCTCCGGATTGTTCTGTTTTCAGTCACCGAAGGTGAGGACAAACCTTTAAAATACCCAACCATTTTCAACAGTTCCGATCTGGCCATCATTACCAAAATTGACATTGCCGAAGCCGTTGACTTTAACCGGGCTGAAGCGATTGCCAATATTCACGCTGTGCGGCCTGGGCTTCCGATTTTGGAAACCTCAGCCCGCAAAGGAATTGGTTTTGAAGACTGGTTTTCCGTCCTTGAACGAACCCGACGACGGGTCAGGAATGAAGAGTAGGGTTCAGGGTTTTCCAATTGCACACAACTCAAAACAACCGAGCTGTCTCCCTTTATTTTTTCTTTCCCTGAACCCTGAACCCTGAACCCTGAACCCTGAACCCTGAACCCTGAACCCTGAACTTTTTCGCTTTTTTCAAATTTGTTACCCGAGAAGATTGCTCGGGCAGGGGATGGTCTGTCTTCAAGCAGCTCACCTCCAGCGACCAAACCAAGGAGAAATCGCCATGGCAACAGTTTTATGGTTACAAGGTGGCGCCTGTAGCGGCAACACCATGTCCTTTCTCAATGCCGAAGAACCAAGCGTGTGTGACCTGATTACCGATTTTGGACTGGACCTGCTCTGGCATCCGTCACTTGGCGTGGAGCTTGGTGACAATGTTCAAAAATTGCTCAGGGACTGCACGAGCGGCAAAAAACCGCTCGATATTTTTGTGTATGAAGGCACTGTCATTATGGGGCCCAATGGTTCGGGTCGGTTTGACATGTTTGCTGACCGACCAATGAAAGACTGGGTCGTGGAACTCTGTAATCAGGCACAGCTTGTGGTTGCCATCGGTGATTGTGCCTGCTGGGGAGGAATTCCGGCGACCGCCCCAAACCCAAGCGAATCCATCGGGTTACAGTATATGAAACGTGACCGGGGCGGGTTTTTAGGTCCCGATTATCGGTCAAAGATGGGCCTGCCAGTGATCAACATTCCCGGATGCCCGGCGCATCCTGACTGGATTACCCAGATTATCGTCGCCCTGGCCAGTGGTCGGGTTGGTGACGTGGCGCTTGATGACCTGCAACGACCGCAAACCTTCTTTAAGACCTTCACTCAGACCGGCTGTACCCGCGTTCAGTATTTTGAATACAAACAATCCACGATGGAGTTTGGACAAGGCACCCGCAAAGGCTGTCTGTTCTATGAATTTGGCTGTCGTGGCCCACTGACCCATTCGTCCTGTAACCGGATTTTGTGGAACCGTCAATCAAGTAAAACCCGTGCCGGGATGCCCTGCACCGGGTGTACCGAACCTGAATTTCCATTCTTTGATTTGGCGCCCGGAACTGTGTTCAAAACCCAAAAAATCAGCGGCGTGATTCCAAAAGAAGTTCCCAATGGCACCGATCACGTAACCTATATGACCCACGCCGCCGCTGCCAAAGTCGCTTCGCCACAATGGGCGAAGGAAGACATGTTTGTGGTTTGAGAAAACTTCGGGCTTGGGGCTGAAGACAACGGGCTGAAAAACTCGCAAGAATTCGGTAACGCCCATTCATAATTCATAATTTGGTACAAGGAGTGAGTATGGCAACAGTAAGCTCAAGTTCCACCGCAACCAAAGCAGTTGATCTTCATATCAGTCCTCTGGGGCGAGTCGAAGGTGATCTGGATGTGCGGGTAAAAGTTCAAGACGGCGTGGTCACCGAAGCCTGGACCACGGCGGCGATGTTTCGCGGATTTGAAATTATTCTCCGGGGAAAGGATCCACAGGCAGGTTTGATTGTAACACCTCGGATTTGCGGCATTTGCGGTGGCAGCCACCTGTACAAATCAGTCTATGCGCTTGATACTGCCTGGCGAACCCACGTTCCACACAATGCCACGCTGGTGCGCAATATTGCTCAGGCGTGCGAAACGCTCCAGAGCATCCCGCGCTGGTTTTATGCGTTGTTTGCCATTGATTTGACGCATAAGAACTATGCCAAAGCCAAAGGCTATGACGAGGCTGTTCGCCGGTTTGCTCCTTATGTTGGAACCAGTTATGAACACGGTGTCACCACTTCGAACAAACCGGTCGAAGTGTATGCCATTTTTGGCGGACAGTGGCCACATTCCAGTTTTATGATTCCAGGCGGTGTGATGTGTGCGCCGACGCTGTCAGACGTCACCAGGGCGATTGCCATTCTGGAATATTGGCGGGATGAATGGCTCGAAAAACGCTGGCTGGGATGCTCAATTGATCGGTGGATGGAAAACAAATCCTGGAACGACATTTTGGCCTGGGTTGAAGAAAAAGAAAGCCATTACAATTCGGATTGTGGGTTCTTCATCCGCTTCGCCAAAGAAATCGGGCTGGATAAATTTGGCACTGGTGTTGGCCGATACATTGCCACTGGCACCTATTTCAATCCGGAAAAATACTCGCGTCCGACAATTGACGGTCGCAATGCAGCGCTCATCGCCCGGTCAGGAATTTTTGATGGCAAAGGCTATCACGATTTCGATCAGGCCAGGGTGAGCGAAGATATCACCCATTCGTTTTACAAAGGTGACCGACCGCTCCACCCATTTGAAGGCGAGACGATCCCGATTGACCCGGCGGAAGGTGAAAAACAAGGCAAATACACCTGGGCAAAAGCGCCCCGCTATGACATTCCAGGACTGGGAACAACCCCACTGGAAACCGGCCCGCTTTCACGTCAGGTCATGAGCGGCAAACCAAAGGCCGAAAGCTGGCAGGATTCAGACCCGCTGTTCCTCAATGCCATTCAGACAGTTGGTCCGAGCGTGCTGGTGCGCGTTATGGCGCGAATGCACGAAGCCGCCAAATACTTTAAACTGACTCGGAAATGGCTGGATCAACTCGACTTGCACGAAAAATTCTATACCAAGCCCGTCGAACATCCTGAAGGGCAAGGTTTTGGTTCAACCGAAGCCGCCCGTGGCTCGCTCTCTGACTGGATCAAAATCAAAGACGGGAAAATCGAGAATTATCAGGTCATCACCCCAACTGCCTGGAACATCGGCCCACGGGATTCAAAGAGTGTCAATGGTCCGATGGAACAGGCGTTTGTTGGTTCACATATCAAAGATGCGACTGATCCGGTTGAACTTGGCCACGTGGCCCGGAGCTTTGATTCCTGCCTGGTCTGTACCGTCCATGCCTATGACGCCAGGACCGGTAAGGAACTTTCGAAGTTTAAGATTGGGAAAATTTGATAAAACAGGGTTCAGGGTTCAGGGTTCTTCGAAGGGATGAAGGATGAGGGATGAGGGATGAAAGAAATCACCTTTTTCACCCGGCCATTTAATCACCTGTCACCTGTCAACATATCCTGGTTTTCGCCGCGGAGCGGTGATTGAATTAAGGCAGGTCGTTTACGGCCTGCTTCGAAAACCCGGAACCCGGAACCCGGAACCCGGAACCCGGAACCCGGAACCCG
>CAZXCE010000631.1:0-5143 GCA_964639175.1 uncultured Clostridia bacterium
CAACCACAACACTAACCCACCCCCCCCCCCCCCGCACCCCCCACCCCTCACCCCGACCACAATCGGCATCATCAACACCAACGCCGGAAATGTCACCAGCCTGATTCACGCCATGACTCGACTTGGGAAAGAAACGCGGTTGCTGACCAGCCCTGATGACCTCAGTGGCATCAGCCAGCTTGTCATTCCGGGTCAAGGCCATTTCGGAAGCGTCATGGACCACCTCACCGAGACTGGCTGGGTTACGGCCATTCACAACTGGGTCGCTGAGGGAAAACCACTCCTGGGAATTTGCGTCGGTCTCCAGATTTTGTTTGAGGAAAGCGAAGAAGCCCCTGGGGTCGCGGGGCTTGGCATCTTTTCCGGCCAGGTTACCCGGCTGCGCAGCCCCAAACAACCAATGGTCGGCTGGGCAGAAGTCAACTGGGTGGGAGACCGCTTCCCAAATGGTGCGGCTTACTTTGTGAACAGCTTTGTGGTTCGTGACGCGGTTGAAGGTGTCGCCCAAACCACCTACGGCGAGCAATTTTGTGCCGTGGTGGAACGTGGGTCCGTCATCGCGTTTCAATTTCACCCTGAGAAATCAGGCGACTATGGCCGGAGGATCTTTGAACAATGGCTGGCTTAATGAAACGAGTGATTCCCTGCCTCGATGTTGATCGCGGACGCGTCGTCAAAGGCACCAAATTTTTGAATTTGCAGGATATGGGCGACCCGGCAGAACTGGCGGTGGCCTATGAACACGAAGGCGCCGACGAAATCGTGATGCTTGATATTTCAGCCAGCGTTGAAAATCGGTCGGCGGCACACGCGACGGTCCGGGCCATTGCCAGCCAGCTTTCGATTCCCTTCACGGTTGGCGGAGGCATCAGTAACCTCAATGATATCTATGATGTGCTCACCTCCGGCGCCGACAAAATCAGCATGAACAGCCTTGCGGTTCGCAATCCGGCACTCGTGGACGAATCGGCCCTTCAGTTTGGTTCACAGTGTATTGTGGTTGCGATTGACGCCATGCGCGAATCTGACGGCAGCTATCAGGTCTATACCCACGGTGGACGCATCAACACCGGGCGTGACGCGTTTGAATGGGCTCAGGAAGTGGTCAACCGGGGCTGTGGCGAAATCCTGCTGACCTGTATGCAGCGCGATGGAACAGGTCTTGGGTTTGACACTGAATTTACGGGCTTGCTGGCGCGAACGCTTCCGGTGCAGGTGATTGCTTCGGGTGGTGCCCGCACTCCGGAAGATTTCCATCAGGCATTTATTCACGATGCCGATGCAGCACTCGCCGCTGGAATGTTTCATCGGGGCGAATATCGCATCCGCGAAGTGAAGGCATATCTGGCGGAACGTGGTATTTTGGTCAGGGGGACTGGTCTTTAGATTGGAAATGAAACAACATCATTTTTGAACCACAGAGGACACAGAGGAACACAGAGAAACATCAACCATTCCAAATGTCTATGTTCCTCTGTGCGCCTCTGTGTCCTCTGTGGTGAGTTTTCATTTAACAATCAAACCAATCGAGTACCATCAAAAATTCGAATAACTTTGGGGAGAGCTACCATGTCTCAACTTCGAACCTGCGTTGGCATCGGATTGATCAGCTTGCTCCTGTGGACGACAACCCAACCCGCCCTCGCGCGAGGATTGGGGCAAGACAAAAATGGACCACCTCCAACAGCTCAGACTCCGGAACAAACGGCTGCCGAAACTCAGATTCGAAGCCTGGTTGACCAGACAAACCAGTTGATTCAGGCCGGGAAGCTCAATGACGCGATTGCCAAAGCGACCGAAGCCCTCAAACTGGCTGAAGCCAACTTTGCGCCTGACCATCAACTGGTTTACTCCAGCCTGGATCGGCTGGCCTTTGCCTATTTTAGAAAACGAAATTTCAATCAGGCACTTCCGCTGGCCAAACGGGCCCTGGCCATGGTCGAAGCCAACGTTCCTCCGAATGATCCAGAAATCGCCATGTGCCTTCAGCCGTTGATTTTTATCTATAAGGAGCAAAATCAGGCCGATCAGGCTGAACCGCTGGCCCAACGCGCCATCACGATTCTTGAAACGGCTCAGGGGAAGGAGCATCCATCCCTGATCGGTTTTTTGACGATGCTCGGTGAGATCAAACTCATTCAGCAAAAACCGCTCGAAGCCCGTTCGGTTTTGGAACGGGCACTGGCGATTGCCGAAAAACAGGCTGGCCCGCCTCACCGGTTAAGCCCGATTCTGTTTGAACTGTCCCAGACCTATCAGGCAACAAAAGACTCTCTGAAAGCCGAAGAACTTTACCTTCGCGGTGTCAACCTGCTCGAAAAGGGACTTGGCCCCCAGCACCCTCAGGTTGGATTTGCTTATAGCAATTTCGTCATCCTGTTAATCAACCAGCGAGAATTTATCAGAGCCGTGCCGCTGCAGGAAAAAGCAGTTGCCATTCTCGAAAAATCACTGGGGCCAGAGCATCTGGAATATGCCTCGGCCAGTCACCAGCTTGGCCAGATTTACCACAACCTTAACCAGTTTTCTCAGGCTCAAATGGTATTGAACCGCGCTCTGGCAATCCGCCAGAAAGTCTATGGTCCGACCCATCCGCTCACCGCCCAGACACTGACTGAACTCTCAAACGTGTATTTAAAAACGGGAAATTATGCCGAACTCGAATTCATTCATCGTTTCCGGCTCGAATACCTTGAGAAAAATCAAGACATGCCTGCTGCCGAACAACTTGACCTGCTGGTCGGTGTTGCGGTTGGCTACCACAATCAAGGCAATTATGCCCAAACCGAAGCCCTGTATTTTCGAATCCTTGACCTGATCAAAAAACATCCAGAACTGGAATCAGAAAAACTGGATCAGGTTCAGAACAATCTGGCCTGGGTTTACGCGGAGCGGCGCGATTTTGCCAAAGCCGAGCCGTTATTTCTCGAAATCATCGCCCGCAATGAAAAACGCTCTGGCCGCCGAGCCGGAGAACTGGTCCTGTTTTTGAACAACCTGGGCTCAATGTATTTTTATGCCCGGGAATTTACCAAAGCTGAAGCGCTGCTGTTGGAAAGCCGGGCTATCTTTGAAAAAGGGCTGGGTACGGATGAGTATCTTTACACCTCAACCCTCAACAATCTGGCGACGCTCTATGAAGCCCAAAACAATTTTGACAACGCTGAAGCCTGTTATCAGCAAGCGATTGCGCTCCGGGGAAAAACGCTTGGGCCTGATCATCCATATATGGCTCATCTGCAGGTAAATCTTGGGTTTCTCTATTTCCGCAAAGGAGAGTTTGCTAAAGCCGAGGCGATCATTCGTCGGGCAGTGGAGGTACAGGAAGCCAAACTCAGCCCCAGGGATTCAGCTTTAATTACAGGATTCAACGACCTGGCACTGATCTCACTGGTCCAAAAAAAGCTTGATCAGGCAATTACCTATCAAGTCCGTGCCAATCAAGTCATCGAAACTGATTTCCTGCAAAACCTGATTGCTGGCTCTGAGCGTCAAAAGCAGGTGTATATCAACTCGACCAGTGAATCATTTGACCGGACCCTTTCGCTGCATGCCCAATCCGCCCCAACCAATCCGGTCATTGCGCACGAAGCCTTAACCGCTATTTTGCGCCGAAAAGGACGGGCGCTCGATATGGCTTCAGGTGGGGTCGAAGCCCTCCGCCGCCGGGCGTCACCTGCTGACCAGGCACTGTTGCAGGAACTGGAACAAACTCGGGCCAAAATTGCGACGTTGACCTTGAAAGGGCCAGATCAGAAGACCCCCGAATCATATCGCGCCCAACTGAAAACCCTGGAAGACCGGGCTGAAGAGTTGGAAACCAAACTCAGTCTCAACAGCCTCGACCTGCGCTCTCAGTTGAATCCGGTGACACTCTCAAGCATTCAAAAACTGATTCCAGCCAATGCGTCACTGATTGAATTTGCCACCTACCGCCCGCTGACCAACCCACAAACCCGCAGCTACGGCCCAGCCCGCTATATCGTGTATACGCTTGATCAAACTGGGGATGTCAAATGGGCTGATCTGGGAGAATGTGCGCCGATTGATCGGGCGGTGGCTGATTTCCGCCGGGTTTTAAGCACGGCCAAGAGTGATCCAATCAAAGAAGTTTCCCCCCAGGCCCGCAAAGTGTACAAACTGGTCATGAAACCAGTCACCCGGCTGGTCGGCAAACACACGCAACTCATCCTTTCTCCAGACGGAGAACTCAACCTGCTGCCGTTTGGCGCCTTGATCACGGAAAAAGGGAAATAC
Organism: uncultured Clostridia bacterium; assembly: GCA_964639175.1. Lineage (GTDB taxonomy): Bacteria > Acidobacteriota > Blastocatellia > Chloracidobacteriales > Chloracidobacteriaceae > JACQXX01. Next base: position 4,258 of record CAZXCE010000631.1, read on the forward strand.
CTGATTGAGCGTTACAGTGTGTCGTATGTTTCGAGCGGACGCGACTTGCTCCGATTGCAAAATCAGGTCACGAATCAGGAACCGCCCTTGATTGTGGCTGATCCGCAATATGTCGGTGAAGGCCCGATGCTGGCTGGTGTTCGCGCCAACCCGCTCCAACGCCTGATTGAAACCGCTGAGGAAGGAAAACAGTTGCAGGCATTGTTTCCAAACGCGGTGCTCAAGCTCCGGGACGAAGCGACGGAAGACATTGTCAAATCAGCCAAACACCCATCTATTCTGCATCTGGCCGCCCACGGTTTTTTTCTGGAAGAGAGCGCGCCAGACAGGGATCGTGACCTTTTGCTCCGAAGCCAGGAACCCCAGCTCTCAGCGAATTTACAGGTGTCCTCCAGAGTCAACCCGTTGCTGCGGTCAGGGTTATTTTTGGCCAATACCAGTCAGCCGGGAATGCGCCAAAACGACGGCACACTCACTGCACTTGAAATGACCAACCTTGATCTGACCGGGACCAACCTGGTGGTGCTCTCGGCCTGCAACACAGGCGTGGGCGACATCAAAAACGGCGCCGGGGTGTATGGGCTGCGACGGGCCCTGGTACTGGCCGGAAGTGAAACCCAGCTTACCAGTCTGTGGAAAGTCTCGGATCTCGGAACGCGGAAACTGATGGTGGACTACTATACCCGACTCAAAGCTGGTGAAGGCCGCTCCGAAGCCCTGCGCCAGGTGCAACTCTCCATGCTGGCGTCTCCACGCTGGCGGCATCCCTTTTACTGGGCAAGTTTTATCCAGTCTGGACAATGGGCGCCGCTGGAAGAATGAAGAACTCTTTTAGTGGTTAGTGATGCCAGTTAAGGGTTGAAAACACGAACTCTTCTCCTCCAGG
>CAZXCE010000632.1:0-5123 GCA_964639175.1 uncultured Clostridia bacterium
GCAAATTTCAGCGTCACTTTACAGGCTCGTCGCATATCACTTCTCTCACCTTTGATCCCGATGTACTTGCCGCGTCTGAGTCCACATTACCAACCGCTCAACTTGATGATTTCCACCACTTCATCACCACGTTCGGTTGCCCGGTTCAAAATGTTTTATACCCGACTATATTACAATGTACTTACCTATAAATCAATCAAACAGTTACAAGACCAATCCTGTGACAGCACATTCCAGCACGAAAGATGCGCCAGCATTTCAACCTGTTCGGGTGTTAAATCAATGATGTGCGGCAGGTTTTCGCCAAAGGTTTTGTAGTGCGGAAACCGTTCGAATTTTGAAGTTGTCAGCAGTTCCCGAACCTGGGAAGTCAATCTGGCTTCCCAGGTCGGGACACGGTTGTTGTACACCCACAGGACATCAACTTCCCACCCGCCCGGCACACCATAAAACGCATTTTCAAGTACCTGATAGCGATCCTGGAATATCACTGGGCCTCCGGTTGATTGGGCTGCCAGCAGACCATCAACCAGTTTTTGGAATCCCGCCTCAGCAAAGACCTGATTGAGTGTAAAACCTCCAGCCTGGGCAAACAGCGGCGGCAGCGACGTATTGATGGAAAGCGAGCCGTCAAGCCGTCTTTCAAGTCGGTCACGCGTGTTGACAAAACAAACAATCCGCTCAACTTTGCGCTTGAGCAACGCAATCAGTCCCAGATTTTCCAGAAAACCACCATCTCCGAATGGGTAACTTTTCTCCAGATTAGCGCGTGGCATATCCGCCGGAGGCCAGTAACGGAATTCCGGGAAACCAATCCAATTCAACCCCATTTCGTTCAAAACTCTGGCTGGGGCAGCGCCACTGGTTCCAATCACGTCACTGAGCGTCAACCAGTGTGCTTTTCCACCAAGTTTGCAGGTAAAAGTCATTCCCGGACCGCTTTGCTCACCCGGTGATTCAGAATCAAACGCAAATGGTTCGACATAGCCGCCGCCAATGTTCAAGCCATTGATTCCCTGCCCGTGATGCAGGGTTGAAATACCGGCATACAGCGGCGTGAATTCAAAATGATAGTTTGAACCTTGCTCGTTTTCTTCAAACAACGTTCCGCCAACGATCCAGAATGGCCGATTTGATTTCTGGAGGTAGAAATCTTCATCGCGCATTTTCGGATTTGTCTGGCGAATGCCGCTTCGGGTTGTGGCTGAATAGGTAAAAAACTTTTCAACTGAGCCAATGCCGAACGGATCGAGAAATATTTTCCCCAATGCTCGGGAAAAGGCTTCAAATCCAGCCAAATGAAACACTGCATCGAGAAACGAACGCACAATTTCAGAATTGGCAATCGTGTGGGAAAGGCTTCCTGGCGGCGCTGAAGCCAGGTTTGACAACGTCACGTCCTCCGGCTCGATGACCGGTCCCAAAAACAATTCATCTGAGTAATGTTCAGGCAGATAAAGAAACGGGATGCTGGCCCAGGAACCGCCTGAGACACAGGACAGATATCGGATGTCTGAGATCCATCCGAGTGCATTGAGTGCTCGAAGCTGGCCAAGCGTCGCCGAAGCTGAGCGCGTTCCTCCACCTGAAAAAGCGACGCCAACATTTTTTCGGCCTGTTACGTCCGGCATCTGCTGTTCAGGACAAGCCAGCAGATCAGTTGTTTTCCAAATCTGTGTATTCACACGGCTTAACCGGGTATCAAACAACGACATAGCGCCTCCTTTTTCAGGTAAGGACAGGCTGGGTTATACCAGTTAGGGCTGAGGGTATAGGGCTAAGGGCTGGGAAAACTACAATTTCATCAACAACTTAGCCTTTTGCTCATACGATAGGGTTATTCCCAAAGGGATTAGCCTTCGATGTGAATCAGGCGCTCGGCCAGGGCCAGTTCTTCAGATGTGGGGTTTTCTCCGGCAGCGATTTGTTCGGCGGTGATGGTGGCGTTTCGATTCAAAAACGATAGCCCCAACAGAGCATTTGGTCGTGGTGGATTGGGGAAATCCGCTAGAATGGCAGCGGCTTCGACAAAAATGAGGCTCTGAAGCGCATTGATTTCGATGCCGCCATATGCTTTGCCAACATTGGAGTGAAAGGTTTCGACAACTTTCACCCCAAATCTGGCCAGGCTCTCAAGAGCACCTTCAGGATTCTGGTCAACATCGTTTTTAAAGCTGGCTAACTCAACCGCCGCCGTGATGGCACCCAAAACCACCGTTTCTTCAAAGTGCAGCAATTGCCGGAGGAACTCGGCCCCAATCCCCGAAGTAGCCTGCAGTTGTAACACTTCAGCCTGTTTCGGATCATAAAACCCAGCATCATCTTTGAGCTTGTCAAACTTCTGGAGCATCGGCTTGACCACCGCCAGACGTTTTTTCAATTGTTCAGTCGTGGTTGGATGCTGAACCACCGGGCTCGTATTTTTTCGCCAGTCCCAGTAGTTCTGATCACTGGTTGCAATAGGTGGCATCGAGGCAAACACCAGCATGGTCTGGGTTGGAACTTTGGTTTCATAGCGTTTGGGATCCATCAAAAAGTAAAACGCCAGGACTTCTTTGACTTTGCGCTGCAATCGGATGGAGAGCCGTTCATAGAGAGGATCGTTTTTGTCAGCTTTGGCATTGAGCCAGGCCGTGACCAGATTTCCGGGGAGCGAAACTTCCAGATGAATCAGTGTATCGCCCACAATACCGGGGCCATTATCCAGTTGTTTTTCAAGCAGGTCATCAACCACACTCACCCATTCCGGGAAATCAGCTTTTCCTTCAACTCCAAACGCCTTAGGAAAGTATGCCTCAATCCAGGGCTCCAGCAGACGTTCAAACTCCACCCGCTTCATGTCTTTGATAAACTGTCGGTAACTGTAGCCATACCGTGCGGTTGTTTCAGAATGTCGCACGAGTTGACCACTGGGCGAAACCAGACTCAACCCTATCGTCAGACTACTTTGCTGAAAGGCACGGGCATTGATCCTGGCTGTTTTTTGGTTTGTTGCGTCCACAGCATACAGCAACAGTCGCCCGTCATCCTCATCCACAGCATTGAGACTGGCCAGCGATTTGGTCAGGTTGGTGGTACGGCTTGAAAAGTATGGAAGCGATACTTCCACAAATGAACTGCGGTTGATTTCGTGGGTGAGGACTCCTTTGCGCAACCGAACTCCGGGCTTTGGATTCAACAATATTTCTGTAAAATCTCCGCCAATCGCGTTGTGGAGCCACTGACGAAGCAGGGCCGGGTCACCTGCCCCAAAATCAAATTCAACATCAATGAGTGCCGTCCGGGTTGTGCTCCGCTGCACGGCAGCCTGGATGTGAAAATCATAGGTTGTGCGAAGTACATTGAGAGCTTTCGTGTATAGTTCCTGACGTTTGCCCAGCAAGAAATTGATCGTCTTCCGAATATCCTCAAGTTTTCCAAACACCTGATCGAGTTTGACACCAAGAAACTCGGCCAGTTTTCCTTTGAGAAACAGGTCCAGATTGTCAAAGTCCGCCTTTGTAATGATTGCCCCCAGCTTTCCAAGGTCAAGCTTGAGCTTCTCTTCAACAAAGTTTTGAACCAGTTGGAAAATACCGCCCAGGAGCTTGTTTGTTTCCCCTCCGCCAAACACTCGGAGCGTCGCCCGAGCAAGTTGTTGAAGTGCCGGGATGTTCTCAAGCACCGTCAAAATGCCGTCGGTGCCAAAAACACTGAGCCACTGGCCAATCGGAGTATCCAGAAAATCAACCCGTTCGAGCACTGCGGCCAATTCACGGTGAATAGCTTCTTCGTTCCCTTCAGACAAAGCAGCCAGGAAGCGTTGAAATTCACCCAGGCGTGAGTCAGGTTCATCCCGAGCAATTTTCCAGATTGCAGTGGCAACCGGGTGCGGCAGAATTTTCCAGGCTTCGAGGAATTCCAGTAAGTTCCTGCGGGCATCTGAAACATTATCCAGTCCAGTCAGCCGGGTTAATAACGTCCGGGCATATTCATCAATCTGGTCGCCAAGCAATTCGGTTAATCCATGACCTGGGTTTGTCCATTCTTCCAGTGCCTTGAGTACCTGCTGCGCCTGCACACCAAACACCGCCGCGATGAAGTCATCTGCGGATTTCGGCAATTCAAACCTGGGCTCAAGGTGCGCCCCGGCATTAAAAGCAAAATCCCAGCCGCGCATCTTAAGCCGGTACACACGGACCTGTACTTTTTGATCGGCGGGGTCGAGCGATTCACGACTCACGATAATGGCAAATTGTCCGCTGGCTGAAAATCCAAGCGCCACGCCCAGACCAAGCTGGAGCCGAAGCCCAATATCTCCAGTTAATCCGCCCAGTTGGGCTTCCCGAATCCAATTAAAATCAAACCCGAATTGAGCCCCGACGCGGAGCCCCAATGAGCCGTCAACGGCTGAAATGAGCCAGGTGCCAGGCTCTAAATCTGTTTCTGAGTGAACACTTTTGGGGAGTTTCCAGCTATTGACCGTCCCGGTAAAGGCAGTGCGGATTCCGGTTTGAAATGGAAAGCGCCTGAGAACCGCAAACGTTCGCTCAAGGTGGCCATCACCACCAAAAGAGACCGTTCCATACCCAAGCCCGACGCTGGCGTCAAATGAAGCGTTGACATCATATCCCCATCGCAACAATGAATAGTAATGTGTCGCCTCCGAAGGTAATGAAAATCCAGCGAGCGATTTTTCATCGAGCGCCAGGGCGTTGATGACATTGGGGCGATTCCAGTAAATGCCCATTCCAGCCCCCGCCGAAGCCCCGGCCTTAAAAGTCACCATTCCCTTATCACCGGCAAACCGAACATCTGATCCGCCAGACGTACTGACTGATATATGACCAAGATTGATTTGTCGATCTGGTGGGGTGTCATTGCGAAACGCCAGCAGAAGGGTTGGATCCTGATTGATTCCAATCTCAATTCCCAGGGCGCTGTTCCCATCCAGCAAAGGCCGATTTTTTTCAAAGAGAATCAACTCGCTCATAAGTTCTCCTTATGTGGTCTGACCGGACGCAGGAACCGCCTGAAGACGGAACTCTGAGCAGAAGTCATTTTCTGAAAAACTATATCTGCGCCGGTTTTATAAGTACCTTACCGAAAATTTCCAGACATTTTAACCACGGAAAACACGGAAA
>CAZXCE010000633.1:0-5102 GCA_964639175.1 uncultured Clostridia bacterium
AGGCCCAAAGCGGCCAACCGACCGGCTAAACTTGCTCCATCCTTTCAGGATGAGACCCAATGGGCTTGATCCAGTCGAACCCAGACAAAAAACCTACACGTGAAAGCATCCCTTGAGTCGCTTCGAGCTTGTGAATTCCCAGCCCCAAGCCCGTTGTCTTCAGTCCTGTTTTTCAGTTCTGTTTTTCTCAGCTTCGGCCAGCCAGCCACGCTTCAACTGCTCGGCTGGGATGCTCGAAAGATAGGGTTTTAGATCGAGAATTGGCGTTCCGTCGAGCATATCCACTCCTTTGACTCGCAACTGGTTGCCTTCGCGTCCAAGCAGTTGCACGACGGTCAATCCGATTCGATTTGGACGTTGTGGCGAGCGGGTCGCAAAAACGCCGTGAGTGCGGGTGTCGGTCGGAGGCGAGGCGGTCAGGTCATAGTCCTCGACCTGGTCAAACACCCAGAGCACAAAGAGATGTGAAAAGCCTTCGATGTCAGTTAACCCGGCTTCAAATTTCGGCAGAATTTCAAGCGTTCCTTCGGCTTCGTGCTGGGCACCGCAGCCTTTGGGAATGTGTTTGGTTTCGGTGTACTGACAGCGAACAAATCCAATTGGAAACATTGAAAACATCGGTGGGCCTCAAGAATAACACGGGTAAAGAGTTGAGCTTACCAAGGCGGTCACGAAATGTGAATTTGGTTGGTTATTGGATCATATCCAGCTACAAGACACCAATATTTGAGATGGTCTTCCTGTTCCTGGCGGGTGGCTGATTCATCTACAAACCAGCCGCTTCGAGTATCGAGTTCCAGCAAGCCCTCAATGCCATAAGTCTGAATCAGAAATTGCCAGCCTTCAGCCGTGATGATTGCCAGCAAAATCTGACAATAATGAAAAAGCTCAATCACCATTTCCGGTTTGCGCAGGTCATCAGCGGTGTACTTTGTACCTTCGGGCTCAGGATAGATGTACCACGCCAAAAGAACTGATTGGGGAGAATCGGTCCGGTTAGACGGTAGGGCAGAATTCATGAGTATCACTTTCAGGTTTGGTTTCGGTGTACTGACAGCGAACAAATCCATATTGGAAACATTGAAAACATCGGCGGGCCTCATTAGTTTTCATTTCTTGTCTTTATTGCTTTTCGGGGCGAAGCTTCATAATCAAGACAGTTACAGGTAATGTCGGGATCTTCCAGTAGCGTATGTCCCAACCTGGCAAATATTTTGTAGAAGTTGTTCCGAACCTTTTGCGGTAATGTCGTATTGAGCGACACCTGACATTTGTCATATTCCCGAATTTCACTGTGTGGAGGAAGTTCTTTCAGCGCGTCAATAAAGACTTGTTTATCAAACGTTTTGAGGAATTTCTGACTGCTTTGAACGCCCAAAATGTAGCAGGTTTGGGGCGGCAGATCCTCTCGGTTGTAATTTTCATCAATCAGCATGACGCCTACTTCGTCATTGAGCGAGATGACGCTTTTCTTCAGGCAGTAGAGTACCAGCCGACCCTGTTCATCTAGCTCACCCTGTTTGGGTAATGGAACATCTTGGGCGGTAGGCAAGGATGTGACCATTTTTGGTTTTGAAGCCAGTGGTTTGTCACCCGAAACCGTTCCGCACGCCGGGCAAAAAATCAGCAGGACGCAAATGAGACTACCGTGAAAAATGTGTTTCATAAGAACTCCAGAGTCTAAAGGCGCGGTTTACGAAAGTCTGGTTTGGCAGTGAAAGCAGAGAAGTGACTCTCCCGTTTTCATATTTTGATCATGAATTGGCACTGACTGATAACACTGTGGACATTCAATTGGGACAGCACCTGCCAGATAACCACCAATAAAAAGGGCAATATAGACCCAGGCTCCGATAACCAGAGGGATCAAGAGCAATGTTAAGAAGCTATCTGTCCCAAAAAGAAAGAATATCGTCAGAACCAGGCCAAAACAGGCGGCGAAAAAGGCGTTCAGCCGTAGCTTTGCCCGATGTTGTTTCAGGACTTGAAATTCCGGTACGGCCAGCGGATGTTGAACTTCTGTGTTTTGAATCTCTGAACATCGAGTACAAACCCCGGTTTCGAGGTCAAACTGGTCGCTCTGATGGCAGAGTTCGCAGCGTTGGGCGTGGTGTTCGGTTCGGATTTTGAAAACCATAAACTTCACCGATTTTGCTGACTCGTGGGGATTCCTATGAAAGCCTGATACCACAGTTGATACAGTGATATTGTTTGGGGTTTTCAGGATTTTTGTTGTAAGCAGACATTCGGTCATGGCAGTTTGGGCAGGTATCACAAAGGGCTGCGACCAGAATTCCTCCGATGACAAGCAAGCAGAAAACTCCAAGCAATACAATGACTGGGTAAAAAGCAGGAATATGGAGATAGTAGGTCCCCAGGCAGTAAATCCCAAGAGTGATCAGTCCAAGAACAAACTCTCCATAATGTAGTCGCTTTTGCATGTTCCTGTATCTTTGAATGATCTGAAATTCTTGTAAGGTGAACGGTGGTTTGTAGCCATCAACCTGAGTCGTTACACAACGGGCACAAAATCCAGTTTCCGGGTCAAACTGGTCGCTCTGATGGCAGAGTTCACAGCGTTGGGCGTGGTGCTCGGTTCGGATTTTGAAAACCATCGGTTTCATAAAACTCTTCCTCAGGTTTTTCTCGATGTCAGATTTTACTGCTCCAGGATGACTGTCGGGAGTTGCTCAATCCAGGTGTGAATTTCAAGCTGTTCATCGTGGTCAAAAACACTCCCGGCGGGGACGGTTGCTGAAATAAAAATGCGATAGCGTGACGACTGGTCGCGTTCCAGAAAGCGAAGTGTCAGATTGATCAAATCACCGTGCTCAAAGACATAGAGTGTGAAATAGACTTCACCAGATTGAGGGTCAAATGGTTCTGCGAGAAAGATTTCAACACCAGTCAAGTCGTCAAGATTGGGCACTGGAATTGGATCAGCTTCCGAATAAAACCGAATACCGGTGTCAGACAGAAAATGGTCAGGTTCAAGTGATTGACAGGGTTCAGCCACAATATTGAAATCCCAGCCAGGACCTCCCAGATCATTTTCCGGGACATACCTGAATACAGCTTTGGTAATGGGGAATGACAACGAACCAAGCGTCAGGGTGTTATTCAGCATACTTTGATGGATGGTTGCGAGAGGGTTTCTGGTTTTCAGTTTTTTCAATGGTCAACCAGTAGTCATCACGGCTTTGAAAAAATGATGGAAAGGCACCTGAATCCAGGTGCTGGTGGTACCCCTCAATTGGGCAAGCGGCGACCGACAACAAGAACTGAGCCAGTGTTGTCAGCCCTTCAGCATTCCCGCGAATGACCACTTCCTTGAGCGTCTCGATTTCTGGCCTCGGTGGGTCAGTTCCGCCCGGTGAAACCTGGATTTCGATCTGGGCCAAAACCGGAATTGAAACCACCGGACAGCCATGTTGATTGAAGGTAAGCTGCACCTGAACCGGAATTGGTTTGGGTTGAGTGTTTTCCATAGCAACGCACCAAATGGGCAGAATTTTTTCAATGTTCTCAGCAACAAGAATGTGGCAAAAGGAAATTCAATCCTGTCTGATTTTACCCAGGTTTTCATTTAGAAATTCTTGAGGTGAATCAACCCACCGATAGAAATCCAGAGGTTCTTGTGCACACCCGCAATGACAGATTCGGGTGGAGCTTCGATGCATGTTTTCCTGACAGTTTTGGCAAAACAGAATTTGTTCGCTTGCAAATGGATTGGCTACCTTTTGTCTCCGAGTCCAGAAAATAAAAAGGAAGCTAAAGACAAATAGAACCGCTGCCATTGGACCGAGCCGGAGCAGATTTTGGACAAAGCCCAGTCCGTTATCAACCACAATAACTGCCGTGCGCAAACTGCGAATTCCCAACGCATAAAACAGGATCGCAGCTACCGTAAAGAGACCCGCAAACAGTAGAGCTTTAAATGGGTTGCTGAGATCAGCTTGTTTTTGAGAGATGAGTAAATCAATTTCATCCTGAGATTTTCTTTGCCACATAGAAATCACCTGCAATCAATTGAGCTTGACTTCAAAATTGATAAATCTGGCCATTACATCCAGCACAAGGTCTGGAAATTCACGATGGGGTGAATGCCCACATCCAGGAATGGCCAGCGTTTGGACCTTTCCGCCGCTCTGGTGCTGGATGGCTTCGACCTGACGCCACGTGCCATATTCATCAGCCTCGCCTTGAATGATCAGCATCGGAGCCATAATTGTCGGCAACACTGATTCGATATTCCAGGCTTGAAACTCTGGATGCAACCAGACGTCATTCCAGCCCCAAAAGGCAATGTCGGTGTTGTCACCGTGGTGACGCGCCAGGCGCTGACGCAGATCAGTTGTGCGATACACTTCGCGAATCTGCGCAATGCTTTCCAATCCGGAGGGCTCAGTGAATACGTGTGGTGCCTCCAGAATCAGTCCGCTGACCGAAGAACCCTGTGGCCCTCCAGCATAAATCAGGGCAATCGAAGCCCCATCGCTGTGACCCACCAGAATCGGTTTTTCAATTCCAGTTTGCTCCAGAATCATGCCCAGAATTTCGGCTTCGTCGTGCATAAACCGCACTGGCCGGGGCAGGGAAGCCGGGTCCGATTTTCCGTAACCGGCCCGCGAATACACCAGCGCGCCGCATCCTGTTTGCAAAAAAAGTTGTTCTGGAAAGTCCCGCCATAATGACACACAACCCAGTCCTTCGTGAAGAAAAACCAGGGTTGGATGTTCGTCCGGCGGTGGCCCAAACCACTGGTATTCAAGCTGTACCTTGCCAACATGGAGAAAGCTGGATTTGAAGTTCATGACGGTTGAGTGGCCAGGGTTCAGGGTTTTGAATACAGGGTTCAGGGTTCAGGGTTCAGGGTTCAAAGAGGATGGTTCAGCTATTCGGAGAATTCGAGTCTGGCCCGGAGATCCGCCACCGTGCCATATACATCACCATTGTCACTGACAACCAGTGCCGCTTCATCAATTGGAATCGGCATTTGATCAAGTCCGGTGAGCAATTGGTGGATTGGTTCAGGCAGTGCAACCAGCAACTCTGGGCGGCAATACACAACGATCAATTGATGTTCAAACCTGCGAGCGACC
>CAZXCE010000634.1:0-5102 GCA_964639175.1 uncultured Clostridia bacterium
CCCTGAACCCTAAACCCTGAACCCTGAATCCTTGCCTTTCTATGTCAACACCAGTTCAACTTGCTCCTTCGCTGTTGCTTGATGAATCACACCGCCGGGAACTCTGGCAACACGTCGTCAACACCATTGAGTCATATATCAGTCAGGTGGGTGACCTTCGGGTGGCACCACCGCTTGATCCAACGGCAATCCGGAAACTACTGATGCCGCTTCAGTTTGATCAGCCGCTGGATGCCGTTGAGGCAATTGACTTTATCGCTAACGGATTGCGTCAGTATCAGGTTCATAATCCACATCCACGCTATTTTGGGTTGTATAATCCTTCGCCGACCACGATGAGCATTTATGCCGATGCGCTGGTGGCAGCCTTTAACCCACAACTGGCGGCCTGGAGCCACAGCCCGCTGGCCATAGAAATCGAAAACCACCTGATTCGGACTTTTGCCGAAAAGTTTGGCTATAACCCGACTACTGCAGATGGAACATTTACCTCCGGTGGTGCTGAAGCCAATCATACCGGCGTCTTGACGGCTCTGGTCAGGCAATTTCCGAGTTTTGCCACGGGTGGTGTGCGATCCCTCCCGGCCCAACCTGTGATGTATCTGTCGGCTCAGGCGCATCATTCGTTCCAGAAAGCTGTCAGGTTGTGTGGTTTGGGATCAAATGCGGTGCGTGAAATTCCGGTCAATGATCAGTTTCAACTGGATGTGAACCTTCTGCGGGAACAAATCAAAGCCGACCGACTGGCAGGATTGATACCGTTTCTGGTGGTGGGAACGGCTGGAACCACCAGCGGCGGCATCGTTGACCCGCTCGTTGAACTGGCTGAACTGTGTCATCAGGAAAAGCTGTATTTTCACGTAGATGCTGCCTGGGGCGGGGCTGCCGTCTTTTTGGACGAACTCAGGCCATTGTTGAAAGGCATTGCGCTGGCAGATTCAATCACCTTTGATGCCCACAAATGGTTTTCGGTCCCAATGGCGGCTGGAATTTACCTGACCCGGCATCCAGGGTTGTTGACCGAAACCTTTGCCACGGCCAATAACTACATGCCGATTGATGCACGCGGCCTGGAAGTGATTGACCCGTATGCCCATTCGATGCAGTGGTCACGGCGCTTTATTGGCCTCAAAGTCTTTTTGTCGTTGCTGGTTGCCGGATGGGAAGGTTATGCCGTTGCTCTTCGTCACCAAACCGAAATGGGCCAGTATCTTCGGCATCAACTGGCCTCAACGCGGTGGAAAGTCGTCAATCAGACCTCACTGCCCGTGGTCTGTTTTGTTGATGGGGTACATCCGGAAGGCACAACCCAACCCTATCTGGAGCGTGTAGCCAGTCGGGTACTGGCATCGGGGAACGCCTGGATTTCAACCACGACGATTGCCCCTCAAACACCAGTTTTGCGAGCCTGCATTACCAATTTCCGAACTCAACCGGAAGACATCCAGATTCTGATTGAAGCATTGGAAGCAACCTGCACTTGAAAGCAAAAAATTCGAACCACAGAGGACACAGAGGGACACAGAGGAAACCTGAATGAGAAATGAAGAATGAAGAATGAAGAATGAAGAAAAGATTTTCTCTGTGTCCCTCTGTGTCCTCTGTGGTAAAAAGGCAAACTCTCTGCAGTTCCGTCAGTATTTTCGACTCTCAAACAGCAGGTTTGTCCAATGTCAGATCATTCCTCAGAAGAATCAGCCTACACCAGGCAACACCGGGGAAGTGAAGCCGCCTACAAATCTTATTTCGCCGGGATGGACGCTTCGATGCAGCAGAAAATTGCGCTCACCACGGCGCATTTTCCAACCCACGGGTGCATTGTGGATATGGGAAGTGGTTCGGGGAAAGGAACCTATGATCTTGCCCGCCTGTATCCAGGATTGAACTTGATTGGCGTAGACATCAACCCCGTGTCGGTGGAACTGGCCGCCGAAACCTATCAATTGCCAAATCTATCGTTTCAGGCGGGTGATATTTCCCAACCCTTGTTTGCTGAAAATTCGATTGATGGAATTTTGAACTCTTCAGTGTTCCATCACGTGACCAGTTTCAATGACTTTGACCTGAATCGAATATTTGAAACGCTCGACAACCAGATTGCCCAGCTCAAACCCGGAGGCGTGTTGATCATCCGGGATTTTGTCGTCCCGGACGGTCCAGAACTGGTGTGGCTGGATGTACCGGTTACGGATGGCGCCGCAGAGGGTCCGATTGCTTCGCTTTCCACCGCAGCCCTGTTTGAACGGTTTGCCGCCGGGTTTCGCAGCAGTCAGAATCCAGATGGCCCCGTACCCTTTCAACACCTTGGAACAATTGATGATACTTGGGCCCGGTTTGAATTGAAGCTCCGGGCAGCGACCGAATTTGTTCTCCGGAAAGACTATCGAACCGACTGGGATGCCGAATTGCTTGAGGAATACACCTACCTTTCACAATCCGGGTTTGAAACCGCCTTTCGCGAACGCGGCATGCGGATTGTGGCGTCGTTTCCGATTTTCAACCCCTGGATTTTGACCAACCGGTATCAGGGAAAATTCAGGCTCTTTGACACGGCTGGAAACTCATTGCCGTTCCCACCGACAAACTATTTGATCGTAGGGGAAAAACTGCCGGCAAGCTCAGGTGTTTTCCTGACCGAAGCCCAATGCCGGATATTGGATCACCCACAGTTTCTGCAATTTCACCAGTATCGGAATGTAGAAACCGGAAACATTCACGAACTCGTCGAACGCCCCAACCAGACGATTGATGTGATTCCGTGGTTTGAAGACAGCGGACGCTTGCTGGTCGTGGCGAAGAAGGGTTTTCCACGTCCGATCACCAATGCCTGCGCCGACCATCCAAATTTGACGAGTGCCACGCGCTCAGGGTACATCACAGAACCGATCTCCTTCCTGGCCGAAGCAACTGAAAACATTGACTTTGTGATTGAAACAGCACTTTCGGAACGGGCTGGTATTTCGGCGGATGACATTCTGGGCATCAGTCCATCGTTTACCTACTTCACCTCACCCGGAGGCATCAACGAACGAGTTTTGGCCCGGCTTGTCCAAATTTCTCCGCGACCGGTTCAGTCACCCTTTGCGGATCTGTCAAATTACACTTCGTTTTCTCATTCCGGGAGCGTTCGCGAACTCGACGCCGGGCAGGTGCTTCGTGCCTGTCACGTGAGCGGAATGTTTGATGCCCGATTGGAAATCAATATTTACTGGTTGTTGTTGCGGCTGAACCTGTCGGTTGGTCCGTGGATTGGCGCAACGTTGACACCGACCGAGCAGCACGCATCGCTTTCAAGCCCGGAAAATACACTCGACCCACCCCAGAACGAAGCCTTTCAATCGCTGACAACCACGGAACCGGCTGAATTCCTTTCAATTCGAAGCAGCCTTTTTTCAGAGCTGGATGCGGCAGGTTCGACAGTAAAAACCGTTGAATTTGAATATGTGACGCCACGCCGCTACAGCCGCAACACAGTAGTGATTGCGCCATTTGTCAAAACCACCGCCGGAGTATTTCTGGCAGTTCAGCACCGGGATCTCCCCGCCGCCCAATATTTTACCGGAAACTCAATGCTCGTCGTGGCACCCGGCTGGCGAGTTCCATTTGAACTCACTATCCAGTGGGAACTCCCGACTTTTATCGAAGCCAACTTGAACCGTGAATTTGGCGTGACTTCAAAGACGATTCAGGAACTTGGCGGGCCGTACTTTCCAACACCAGGAGCAACACCGGAAATTGTGTACCCTTTTGCGGTTGAACTCAGCGCCGATTCCATCGCGGAGAGTTCCCTGCAACTGGTCGCAATTGGCGAATTTCTCAACCAGCTCGAATCAATCGAAGATGCTCATTTATTGATCGTCGGGTTGCGCTTGGCGCACGCGTTGGGGTTTTTGCTGGCGGCTCCAGATCTGCATCAGGCATAAGTCCAGGTCATTTACCATGAACTAACTGCAACCCAGTTTGACCAAACCCCGCAAATATTGATAGAACGGTTTCAACGTCTGACCGATGAAAACCAGTTGTGATTTCTGAACCAAATCAAGGTGCTGATGAAAAAACGATGATCAGCGCAAGTAACGGCAACTGTTCTTTTTCTTTTCATTGCCAAAGTCTTCATCCGACCGCACCTACCTGGCTTAACAAGTTCAATTTGTTTGCTTTCGGCTTTTTTTGACCTAGAATGACTATGGGTTTTACCGTTTTACAATTTAACTATCAAACTGTATGACGTTTGAAAGGAAAGACACAGGGGGCACTATGTCATTAAGCAAGATCAGCCGCAAAAGACAGGTGGTGATTCCTGAAGACATTTGCCGGGCAATCGGCGCGCATATTGGCGATTTTGTAGAATTTGTACAGAGAGAAAATGATGTACTTCTCAAGGTCAAAAAGGTAGTGGACGCTGACCTTGTTCCTTGGGGTAAGCCAGGGGGGCTGCCTCCTGCTCCGTCCTATGAGGAACGAATGAGGATGCTCAAAGAGCTGGAAGGTGATGCCGAAGATGACACCTATGATATTCCGATTGAAGAAATCAGGGCGTCACGCACCAGAAAGGAATTACCAGTATCTCTTGACGAGTAACTTATGCCCTATCTTCTTGATACCAATCACTGTTCATATTTGATGAATGGTCTGTACAAAAAGGAAAGCCGCCGCAAACCGGAAGAAATCAAAACGATTGAGGCGTTCACCAAAATTACCACAGACGCGGTGTATATGTCCGAAGCATCCATAGGGGAAATTTCCTATGGTGCTGAAATCTCTGCTCATTCGGCCAACATTTACCAAAGGCTCGCCAAGCTGAAAAATATCATTCTGGCTGCTCCGGTGGATGTTCAATGTTGGGAGTTGTTTGGAAAAACCAAAGGTGAACTGAAACTCAACGGCAAAAAGATTCAAGATATAGATTTGCTCATTGCGTGCGTGGCGCATCGGCACGGTTGCATTTTCGTCACGAATGATGGCGCGTTCAAAAACCTGCCTGCTGGTTTTCAAGTGGAAAACTGGTCAAGTTAACATTAGCCCTCAGTGAATACAGGCTCTAGGCTATTATAACTTCAAGCGGAATTAACTTATTTCCCTGTCCGATTTTCGGGGAGCAT
>CAZXCE010000635.1:0-5098 GCA_964639175.1 uncultured Clostridia bacterium
GGTTGAGAAAATGATGTAGCTGGTGACTGGTGCTTGGTTCTTGGTTCTTGGTGCTTGGTTCTTGGTGCTTGGTTCTTCTTCGAAGGCATTGATTTCTAACCACTCACCACTATTTGGTGCCTGGTGCTTGGAAAGTATTAGTTCCCAAGCACCAGGCACCAAGCACCACGCACCACGTACCAGGTATGAAGCCTCAAATGCTTATGAAATATCTCATCCTGCCTGTGCTTCTTCTCGTGGCGTGCTTTGGATGCCGAACGTCAATCGGCAACGAATCACCACCGCCTTCCCTCCCCCCAGCCAGTTTGTCACCCCAAACCGTTGAACCTCCCAGCCAGCAGCATTTGAATCCAGGTCGTGTGATCCATGTTCTGGTTGCACTGTGCGATAACCAGTATCAAGGAATTGTTCCTGTCCCTGCCAGAATCGGAAATGGCGACGATCCGCCGCATAATTTGTACTGGGGCTGTGAATTTGGGGTCAAAACCCATTTAAAGAGAGCCCAGGAATGGAAGGTGGTTTCCGAAAATCAGTCACCAAAACCTGGTGTGCTTGAACGGGTGATATTTCAGCATCGGACGAAACCCGTGTTTCTGGTTGCGGATGCCTATCAGGGCCGCGAAATCAAACAGTGTACGCTTGATCTTTTGCGCTTTGCGGCAGGAGGTGGGACCGAGACGGTTGCGATTCCTGGTGGAGCATCACCGATTTATGCTGGAGGGTCGTCCCATTTACTGGCGTATGTTGGCCACGATGGCCTGATGGATTTTCAACTTGATGCAATTCCTCAGCGCCAGGACCAGTCAAAACGGGAGGTGATGATTCTGGCCTGTGCCAGTCAGCGGCATTTTTCAGATCCGTTGAAACAAACCGGCGCCCAGCCACTCCTGTGGACCACTGGACTGATGGCCCCCGAAGCCTATGTCTTGAAAGCTGGGATTGATGGGTGGATTGCCAATGAATCAGGTGAGGCCATTCGAAGCCGGGCGGCAAAAGCCTATACCACCTATCAGAAATGCGGGATGAAGGGCGCAATGCGGTTATTTGCAACTGGCTGGTGATTTTTGGGGGCTTGGGGCTTGGGGCTTGGAAAATATTGGTTCCCAAGCACTAAGAACCAAGCACCAAGGACCAATCACCAGTCACTCAACCGAAGTTTCCAACCTGGCCACAAAATCCTCCAGACTTTGAGCCACAATGGCATTGAACTGGTAGCTGTTTAAGAGATCGTCATTTTGGACTGTCTGGATCTTTTTGATGATGGGAGGAGAAACCTCGCCAAATCGTGCCTTGAGTGTGAGTAGAATCATTTCGATTTTTGATTCGATACGTCCTTCGGCTTTTCCTTCAGCTTTTCCTTCAGCTTTTCCTTCGGCTTTTCCTTCGGCTTTTCCTTCGGCTTTTCCTCGGGCTTCAGCCATTCGTTCAATAGTCGTCACGTAAGGCATATGGTGTTCCTCCTCAAATGTTTCCAAATCCTTTTGGAATCCCTGCTCCAAATCCTGCGGCAAATACATAAACCAGTCTATCAGCCGAAAGAGTTTTCGCACATCCTCTGCCGCATATCCTTTTTCATAGAGTGACCGGACAATTCGAAATTTCCACTCACGCCGGGTTTGGGGTTCGTGTTTGGTGGCCATCGTTTTGAGGTGGGCCAGCACAATTGGAGCAAAGCGGTTCTGACTTTGTTCCAGCCCCTCAAGATTCAGATTGATCAATTTGACGATTGGAAACCGAACTCCCATTTCATAGCCCCAAAAGGACCATCCAAAGGCTTTTGGCATCCATTCCGGGTTTGAGTCTCCGAGCACCACCAGGCTCACAACGTGTTTTTCAAATTCGTCAAAGAGCTGGGCGTCAAACCGAAAGATCCGTCGGGGAAAGTCAGCTTCCCATTGGCCTTGCACCTCGACATGGACGAGCACCCATCTGGTTTCACCTTCGAGGGTCTGGACTTCTTTGAGTTTATCGGCAATTTGACGCCCTATTTTGGCCGTAGCAGTCACTTTTTGGAATTCTTTATCACGCGGCTGCGGGGCAATTTCCCAATTTATTCCGTCGTGAACCATTGGAAATAACAGTTCCAGGAAGTCCTTGAAATATTCGTCCAGGGCTTCTTTCCAGGGGCTATCATAGTCATCCGTAGCCTGTTGATCTTCCAAGCCGCAATCCTCCGTTCACCTGAGTCGTTTCAGAACCACCAGTGTCATATCGTCAGCCTGAGGCTCTTTGCCGACAAAGTGGCTGAGCGCTTCGTCAACCCGGTCGCGTATTTGAGAGGCATTGGCGTGGTTATGGCGTCGGATGACTTCAATCAGCCGCTGCTCGCCAAATAATTCATCGTGTTCATTGACGCCTTCAGTCACTCCGTCACTGTAAATCACCAAAATATCCCCTGGATCAATCACAAACTGTTCCGATTCATAGGGAAAATCAACCGTAATCCCGGCAGGAAGCCCGGTGGCACCGAGTTCCTCAACCGACTTATCAGCCCGAACCAGGAGCGCGGCATTGTGCCCGGCGCTGGCATAAGTCATGGTGCCGGTTGTGGGGCATAATTCACCACAAAACAGGGTCAGGAACTTGTTTTCCGGTGAATTTTCCGTGATATAGGTGTTGACCTCCGACACAATATCTTCCACCGGGCGCCCGGTCTGCGCTTGTGCCCGGAGCGAAGCGTGCAGACTGGACATCATCAATGCCGCGCCAATTCCCTTTCCCGAGACATCGCCAACCGCAAAAATCCAGTTTCGGTCACGACACTGAATAAAATCATAGTAATCACCACCGATTTCACGGCACGGGAAGCTAATCCCCATGACATCATAGCCATCAATTTTGGGCTGACGGGCTGGGTGCAAACTCAACTGGATTTCGCTGGCGACTTTTAACTCTTCGTCAATTCGCCGTTTTTCCAGTTGTTCTTCCATCAGTCGGACATTATCAATTTTAATCGCTGATACCCGGGCAATGGTGGTAATCACTCCGAGATCTTCCTGGCTGAACCGGCTGGTTCCGTAATGCGAATCAACATAGATCATGCCCAACACTTCATCGCCAGTATGGGCCAGTGGAACCGCCATAATTGACCGGATGTTACTGAGCATAATCGAGTTCCGCTGTGAGAATCGCGGATCCTGTTGGGCATCAGAGGTCAGAACCGAGGTACATTCGGTGAGGACGGTATCAATAATCGACCGACTGATTTTGACTTCGTCAGTGACCAGTTGATCGGTGTTTCCAGTCTTCGTTCGGGCAGCTTTGAGCAACAACTCACCGGTTGGGCTGGTGAGAAAGATATACCCTCGCTCAGCCGCTACGGCTTCAAAAACCAGATCCAAAATCAATTTGAGCGTTTCATCCAATGAACGTTCCGAAAGAAGCGTTTCAACAACCTTGCTCACCACAGCCAGCAAATCACGCTGCTTGTCGAGGACCCCAAGCTGAGGTGTCAGAATTCCCGTTTTGTCGTTGAGCTTATCCCGGCCAGCCATTTCACTGATCACTGACGTCAGAAGGCTGTCTTTTTTGTTGGTGCCGCTCCGACCCATAATCGTCGCTTCGGGTGCGGTTGTCCAATCGGCGTCTGAAAGCAAAATGTTGGCACTGTATGACCCGGTTGAATCTGAGTCACGAAAGTGGATTTGTGTTTCGCCAATTCGAATGATGTCTCCAATTTGAAGCGGCAAGGTGCCTGACATCCGAACCCCATTATGGTAGGTGCCATTGGCGCTGCCCATATCCGTAATAAAGAAGCTCTCGTTTTCCCGGCGGACTTCGGCATGAACGCGTGAAGCAAATGGATCATTCAAGCAAATATCATTGCGTGAAGAACGCCCAATCGTGGTGCGCACTTTCTGGGCGGCAACCTCATAATTCATTCCATTGGCTTGCTGGACAAATAAAAGTGGCATATCCAAATCGGCCTTTAACGTGACAACCAGAAGAGTTGGGAAAGCAGTGATTGACTTTTTTCAACAAGACGACCCGAGCAGACTCAAGACAACCCAGCTTTGCATTCAGCCAGTGGCACTTGATTCTGTCAGAAGTGGGTTATGGGCAATAGCTGATGAGTGATCCACAAGGAAATGTGGAATCAAAAGAACGGTGAACGCGAGGAGGTAAATGTTATGAATTATGAATTATGAACCAGCCTACCCTGGTCTCGGTTAGACATGAATCTCATACTTCCTAATTCCTAATTTTATGCAGGCAACTATACATCTAACCGAACAACGAGTGTATGGGCAAGTTTATCATGCCACCCCTGTTGCCGGCGGTCCCACAGCATCCACAAAAAACCAAGGCCAAAAATCATTGAGAGCGGATATCCAAGGAGATGGCGTTTGAGAATATGAAATACCGAGACCGGGGCAAAACTGGTTTGAATAATGCGAATGCCAACCAGCCATTTTCCAAGCGTTTGCCCCTGACGGGCTGGAAGTAGCACGTGATTGGCAATCAACAGAATACCAAACACACAGTATCCCAAACCCTGTACTGAATAAGAAAATGCTGGATTCTGTTTTGCGAGAAAAGCAGCCACTGGCCACCACACCAGAAACCACAGCATGTAGAGTGAAAAATCAAACATGCCAGCCCCAAATCGAAGACCAAACCCCGCCTGTTGAAAAGGGCCAATCAAGACGTTGGTCGGTGGGGCAAGTGAAAAATCTTCTGGTCGCACGCTGAGCATGAGGGGATCTTCGTTTTTGCGTTCGCTGCTGGCAACCTCAGATTCCGGAGGTGCCAATGCTGGCAACGGCAGATTGCTCAACGATTGATATTTCCACTCTGGGGCGGGGGCTCCTTCCTTGACAGAACTGGCTTCAGTGAGGTTTCTGGCTGGTACATCTGAACCCGCAGGTGGGGCCACGGCCAGTCGGGGGGGAGATCCCAGGGTTTTGGTCACCTGAACCGAGCCAACTGATGCGCCGAGCTTTGCACCAGTACTCTCTGGTGCCGGCTGTGGTGAACCACAAAACCGACAAAATTTCCCAGACCGTGCAAGTTCCTGATTGCAATTGCGACAACGCATGCTCATTCTCGTTCAATTGGTTTGTGAACCCTGTTCGGGGCGGGGCTGACACCGGGGACG
>CAZXCE010000636.1:0-5095 GCA_964639175.1 uncultured Clostridia bacterium
TTGCCCTTTCTTTTCTATTTGTTACAGTCATTATTTTCTTATCTTGGCGCTTATGCCAGTTGACCCACGCTGCTCAGATGATCGCTGAGCACGTGGGGAATCCCCTTCTCATTTTCGGTATGTGCCAGAAATATCATGCTCCCCTCTCTGTCAAGTACATGTGGTTGCAGTCTGGGCACAGCATACCTTGAAATGAAGATGCTGGGGGAACCAGCAACCTTGCTGAACCTCACCAGGACCAGATGGCGACACCCGGCAGTTTTGTCCACAATTTCAAATTGAGTAAATTTTCGGGAAAAGTTGTGACTGCAGTCACAATTTTCTTCCAGAAGGCTTCCGTTGATGATCTCAGTATAATACCATTGGTTGCCTGCATACCGCGTGCACCTCTATCATTTAGCTAACTAATGGTATCAATCAAAGAACTCAACTTGATAGATTGCGATCCGTTGAGAGTGGCCAATTTCATATGACTTCACATAAAATCACTTTGCTCAAATCGGTTTTTTTCCTCTGGATGTTATTTTTCGGATTCGCGGCCAGACCCGTTCTGGGGCAAACGTCCGTTCCTCAACCGTTGCTCACCATCGGCCACCAGATTGAAAAGGAATTGAAGGCTGGTGAAACCCACCGCTTCACACTTGATCTTTCGGCAGGTGAATTTGTCTATCTCGTGGCGGAACAAAAGGCGATTGATGTGGTCGTGACGGTCATTGACCCAGCCGGAAATCAGGTGGTACAGGTTAATTATTTTGATCGGATGTATGGCCCGGAACCAGTTTTTTGGATTGCGAATCAGGCTGGAAAGTATGAAATTCGGATTATCCCGTTCCAACCCTCTCCAACGGCTGGAAAATACAGCCTCGAACTCCGGACTCAGCGCCTGGCCACCGACCAGGATCGGGAATGTATCAGAGCATTAGACCTCATCAAGCAAGCGGAGGCACTCCTGCTCCAGAAACAAAAAGAGTCTGTTCTGGAAGGACTCAACCGGTACCAAACGGCAGCCGATCTATTCCATTCGCTCGGCTATACCTGGATGCAGGCAACCTGTGTGTATTTCACGGGAGCAACCTGCGCGCTCATTGGTGAAAGAACCCGTGGAATTGAACTTTACAAGATAGCCGGGGAACTGTATCAAACTGCTGGAGATGAAGAAGAAGTTGCGTTGATGAATTTTACGATTGGGGGGAATTACGCGGGAAATCGGATGTATTCCGAAGGAATCACCTGCTTGAAACAGGTCGTCGAGTATGGCCAAAAAACCAACCAGGTTTTATGGGATGCCTATGCCCATTATACTTTAGGGTCATTGTATGAAGATTCCGGTGATTATGAGAAATCTTTTGAATGTTTCAACCGGGCGTTATTTTTGGGGCGATTAGGAAAAGACCAGAATATAGAAGCTGGGGCACTGGCTCGGGTCAGTCGCCACTATCAAACCTTTGGAGATTATCAAAAAGCCATGGCCTATGCCCAACAGGCTTTTGATCTTTTCCAGGCAATCGGGAACCCAGAGGGGGCAAATGTGGCGGTGGTGGCAATGTCCATGATGCAAAGATCAAACGGCAACCCAGAAGCCGCGCTTGAAACCTATAAAAAGCTCACCAACCCCTCAACCGTCAACCCGGTTGAGATATCGAGTCGGTTCACCTTCCTCGGTCAGTGTTCTTTAGACTTGAAAAAGTATGATCAGGCATTGGATTACTTTACCAAAAGCCTCGAGGAAGTAAGAAAAACAAAAACTCCGGCACTCATTGCCATCTCTCTGGGCAATATTGCAGCAACCTATGCACACTTAAAGAATTATAAAAAATCGCTGGAATATTATCTTCAGGTTCTTGAACTGGCAAAAGAACTCAAAGAGCCTGGGTACGATATTTTTATTTATACCGCCCAGGTTTATCATTCATTAGGGAACCTGCCCAAAGCCAGGGAATATTACCAGCTCGCCATTGAAAACCGCCGGACACTCAACCAGACCTTTGGGCTCTATGATTGTTACAATCGGTTCGCCAAATTTGAACACCAGGTAGGCAACCTGTCAGAGTCCAGAAAACTGCTTGAAGCAGCGATTGAGGCCGTCGAAGAGGTTCGGTCAGGCTATGTGACACCGCAAAACCGGGCGCTTTTTTTCACTTTCTCACAAAACACCTATGACCTGCTGATTGATGTGCTGTTTAGTCTCCACGAAAAAGACCCGTCTGCCGGGCACATCGCCCAGGCATTTCTGGTCAGCGAAAAGCGGAGAGCCCGCAGCCTGAATGAACAACTGGTTGAAACCAAACTCCCTCCGGCTGCCAATGTTCCGCCGGAACTCCTGGCCCGTCGTGATGTTCTGGCTCAAACCATTGCCACCAAAACCGAAGCGCTGTTTCCACTTCCTGAAGAGAATGCAGATCGCCAAAAGGGCCAGCAGGAACTCGATACCCTTTCAAAAGAACTCGAACTGGTCGAAGCCGAAATCCGAAAAGCCAACCCGGCGTTTGCCAATCTGACCACCCCTCAGCCGATTTCCGTCAGTCAGGTCCAGACTCAGATCCTGGATGCCAATACCCAACTGGTCAGTTACCAGCTTGGCGATGAGCGCAGCTTTGCCTGGGTGATTTCCAAAGACCGGGTTGATGGGGCGGTGTTGCCCAAACGAAGTGAGATTGAAACCGCTGTCCGAACTTTTATGAACCACCTGACCGGCAAAAACGGAGGTGGATCAACCCCAAAGGATGTCAAAGCTGCGTCCAGTACCGTCAGCGACCTGATTGTCAAACCGCTGGCCTCACATCTGACGGCCAAACGATTGATCATTCTCCCGGATGGCGCCCTGTTTTACCTTCCCTTTGGCGCGTTACCCGCACTGGCCCAAACGGGTCATCCCAAGCCTCGCCTGATGCCGGAATTTTTGATCGAACAGTTTGAACTGACCTTTGAACCTTCGGCCTCGACGCTGGTCGTCTTGCGCGAGACTTTCAAAAATCGAACTCAGACCAACCAGACGGCTTTTGTCCTGGCCAATCCGGTCTTTTCTCCAACCGATGACCGGTTCAAAGGCGCCGCCAAAAAACAGCCCGATTCAAAGACTGAAGCTGCCCAACTCAAAACCTATCAGGAAGAGCGCCTGCTTTCGGCAGTCGGCGATACCTGGTTGCCGATTCCAGGTACATCCAAACAGGCCAAAGTCATTCAACAACTGGC
This sequence comes from uncultured Clostridia bacterium, assembly GCA_964639175.1. Classification (GTDB taxonomy): domain Bacteria; phylum Acidobacteriota; class Blastocatellia; order Chloracidobacteriales; family Chloracidobacteriaceae; genus JACQXX01. Next base: position 3,193 of record CAZXCE010000636.1, read on the forward strand.
CGGGTCAGATCGCTGCCGGGTGGTCGAAGGCTTTGCGGCATCCAAAAAGCTTCTCACCCAAACTGACCTTTCGCCCTTTCGGGTTGTCCATTTTGCTACCCACGGCAGATTTGACAGCTTGCGGCCTGAATTTTCAGGACTGGTGCTGTCGCTTGTGGATGAACAGGCTCAAAAACAGGAAGGATATTTACGTTCCCAGGAAATCTACAACTTGAAACTCAATGCTGATCTGGTCGTGTTAAGCGCCTGTGAATCCGGACTTGGCAAAGAACTCAAAGGTGAGGGAGCCATCGGCCTGACACGGGCGTTTATGTATGCTGGTTCGCGACGTGTTATCTCTAGCTTATGGAAAGTCTCTGATGAAGGCACCGCAGAGCTGATGAAACGCTTTTACCAGCATTTACTTTCCAAAACCAAACCGCTCACGCCAGCTCAGGCCCTGCGAGCCGCGCAGCTTGACATGCTTTTTCATAAACTCCCTCGCTGGCGCAATCCTTTTCACTGGGCTGCTTTTCAATTGCAGGGGGAGTTTCAATGACTGGTGCCCGGAATGCGGGTGGGAAGACAGGTATTCGCGCCAGAATATACTTTTACCTGGAGGTTTTGCCTGTCCTATTAAAGCAAAAATCTGTAAAAGGTGGTGGTGGAAGAGTTAAGCAATGACCTGTTTCCAGTAGAATCTCAGTTCAGCAAATGATTTCAGTTCAGAGTAACACCTTCAGGCGTGAGGCGTGACGAGTGGGATGGAAGAAAACCCTCTCGTCTAAAGAGGTTAGGCTGAACCTTTTTCAGAAAGGCTATACCCTTGAAAAACTGGGCTCAACTCACTGCTCCGTCCTGCCGTACAAATTGTGAAGTGCTCAACAGTTCAGAATTTGTTTGGATCAAGACCAATTTTGGCTTTGAATTTGTCAAAGAGTTCTTGCTGTTTTTGCTGTGCCCAGGCCCGGGCGGTTAGGACGCCAGGAACCTTCTCTGGATGCTGTCCGAGATAATACAGAAGTTGGGTACTTTTTGTGGCGAGATAAATCGTTGGTACCCTACCCCTTGCGGTTCTAGCGATGGCAAACCCGTCGCTGAAATGCTCGATGTTTTCTTCCACAAAGGTCCGTACTGAGTTCATAATTCGATACTCAGTTGCTTCAGTCCAGGTGGCAGGCTTCTCCAATTCGAGTACCCAACTATCAGAATGTGCGACATCCAGGAAAACTGGCGGTTTAGCAGTCGGGTACTCCCTTTGGAATTGATCAGCAAGCAGTACCAATTGATTTATGTCGTAAGAATAATAAGTTATCTTTATGGTATAGTCGGTCATGGAAAGTCACTCCTTTGCTAAGGCTCTGGAACATGGCAGATCAAGTAAGTACAAGGTTTCTGACGAAATCGAACTAGGAAAAGTTGAAACACAGCGGGTTCAGGGTTTGAGACGAGGCCAATGCAGCCTGAATTCGACCTTGTTTTTCCAAGACCTGGCCCAGCCCGTGGTGATATTCAACTTTACTCTTCTTCAGGTCGAGTGCCGTTGCAAATGCGGCTTCCGCCTTCTGAAAATCGAGAGTCTGTTCATATGCCAATCCAAGGGTAAAGTGCATTTTCCCATCGGTGGGCTCAGTTTGAAGATAGTTCTTAAGCTGTGGTATTGCTTCGGCAAACATATTTTGTTGAAAGAGATGAACGGCCAGATTTCTCAAATAGTCACCGCTGGCAGGTTGAAACCGGACAGTTTCCCTGAAACCGGTCGCGGTTTGCATTTGTTTGAGCACTTTGTTGAGTTCAACACAATACACATCCACATCGGCGTCGGTTTTAATCTCCGCATCTACTGGTATCAAAAAATTGTCTCCAGAAACCTGGACACCATGTCCGGCAAAGTAAAACAAACCAACATCTCCATTTTGAAGTT
>CAZXCE010000637.1:0-5087 GCA_964639175.1 uncultured Clostridia bacterium
AATCAAGGCACTGTATTAGCTCGCCTCGGTCGCTTTGCTGAGGCTGTTGCTAGTTTTGACCAATCCATTCAAATCAAAGATGATGAAGGTCTGGCTTGGAGTAACCGAGGTGTAGCTTTAGTTGAATTAGGTAAATTGGAAGAAGCAATTATCAGTTTTAAGAATGGATTGTCATTAAATCCAAATGATTACCAGACTTGGGGTGAGTTGGCCAAAGCTTTACATAACTTATATCGTTTTGATGAAGCTATTGAATGCTATGATAAAGCATTGGAGGGAAGGCCAGATGACTACCAAGCTTGGATTAACCGAGGTACTGCTTTGGCAATGTTAGGGCAATTTGACAAAGCAGTTGCTAGTTTTGATAAAGGACTACCCCATATTCCAGAAGATCATAATGGATGGAATAATCGAGGTGCAGCCCTAGTAAATTTAGGACGCTATGATGAAGCAAAAGAAAGCTTCCAAGAAGTACTGAAAATTAAACCAGATGATGTTACTGCGTTAGATAATTTAGGAAGCATATTAACCCGCCAAGGACGTGACAAAGAAGCGTTGCACTACTTTGAAAAAGCAGCAGAAATTGAACCCAATTATTTCCCTGCTTGGCACAACAAGGCGATTACGCTCTCCAGTTTAGGAAAATTTAATCAAGCTATTGAATGTTTTGATAAAGCTTTAAAGATTAAACCAGATAATTCAGAAAGCTGGTACTCGCTAGGGAATGTTCAGCTTAACCTTAATCAGTTACACGAAGCGCTCGTTAGCTATACTAAAGCTTTAAGCTACAATCCAAATCATTCAGATGCACTTAATAATAGAGGGCTCATATTCATTAAGCTTAAGAATATTAACAATGCATCTAAAGACTTTGATGAAGCTCTAAAAATTAAACCTGATAGCTTTAATGCGTTGAAAAATAAAGCAAATTTACTTCTTTTTGCTTTTTCTAACTTCCAAGAAGCAGTTGCTAGTTTTGACAAGGCTTTAAAAACTCAAAACGATGACTTTGAATGTTGGAATAATCGGTCAATTTGCTTGTTTAAACTGAAACGCTACCAAGAAGCAATTGCTGGTTTAGATAAAGCATTAGAAATTGATCCTGATTACTTTTATGCTTGGACAAATAAAGCTGACATTTTTGTTACTTTAGGTCAGTTTGAAAATGCAATTTCTTGCTTTGAAGCAGCATTAAAAATAAAACCTGATAACCCTATTATTTTGGGGAAAAAGGGGTTAATTCTGGCACAACTAGAACATTACTCTGAAGCATTAGATAGTTTTGAGCAAGCTATCAAAATCAGCCCTGATTCAGCCGAATTATGGAATAACCATGGTGCCGTTCTGCTACTTCTAGGTAGAAATGAAGAAGCCCAAGAAAGTTTTGAAAGAGCTTTGACTATTAATCCACATTTCATAATAGCGAAACATCACCTTAAAACCGTATCGGATTCTATTCACACCTACTTTGATTTGGAGAGGCAAAAAATTCCAAGCTCAGATTTTCCAGACTGGTCACCTCCTCCTTCAGTCAGTATGCCCCTGGTAACTTTAGCCAGCCAGGCTTAATAGCCTCAGCTAACGGTAATTATCAAAAGTTAGGACCCCTGGCTCGCTCAAGTTTTCAGCAAATGATTGGTTCAAAAGAACTGAAAAAACTGAAAAAGTTGAAGGTTAATATTTTGAATTAATTGATCTTATAGACTATCAAATCCATCTTTCGCTTACCCAGGAACTTTATTCTATTGAACTTCGATCTCCTACTCAACCTTCGAATAGATGTCCTCAAGCTTCAGTTCACAGTTGATGGCCGCGATGGCGATGACTTCGCCGGCTTCGTGGCTTTCGGAGTACGTCCAAAATTTGCTGTCAGCCTGCCGGGCGTACTGTTCGACGCGTTGGGCATTTTGGGCGACCAGCACGTAGGTCTGTAATGAAGCGATCTTTTGGTACTGTTCAAACTTTCTCCCGCGATCATAGGCTTCGGTTGAATCAGAGAGGACTTCGATAATCACCAGCGGGTTGAGCAAGGTATCTTCTGTGTCGTCAAGAAACTGCTCTGCTCCACACGTGATCACAATGTCTGGATAGGTGGAGAGTCCCGCATTCGGAATCAATATCCGCATGTCGTTGGAATACACGTTACAGGGCCGATCCCGCAACTGTTGATCAAGCCTGGCCACCAGATTGGTTACGATTCGGTTATGACGGCGGCTGGCACCTGCCATCGCAAACATCTCGCCTCGATAAAATTCACTTCTGAACTCAGCCCGACGCTCAATGGCAAGGTATTCGGCTTCGGTCAGTTGGTGTTTGGGGCTTGATGACATGGTTCAACCTCCGAGGGGGTCGGGTTCTTCAATCAATTCGCGTGACCAGAATACCAGATCCGTCACCGCCGGCGTGCCGCCAATCGCTTTGATCCGCGAGGCAACCTGGCCCCGGTGATACCACGAATGCCCAAAAAGCTGCGCCAGGATGTCTTCGACTGTGTTGCGAAAGCGTTTGCCATCCAAACTCTGATATTCAAAGATTTTCACCAGATCGTCATCGGTCACCGAGTTCAGGTAGTCGGACCACGCCGCGTGCATGGCTTCGAACTGGGCGGGAAGTTCGTCAAGCGTCACGGTTTTGGGGAAAACTACGGGCTTTTCGGCAAGTCCCCCCAGCCGATAGAGCCACAATTTCCGGGCGGCGACAACGTGCCCCATCAGGTCCAGCGCCTGTTGAAACGCTTCGGCAGAGCGCGATGTGGCCGGAACGGTTTCAAACGAAGCCAGGACGCGGGCGTGGCTCTTCTGTTCATATTCAAACCAGCGGCGAAAGCGGGAAATCAAAATTTCGGTCATATATTTACTGTTGAGGGTGGAGATTTGATAACTGTCCAGTGGCTGAATCTACAGGTTTTCCCATTGTCAGTGCAACAAAATCAGACCTTACAAAAACTGGCTGATAAGTACCTTACCGAAAATTTCCAGACATTTTAACCACGGAAAACACGGAAAACACGGAAGAAAATCAAGCACTTACCAAACTCAATATCTCACGAAACCTTTGACAAGGTACTTATATCATCCAAATGCGCCTGTAACCCTGTATAAGCTGCGTCAATCACCCAGGAACATTCTCGTTTCTTTCTCCAGTTTCCCTTATTTGGTTCGCCCACACCACACATCAGTTATCAGGAGTTTTCCCATGGATCAGCTTATTTTTGCGTCAGCCACCGAACTGGCGCAGGCCATCCGGGCCAAAGATGTTTCTTCCGAAGAAGTTGTCAGTGCACACCTGCACCGCATTCAAACCATCAACCCCACACTCAACGCCTTTACCGAAGTATTTGCCGAACAAGCGCTTACCCAGGCTCGGCAGGCTGACCAGAGCCTGGCACAGGGCACTATCCTGGGACCGCTGCATGGCGTGCCCATTTCCGTCAAAGATGTGTTCGATATAGCTGGAGTCCGGACGGTTGTCGGCTCCAGATTGCGCGAAACAAATGTTGCCACGACTGATGCACCCGTTGTGGCTGCCGTCAAACGCGCCGGCGCGGTTATTTTGGGAAAAACCAATGTCCCGGAATGTGGGCTTGATTACCGGAGCGAAAATCTGGTCTTTGGCCGAACCAGCAATCCGTGGGATCTGAGCCGTGTTCCTGGTGGCTCCAGCGGCGGCGAAGCGGCGGCGATTGCTTCCGGATGTTCCCCCATTGGGCTTGGCTCGGATTTAGGAGGTTCAATTCGCGTCCCGTCCCATTTTTGCGGCATCGCCGGACTCAATCCAACACCGGGTCGAATTTCAAGCCTCGGTCATTTCCCAACCGTTTTGGGGCCGATGTCGCTTGGGTTTTCTGCCGGCCCCATGGCACGTCGAATTGATGATCTCTCGGTGCTGTTTCAGATTATGGTTGAAGCCGATCCACGGGACCCGGCAACGGTTCCCCTTTCGGCTCGCACCGTTGATCCCCAGGTACCCCGTGGTTTGAAGGTGATGTGGTATTCATCTGATGGAGTCACCCCAGTTACCCCTGAAACAGCGGCTTCGGTTGAACAGGCGGCAAGGCTACTGGGTGAACAGGGCTTTGAGACAGTTCACCACAAACCGGCTGGTGTCGAGCGCGGCTTTGAATTGTGGTTTTATTTCCTTGGCCAGTCCTCTGTGCCGCTCCTGCTCAACATGTATAAAGGCAACGAAGACCTGATGGGGCCTTTGATGCAGGGGTTACGGCACATCATTCAGCCGATGTCGTTTGAGCAATTCCTGACTGTCTGGATCGAACGCGATTTGCTGCGAAGATCGGTTCTCAGTGAAATGGGCAGCAACAGCGTGATTTTATGCCCGGTCGCGGCAACCCCGGCTTTTTCTCACGACCAGCAGGACAGATTTGAAATCAACCAGCACAAAGTTGATTATCTGCAGGCATTTACCTACGCCCAAATCTATAATTTGCTTGGATTTCCGAGCGTTGTTGTCCGGTGCGGCAAATCACCGGAAGGGCTTCCGATTGGGGTTCAGATCGTCGGAAGACCATTTGAAGACGAAAAGGTGCTGGCCGTCGCCAGGGCACTCGAAACCGCTGGCGGAGGCTATCAACGTCCACCGCTGTAAACCCAGTGTTTTCAACTTTTGCAGTGTCTCAACCACGGAACACACCGAACACACGAAAATAAAATCCAATGCTCCACTGGCCGATGATTGATTTTTCCCGTGTCTTCCGTGGTTTCTGATTCCAAAATGCTTATGACTGGGCCGAAGCGGTTTTGGTCGCACGACGTTTCGGCTTCAAAAACTGCTGGGCAATCAAAGCTGTCAACGAGCGTGGCGTAAACCTGGACGTGAGCGACAGCAGATAATTGGCCATTCCAGAAACCACAAAACATCGGCCCTGTTCAAACGCTTTCAGCCCGACTCTGACCACTTTCTCAGGTGTTTCTTTAATTCCGACGGCAGGTTCTGAAGCTCCGACGACATCAAAAAACGGCGTTTCCGTCGCACCAGGGCACAGGGCCATCACTCTCACGCCTTGATTTCGATATTCGGCCCAGAGCGCTTCGCTAAATGACACAACAAAGGCTTTGGTGGCGCCATACACC
>CAZXCE010000638.1:0-5078 GCA_964639175.1 uncultured Clostridia bacterium
GGGAGATGATCTGATGGAAGAGCCAATTAAACAGTCCATATCTACTGCCCCGACCGAAACTCCAGCGGTGGTGCTCACCAACCGTTCTGTGGGGCTGGTGCTGACGCGATTGCTCTTCCAACGGTTTTGGTACCTGGCGATTACACTGGCGATTTTGCTGGCTGATCAGGTGACCAAAGCCTGGGCCTGGATGATTTTGCGACTGATGCCCTCGCAGCAAATCACGCTGATTGAAGGAATGTTGAATCTGGATTATGCCGAGAATCCAGGTATTGCTTTTAGTTTGTTGGGAAGCTGGCCACCGGCAACCCGCTGGTTCCTCTTTGCGGTGGCCAGTTTAGCTGCCATCGGGGTATTTTTTTACCTCTTGTTCACTCCGCTTCGTGAGCGACGGTTACTGGTGGCACTGTCTATGATTCTCGGCGGGATCATTGGTAACGCCATTGACCGTGTGGTACATGGTTTTGTCGTTGATTTTTTGGATGTGTATATCCGATGGCAAGGTGAACATCACTGGCCAACATTTAACGTTGCTGATAGTTTTATTTGTATCGGGGCGTTTTTGCTGGCAGTTGATTTACTGATTGGTTCGCAGCACGCCTCTTCGTCCCCGTCGCATTCCCCCCGCATTGAAGCGTAGTCCCTGTTTTTGAACGTTGTTGGGTGGTCAAAAGTGGTTACCGTTTTGACCTGGACGTGAAGTTGTCTCGGTAAGTTGGGGGAATTTAGCTGAACTTTGCTCTTCGAATCGCGTTACTTCGGGGCGCAAAGCAACTTTTTGTTAATTGAGGAATCTGATTTGCATGGAAAAACAATGAACAACACCCTCACTTTCATCGAAAGTTGAGGTAATGAAATGAATTCAGTGATGGTTTTTCAGCAGAGCTGCTCTGCAGAAAGGAAACGGGATATGGCAACGTACGCTGATCCGGAACAACAGTTTGGACCGCTGGAAGTGGTTGAACGTTTGTTGGAGTTGTGCGAACTCGGTGGGTATCCCTCAATGTTGTTTCTGAATTCGACATTTGATCTGGCTTATTATCTGGATGCGTTAGGGTTTGATGTCTACAGCCTGTCAAATGGGGGATGCAAGGCCATTGATTTTTCAGAACAGACAGTCAGTATGCTTCCAAGTGGCGACAAAGCACACTGCCACCAAACGGCTCATTAACACGCTCGTTTCGTTTTTGGTTACTGCAGTAAAGGTTTTTAGTCAGGATATTTAGCGGTAGAATTCAGATTTGTAAGAGATCGCAATCGGGCATTGAGGAAAACTCAATGCCCGATTGCTTTTGCGGGAGCCGATTTGGGGAACAGTTCAGGGTGTTTCGGTTGAATGGTTGTGCCGGTTCGAACAATTTCAAGTGGAATTTGAAGCTTGACCGTGTGTGGCGGGAAACAGGATTCATCATTGCAGGTTTGGTATCGGAATGAGCCGGTCACCGTGTATTTTCCTGGACGCAGTTTTCGGCCAATCGTAACTGGGACAAGAATATGGACGTTCCCTTCATAGACCGATAAGGGAGTTTCAGAAAACGAAACCTGGTGTGAAATTGCTTCCGGATAGATTGGGTTTGCTGCTTGAAATCCTTTGGATGGAGTAATTTTCAGTTCAGTTGGAATCAGAAACTCATCTTTGAGTTGATGCGCGTTGATATGATAGCCATCCTGAATCGTCACCTGTACCGCCAGGTGGATCACATCTCCGGGGCGGGCCTTGTCCACTGACCACACCGACCGAAGGCCCACCAGCGTTTCCGGGTCAACCTGGGCTGACGCTGAACCGGTCAATCCGCACAGGATCAATCCCACGATCAACACCCGGTACAGGGCAGGTAGTATCCCCAATGTCTTCATTGAAAAACCTTTCTTTCTGTTTCAACTGGCCAGCCGGATGTCTTCAATAATCATCTGTGGTCGGCTCATTCCGTTCCATTCATTGAGTTCGATGCGCCCCAGGACCTGAATTGGAACTCCAACTGGGATTTGGTCAGATAAATCAGCCCGTTGCCACCAGATTGCTTCCATGCGCACATTTCCATCAACCAGCCAGAGTTTTAAATGGTGTTCGCGCAGGATTTTGCGGTCTGTCACCGTTGCGGTGGCGACCAGTCGTGGCGCCGGATTATTGATCCCATATGGCGCCAGTCGGGCCAGAGATTCGATCAACTGGGGGGTAATCTGGCCAAGGCTGGTGGTCCCATCATAACGACGGGTTTGAATCAGATCTTCCTGTGACAAAATAGATCGCGCGTATTCGTTGATGCGGCTTCGTAATTCCGGGATTGCCTCAGCCGGTAGTGAGAAACCGGCAGCGGCGGCATGTCCCCCATAGCGATGGAACAGACCGTCGTGAATATGTTGCAGGGCATCAACCATATTAAACTGGGGGATGCTGCGCGCCGATCCATGGGCGTGGCTGCCACGAATCGAACACACCAGCGCCGGGCGGTGATATTGCTCAACCACTTTGGAGGCGGCAATGCCCACGACGCCCTGGTGCCACCCGGCCTGATGCTCGCCGGCCAGAACAAAGACCAGATCATTTGGGTCCTGATTCCCAATTTCCTGGTGCAGCATATCAACCAGATTGCGCTGAATATCCTGTCGTTCGCTATTCCAGGTATCAATTTGAGCTGCCCGGCGTTTGGCTTCGTCCAGCGACTTCGAGTCAAACAGGTCAACGACGCTTAACGTGGAACCATCAATCCGGCCTGCGGCATTGATTCGGGGGCCGAGTCGGAACCCAAGGTCTGACGCCGCAATCTGTTTTCCGCTAAGACCTGCCACTTCCAGAAGAGCCGCCAGCCCTGGATTGCTTGAGCCAGTGCTCAATCCTTTTAAACCATTAGCCACGATGGCGCGATTTGAAGGACTGGAAAGGGGGACCAGGTCTGCAACGGTTCCAATCGCCACCAGTTTGGTCAGCGATTCGACAATTCGGTCACGTTTGGGATGGTCAGCCAGCAGGGCCCGTCCAAATTGCAGGCTCAAGCCACAGGCCGCGAGATCTTTTTCAGAATAGTCGCAGCCAGATTGTTTCGGGCAGACGATAATGGCATCCGGCGGAACCGAGCTTCCCAGTACGGTGTGGTGATCAAGGCAAATTCCGGTCATGCCTCGTTCACGGACCATCGCCCATTCTTTATAGGCCGTGATTCCAATATCAACCGAAATCAGGACCCGGACATCATCGGTTGCGGCACGTTCGACAATTCCCGCGTTGAGGCCATAGCCATCACGTTCACGGTCGGGCACGTGAAACGACAAAAATTCATCGGCGGCGGGCGACAAAATCCGGAAGACATTCAGCAATGTGATCAGTCCGGTGGTTCCGTCACAGTCATAGTCGCCGACAATACGAACTTTTTCCCGGCGAGCCAGTGCTCCACTGACGACCTGGACGGCTTCCTGGAGGTTGCGCATTCCACGTGGATCAGGAATATCTGCCAAACTTGGGTTGAGAAAACGCTCGGCCTGGGTTGGTGTGGAAATTCCCCGGTTTGCCAGGCACTGGGCAAGTAATGGTGGGATAGAGAGTTCCTGGGTGAGTAAACGGATGGTGGCCTGGTCTACCTCAAGCAGTTTCCAGGACGAATGGGTGAGGGATAATGAAGAATCGAGTGATGAACGCTTTAAACCCAGCTTGGTATCAAACATCATGAGAAAACAACAACTGTAATCCGGGCAATACACACTTCACTGGGAATGTAGTGCCAGCAAGAAACCAGTCAGTGGTGTGCCTGGCATCCATTCCCAGAGATTGAGTGACAGAGAGGTGGAGGTTCAGTGGAGAGATCAGAATTTAGTGATGCTGATGTCGCTTGGATCTTCATCCGGTTTGCTCAGCAAAAAGATCAAAAACGAAATCATTGCAACCACAAACAACGCCACCGAAACCCAAAAATGCAGGTTGGCTTCCTTGTTATCTCGATACCCAAAATACTGCCACGAACCAAGCAAGGCGAAAATGATAAAGGCAATCAGGAAAATGGGACGAATGTTGGGCGGAATACGCATAGTGGCCTCCTCCGAAGCCTGGAATGAGGAGATCGCAGGCTTCACAAAAAGTGTGTGATTTAAATGTTTTGGGTGATTGACAACTACTGTGCTGACTGTGGATTCCTTGTTCCCCTGAGAGATACCACAGAGCACCACAAAAGAAAATGCCCTTTATGAACCACCACCGACTTTTTCTCGGAAACCAGCTTTTCCAGGACCAGTCTCCCTGCTCGTTTTTACTTACTCAGGCATTTGATTTGAAAATCCATGGCAAAAAAGCCTTGCAATGATCAATTTTTCTGCTAGTATGCACACTTTTCCGAGAGCACCCCTACTTCAACTGTGCTGCAGTGCTCATACAGCTTCAAAACGATATGCCGGTGTAGCTCAGTTGGTAGAGCAACTGACTTGTAATCAGTAGGTCGGGGGTTCAAGTCCCTTCACCGGCTTCATCGAGACACACCTGATGAACTGGGGCGATTTGGGAAAATTTTCTTGTTGAAAGACCGTCACGTCACCAATGAGAGCTTGATTTTGGCGTGTTCTTTGAGAATTGATGTGCAGGGGTGGTCGAGTGGTTAATGGCACCGGGCTGTAAACCCGGCAGGCTGACGCCTTACGTAGGTTCGAATCCTACCCCCTGCACCAATACCGAATTTATCAGTTTAAAATTTTCAAACCTCATCTTTGGAAATTTTGAAGCTTCTGTTTCCCGAGCGGGAGTAACTCAGTGGTAGAGTCACGGCCTTCCAAGCCGTTGGTCGCGGGTTCGAATCCCGTCTCCCGCTCCAGCCTGGTTCTCAGGTATCCCAGGGCAGCATTCAATCTATGCTGCCGGTCGAAGTGAATCCTTCTCAGGAAACACCTCTTGAGAAAAGCTCCGACGGCCAGTTCAATAACTTAATATCAATCCATGCCCACATAGCTCAGTGGTAGAGCGCCACCTTGGTAAGGTGGAGGTCACCGGTTCAAGCCCGGTTGTGGGCTTTATGCTTGGTTAAGCGAGGACGAAAAACCATCCATGGCAAAAGAGAAATTTGATCGCAGTAAGCCACATATCAATGTGGGAACAATTG
>CAZXCE010000639.1:0-5042 GCA_964639175.1 uncultured Clostridia bacterium
TTCTTTATTCAATTTATGTGTGGAATGTGCGGCGTTTTTGAATTTGGTCGGGCTCAAGGTGAAGTCTCTGAGCAATTGTTAACCGCGATGAGCGATGTGATCGTGCATCGTGGGCCAGATAGCGGAGGCACCTATGTCAGTCCGGATCGTCGGCTGGGCCTGGGATTTCGCCGGCTGGCCATTGTGGACCTGTCAGCGGCTGGAAATCAGCCCATGACAAATGAAGACGGCTCGCTGTGGCTGGTCTTCAACGGTGAAATCTATAACCACCGGATCTGGCGACAGCAAATGCTCGAAAAGGGGCATGTGTATCGTTCTGAATCGGATACTGAAACCATTCTGCATCTCTATGAAGACCGTGGCCGCGAGTTTGTGCATTGCCTGCATGGCATGTTTGGAATTGCACTCTGGGATAGTGTCAAAGAGGAACTCACGCTGGTTCGGGATCGAATCGGAGTCAAGCCGGTTTATTACACGGTTGCCGATGGTCGGTTGATCTTTGGTTCGGAAATCAAAGCCATTCTGGAACATCCGGCGGTTGTGCGTGATGTGGATGAAACCGCGCTCTATCACTACCTGACATTTTTCACCACACCGGCGCCGCAAACCCTGTTCAAAGGCATTCGCAAGCTCCCGCCAGGGCATATGCTCATCTGTGATCGAAAGGGAAATATCCGGATTGAGCGCTACTGGGATGCGATTGTTGAAACGCCACACCAAGAACTCACTGAAGCCGAGATCATTCCTCGTCTGCGTGACCTGCTCACCCAATCAATTGAAAAGCGGATGATGTCAGACGTTCCATTTGGCGTCTTTTTAAGCGGTGGGGTGGATTCAAGCGCCAATGTCGCCTTGATGTCAGCCTGCTCAACTGAGCCGGTCCGCACGTTTACGATTGGCTTTAAAGGAATTGAGACTTACAACGAGCTTGAATACGCCCGCCAGATTGCCCGGCACTTTGGGACCAACCATCACGAAATTCTGATTGGCCCAGACGAAGTGCTGTCATTTCTTCCGGAACTGATTTTCCATCAGGATGAGCCAATTGCGGATCCGGTCTGTGTCCCGCTGTACTATGTCTCAAAGCTGGTCCGTGAGAGTGGCACGATTGTGGTTCAGGTGGGTGAGGGGTCGGACGAGATTTTTTGCGGCTATCCCAATTATGTTGATTTTCTCAAGATTCACGAGCGGGGATGGTCGCACCTGGAGCGGTTACCGCGCGGTGTCAGATCTGGTCTGGCCGCTGCTGCGGCGCCCTTTAGCCAGTTTGCGGCTGAAACATTTATGCCGCGAGGGAAAAAATTGATCCCGGATCTGGTCCGACGCTTAGGGGCCAATGAAGAGCTGTTTTGGGGTGGCACGGTGGTGTATGACGAAGTCAGTAAGTCACGTCTGCTCTCCAAAGAATTGCGTGACCGGTTAGGTCATATCTCTTCCCACGATGTTGTGCGCGGGTTGGTTGATCATTTTGACTCAAAAAAACCGGATGGCGATTTTCTGGAGCGCATGATCTACCTTGAACTCAATCTGCGGCTGGCTGAATTACTCCTGATGCGGGTTGACAAAATTACCATGGCGACATCAGTTGAAGCCCGGGTGCCATTTCTGGACCACCAGTTTGTCGAATTTGCGATGACGATTCCTCGTCATCTCAAATACAAAGATGGTCAGACGAAATACATTCTGAAAAAAGCACTTGAAGGAATCCTGCCCGACAACATCATCTATCGCAAGAAACAGGGGTTTGGCCTTCCGATTAAAGAGTGGTTTATGGACGGGTTTGGCCAGGAACTTGATCAACGGATTCTGAACTCCCGCCTGCGAAAGCGAAACTACTTCAATTATAGTGAGATTGAACATATGCTGGCCGCCCATAAAGCCGGCAAAATTGACTATAGTTTCAACTTGTGGGGATTGCTCAACTTGAGTCTCTGGTATGAGCGCTGGATTGAGCCGGCGTGATTTCGACCAAAGAGGCGAAAAAATCCAGACATCCCAACTCATCGTCCAGACATCTACCCAGCGGCCATCTCTCTCATCCGCCTCAATCAAAACAATTGCGTCTGGGTTTCAGGTTTTGTTCGCAGGAGAACGTTTATGAACAAGCTGCGGGGTATTCTGGCAATCGGCTGTGTGGTTGCAATGTTGGGTTTATCTGGGAGTTTGCTCCCGGTCTGGTCGGCAGTACCGAAAAAACGACAGTATCGAACCGGTCAATCTGTGCGTCCTGGAGATGTGCTGCGCCTTGAACTTTTATCACCCATTGGCACCAAGGACAGCCGCGAAGGCGATCAATTTACTGCCCGGGTCCTGTCGCCCAATACCTGGCAAGATGCTTTTATTGAAGGCCACATCATTCGAATTAATCGCAGTGGGCGGATTGCTGGACGGGCTGAGGTCGAGCTTTCCTTTGACACGCTGGTAATGGCTGATAAACGTGAGCAGCAAATCTCAGCCGAGGTTGAATCAGTCGAACGCAATGAAGTTGAAGTGGATGCTGAAGGCCGTGTCAAAAGCCGTGGTTCACAGACTCGCGATGCCATTTTGATTGCGGGTGGCGCCGGGATTGGTACGGCGATTGGCGCCATCATTGGTGGAAAGAAAGGCGCCGCGATTGGCTCTGCGATTGGCGCCGCCGCTGGAACGACCACTGTTTTAACAACCCGTGGCGAAGACCTTGATTTTCCAGCCGGTACCACCATGCAGATCCGCATTACTCAGTGAAATTTCGTCGGTTGCGCAGTTATAAGGGAATGAAGCCGGGCCAGGAATAGATGGCTCGGTTTTTCTTTTTTCAGTCTACCAGTACAGGTGCGGTTGATTTCATAGCTTGTTCTTTACTGAAAAAAACATATACTGAGCTTGCTGCTAACTCCTTCGAATCTATCAATTACTTTATGCGATTTTTTCTCCGCCGTTCAGTTCCGGTGTTGGCTGTCTTGGTTTGGACTCTGTGGTGGACCCTGCCAGTTGGTGCCGTGCCGGGTTCTTCCAAACAACTGGCTATTCATTATCAGGTTACCCTTGAAAAAGCCGGAAACAAGTCAGTGTGGGTTGAGATGCGCCTCCAGAGCCTTGACCGCCTAGCAGTAGACCTGGCAATTCCAGCCTGGACCCCAGGTTCTTATGAAATTCTGAACTATGCTCAGTACTTTTCAGAGCTTGTTGCCAGAGGATCGGCTGGTCAAGCGCTGGAAACCCGCTTTGTTGATAAGCAAACCTGGCGAGTTCACTGTGCTGGACAGACACAGATTTCAGTGCGTTATCGTGTGCAGTGTGATCAATTAACGGTTGATTCCAACTGGTTAGGTCCGCAGTATGGCCAGCTTCAAGGTGCTGCGACATTCCTCTATCTGGTTGGGGAAAAAGAAATTCCACGCACCGTCGAATTTGTCTTGCCCGCTGGTTGGAACGTTGCCATGCCGCTGGTTGAAGTCGGAGGAAAAACCTTTACCGCCAAAGATTATGAAGCGCTGATTGATGCCCCAATGGTGCTTGGGAAGTACCGACGAACGGATTTCACCGTCCAAAAAATCCCGTTTTCTTTATTTACGGTTCGGGAAAGTGCCGATATTGAAGGGTTACAGGAGGCAATCACCAAAATAGCACTGGTGTATGCCGAAATGATGGGAAGCTTTCCCTTTGAGCGGTATTTTTTAGTTTATATCCCCTTTGAATCCAACTCATTCAGTGTGATTGAAGGATTGGAGCACGCAAATTCGACGCTCATCAATTTTTCACCTGAATCACTGGTTGATTATCCGCTGGCCAGTGTTGATTTTCTTTCTGTTACATCCCATGAAATTTTTCATGCCTGGAATGTGAAACGGTTGCGGCCCAAGGAACTGGTTGGGGCTTCACTCGCCCATGAAGTGTATACGCCATCCTTATGGTTTGCTGAAGGGGTCACTGACTATTATGCAATGCTTGGCCTGGTACGGGGAAAACTCATTCGGCTGCAGGATTATGCTGCCTATCTCGAACGCAACCTGAAGGCCCTGGAAGAAGCTCCAGGACGGCAATTTATGAGCCTGGAAGATGCCTCATTGGCAACCTGGTTGACCGGCACCAGCAATTTTCAGAACATTCAACTTGATTACTATGGCAAGGGGGCCATTGTGGCTGCCTTGCTGGACATTGAACTTCGAACCAGAACCCAGGGGCGACAGTCACTTGATGATCTCGTCCGGGCGATGTATACCCGGTTTCCTGAGACGAGTCCTGGGTATACAAATGATGATATTTTGCAGGAACTGAACCGATTGACCGGAACCGATTTTACCGAGTTTTTTCGGCGGAACATTAAAAGCAGTGATGAACTGCTATATCGGGAACTCCTTGAAAAAATTGGCTTTCAAGTTACTGTGAAGCGAGATGAATTTGTGTACCGTGGGTTTGGTCTTAACTTTGATGGACGGACAACACGTGTGACTCAGTGTGAACAGGACTCGCCGGCTGAAGAGGCCGGGCTGGAAAAAGGTGATATTGTGGTGAGTGTCAATCGCGAGATGATTGTGTCACACTCTGTATATGACCGGGTCGTCAGTAAAATTACCTCGACACCTGAGCCGATTGATTTGAAAATTAAGCGACATAAGAAGCTGATTTCGGTTACCGTAGCCGCAACACCGTCCGTCTCGGTAACTGTTTCCGTCAAAATTCTTTCAGCGCTTTCGCCGTCACAGCAAACCCTGCAGCGATCAGTTTTTCAGTCCAACGTGATTGTCCCGGTTGGAAAAAAAGCAGCGTGATGGACAGATCTGGAAGTACAGGATTGAGGAGGTGCATGTGGTCTGGTTGGCTGCCGCGGGCTTCAAACCCGTAGTGTCCTGGTGAGAGCCGGGATAGGTGGGTTCGATTCCCACACGCCTCCGCCAACAATTGTAGGTTCAGCCGTTCCTGTATCAGCAGAAAAACCCGCTCAATTCAATGAATTGAGCGGGTTTTTTTGTTCTGAGTGAAAGAGACACAGGGGATACCATTTTGGAATCACACCTTCGATTTATATGAAGGCTAAATTATTGAAAAAACTGTATTTCCCT
>CAZXCE010000640.1:0-5036 GCA_964639175.1 uncultured Clostridia bacterium
ACCACAGAGGACACAGAGGAGCACAGAGGCCGATCACTTCTTCAAACCCTCTGTGCTCCTCTGTGTCCTCTGTGGTGAGGTGATTGGTCGCTGCCCGATGTCTTGACCTCACGATTTGGGTTTCACCTCAAGTTTGGGACTCAACCAGCACATCGAAAAATTTGGGTACTGACAAGGTTCCGGGTTCCGGGTTTTCGGATTGAGCGTGGTTCAAAGCAGTCGCCTCTATTTTTATGTTCTTTATGTCCTTTATGCCTACGCCGGAACCCGGTTTTTCAATGGCATCCACCCCCGCTATGCTCCGCTGGGGAGGCCGGGGCA
This sequence comes from uncultured Clostridia bacterium, assembly GCA_964639175.1. GTDB lineage: Bacteria > Acidobacteriota > Blastocatellia > Chloracidobacteriales > Chloracidobacteriaceae > JACQXX01. Next base: position 322 of record CAZXCE010000640.1, read on the forward strand.
CCGGCAACAACCGGGCCAGGAGCGGCCATCGGTGGATGTCCAAAATGCATGGCGTTATATCCAACTGACCTGAGCAAAAACGTAACGGCCAGAATGACAAGACTGGCTGTGACGAGACGCTCTCCCCAGCGGCGAACTGGCAGGCTGATGATTTGCGAGGCAAACCCGATTCCCATTAACGCCGGTACCATCCCTGCGCCAAAACAGACCATCATCAAAAACCCGGTTCGGATGCTCCCAAAAGCGGCTGCCTGAATCAGCATCGCGTAAATCAAATGACAGGGAAGGAAGCCAAGGAGCAGGCCAAGCGCATATTTCGATACTGGTGCTGATGAAACCATCAGTTTTCCAACCGTCTGTTTGTAGATCGTTGATTGTGTCACAAAATCAAATGAGAGCCAGGGGAACAGGCGGCTTCCTCCGGCCAAAACGATGGCCACAGCCAGCAAAACCAGTCCAAAGATCAGGAGGACAATCCGCCCGGCACCAACCCAATCGCCAACCACATACATCTGGCTGCCGATTCCACCAGCCACCGCACCTAAAAAACCATAGGTGGTCACACGACCAAAATGATAGAACAGGTGATGCCAGAACACCCGACGCGCCTTCTCTTTGGCACTGAGTGGCAAACTGTAGGCCAGCACAATCGGCCCACACATCCCGATACAGTGAAGACTCCCAAGCAAACCGAACAGAAAAGCAGCGTATAATTCAACCATATTGTTCAAACCTCTGACTGAAGACCTCGGGCTGAAGACCTGGTTTTCTTTCATCCCTCATCCTTCATCCCTCATCCCTTCGATTGCCCCAAGCCCCAAGCCCGAAGATTTCATCCCCAGACTCAATGTCTTTTCCCTACTTTGAGTTTAAGAAAAAAAGGCCCAGTTCGTGGCTGTCCACTGGCTGGGCTCGGAGAGAAACGTAGGGAGTAACAAGAAAAAAACTGAATGAAATAGCAAGCATCTAGTGAGTCGTGAGTAGCGAGATAGTCAATCCATAAAGCGTGAGCCGTGAACAGATAGCGCGTAGCGGGTAGTGAATCATCAGAAAAAGTTTAGGAATATATATTCGGTAACTCTGGTGTTCATAATGGTTCGAATATTGAGTACACGCTGTGTGCTGGATTGACTATCTCGCTGCTACTCGCTATTCGCTACTCGCTATCTGTTTGCTCCTTCACACACTTAAAACCGATATGACAGACCCATGGCAAACTGGGCTCTGGCCTTGAGATCAACACCCGGCATAATCTTTCCGGCAGCCTGGGCCACGCCGAAATCAATGGCCATTGGGACTTCTTTGTTCGGCAGAATGCGCACAAAGTAGGTCAATGAGGTTGGCATGACGGCACCTGGGAGTCCCTCGATATCGCGAGGTTGCTGGGCAAACTCTGAACCCAGGATCAATGTGCTCTTGGCTGGTCCAGGGACGACAAACGCGACGGCGCCAAACGCGCGGCCTTTCCAGGCGGGGGCATTTCCGGCGATTCCAAAGAGACTGCCGTTGGTAGCTTTATATCCAGCATTGATCAGGAACGGTAACCCTTTAATTTGGGTCACGGTTTTGGTAACCGCAACATACACATCACCGTTGGTTGTGTCTTTATTCCCAAGAACTCCACCGACGTGTTGGACCTGTGACCGGACAACGCCACCAACTGAAATGGCTGGGACCCAGTTTGCCTTCTTGACATTTTCCGGGACCACGTTGACTTTGGCATGAAAGACGTTAAACCCACTATCAAACAGGGCACTGAATGCTTTGTTATTTCCTCCGGCATTGAAGGCTCGCGTATAGCCAAATTCAATGCGTTTAAATGCCCCAACCGTGACTGATGTTTGTAAGCTGTGACCAATGATCGGACCGGTGTTCATATAGTGAAAGCTCAATTCCGGCTTGCCAATTGAATTGGAAGGGGAAGAGACCGTATAGGCAAACGGTGTTACAAAGGCGCCAGTTTGGCCTTCCCAGTTCAATCCCTGGGCATGAGCATTAAGCGGAAGTGCAAAGAGACACAGCGCAGCTCCGATCAACATCATGTGGACCATTCGATCTTTCAGGAATGACAGCATGGGGTGATTGAAGGAAGAAAGTAAGTGATTCATAGGTTGCTCCTGTTGGCAAAGTGGATGGTGCGGCAATCTCTGGTTCGTCGAATTTTTGGTTTTTGCAATAGTTTCCAGGTTTGCAACCCACGTACCAAAGGCGCGTTGATGTGGGACAGCAGCACGAAAAACGTGTGGTATCTCTGAAACCGGTGGAACTGAATGGTTACCTGGGATGCACTCTGGTGTTTACTCACAGACCTTGAACCGCGCAGTAACTTATTGACTGACGATGTATTGGCGATGTGTCGCCGTTCACCAGCCCTGTTTTCTCACCAAAAATGCTTTTTGACTGGCCTATCACTCCCGCTCATACACCTCTGGCAAGCAGGGGTTGAGGCATTTTGAGGGTAAAACGAACGCTTGTTTGTGGAAATTTTCATAGGGTGTGTGGAAATTCACACACATACCGACCTTGTTCCTGGCAGTTTAGAACTGAAATTCCCCCATTTTGAACGTGGCACAGGGATTGCCAAGTGAGTTGCCTGAGAGACTCAGGCCCCTCGTGCTCTCTGTCCCAAATTCTTGCCGCTGATCCCACCTCACTGAGGTCAAAAAAATGGAATACACCTGGATAGCAATCGTTGCGAGCCTCCTGATGGGGCTGGCTGCATTCCTGATTTTTATGTTTGCAGTCAAACGTGACTACTTCCGCAATTTGGAAGACGTCAAATATCAGGTGTTTTGGTCTGACCTTGAAGACTTAGTTGAATCATCGAAGGAGGAACCAACCGATGCCCATGGGCAAAAACGTCATTTCCACTCAGCCAAATAACACTGAAGATACCAATCGCCGAAAGTTCCTCTTGTGGTTGAGCAGTTTCGGGCTGTTTGGTTCGGCTGTTATCAGTGCAGTTTCAAATCTGGTCTTTATCAAGCCCAGAGCCACCTATGGGCAACCCAACCGGTTTAGCGTTGGAAAACCAGATGATTACCCACCCGGCACTCGCATTGCCCTCGATACCCACCGCATCTGCATTGTCCGCGAAGAAAATAAAATTGCTGCTGTATCCACCACCTGCACCCATCTGGGCTGTATCGTTGGTCTGTCGGAAACAGGCTTTGCCTGTCCGTGCCACGGATCACGTTTTGACCAGGATGGAAATGTCACCGGTGGTCCAGCTCCGAAGCCATTGGCCTGGTACAAAATCAACCTGGCGCCAAACGGTGAGCTGGAAGTTGACAAAGATGCAGAAATAAACGCCGGAACTTATTACAATCTGTGAGCAATGTTATGAAGACCACCAGCCTCTGGAATGATCTGCTGACCTTCCCGGAAAATGTTTGGAAATCCATCTTCCGTAATCCATTACCTTCATCTGATTTAGGAAGAGCCCAAACCAGCTTCACCAATTTCTTCCTGCACATTCATCCGGTCAAAGTCCACCGTCACACCTTACGCCCGACCTACACGATGGGTCTTGGACTGATGTCCTTTTTTCTGTTTGTCCTGCTGGTCGTATCAGGCGTGTTGTTGATGTTTTATTATGTTCCTTCAACCTCTCAGGCCTATGATCGCATGCTTGATTTGCGCGGGACCGTCGCGTTTGGCACGTTTTTGCGCAATATGCACCGGTGGGCAGCCCACGCGATGGTGGCGGTTGTCTTTTTACATATGTGTCGGGTCTTTTTTACTGGTTCATACAAACCACCACGTGAGTTTAACTGGGTGCTGGGCGTTGGCTTGTTCTTACTTACGCTGTTTTCAAGTTTTACCGGATATTTGTTGCCGTGGGACCAGTTGGCCTTCTGGGCGATTACGGTTGGAACGGCGATTGCCGGATATGCGCCAGTGGTTGGGCAGGACGTCCGATTTTTGTTACTCGGAGACTCAACCGTCGGTCAGGAAGCCCTGTTGCGGTTTTATGTGCTGCACGTCGCGGTCTTGCCCGTGGTCATTACCTTTATGGTAGCGATTCACTTCTGGCGAATTCGCAAAGATGGCGGGCTCTCGCGGCCAGAAGTCGTTGAAACGCCCACAGTGCAACCGCTCCAGCAAGACTCAGAATACGTGCCAGGTGCCACGTCAACGGTTGGAACTCCGACCACCGAAGTGGCGCTCGCTGGGGTTGAAAAGAAACGCTTTGGCCTCCAGGGGCTGGTGCGCGGGCCGTTTGCCAAAGTCGGGAAAGTGGATGAAAACACGGTCTATAGCTGGCCCTATCTGCTTATGGCTGAATTGTTTGTCTTTGTCCTGACCGTGGCTGGGATTCTGGTTGTGTCGCTCCTGTTTGATGCGCCACTTGAAGAGCCAGTCAATATTATGCACCCGCCAAACCCGGCCAAAGCGCCCTGGTATTTTCTCGGGTTGCAGGAACTGGTGAGTTATTCAGCGTTCTGGGGTGGGGTCGGGATTCCAACCATCGAAGTGCTGATCTTGCTGATCGCGCCATATCTTGACCGCTCCACCAAAGGGATTGGCCAGTGGTTTTCCAAAGATCGGTTATTAGCCAACACCCTGTTTATGACATTTGTCGTGGTGAACATCATCCTCATCATTATTGGAACCTTCTTCCGAGGTCCGAACTGGGAATTTATTTCTCCCTGGTAGTTTGAAAACCGGGTTCCGGGTTCCGGGTTCCGGGTTCCGGGTTCCGGGTTCCGGGT
>CAZXCE010000641.1:0-5035 GCA_964639175.1 uncultured Clostridia bacterium
ACGATCCGTTTTTTATCTACTGACGACTGACGACTGACTCATTGACGACTGACTCATTAACGACTGACTCATCAACGACTGACTTACAAGCCAAATTGCAAATTCCCCTCAAAAAAGGTAAAACTACGACTATCGCCATTCCTGTAATTCCCTCATTCATAACAGGATTTTTCCCTTGCATTGCCACCGTCAAACACCAGTTTCAGTCATTTTTCCCTGATGGTTGTTACCTGACGGCAACCGATTGACCTGTGACTTAACCCGGAACCCACCATTTCACCGAGGATCTGAGTATGATTCAACCAGCAGCACGCACCCGAAATTACAACTACGCCATCCGCAACATCGTCGTCGAAGCTAAGAAAGTCGAAGCTTCAGGCCGTCCGGTCACCTATCTCAACATTGGTGATCCAGTGATTTATGGGTTTCAACCACCCCAATCACTGATGGAAGCTATGGCCAAAGCCGTCCGTGATGGCAACAACGGCTATGCTCCATCAAACGGAACAGTTGAAGCCCGTGAAGCCATTGCTGAAGATTCGGCGAAGTTTGGAATTCCGATTTCACCCGAAGATGTGATTGTGACCTCTGGGGCTTCTGAAGGGGCTGATTTGATTTTGAGTGCCTTGCTTGAAGCAGGTGATGACGTCCTGACCCCCTGCCCGACCTATCCGCTGTATTCGGCCATCACGTCAAAACTCGGCGCCAAGGAAAACTACTATCACCTCGACCCGAAAAATAACTGGCTGCCGAACCTGGATGAAATTCGCAGTTTGATTACCCCGCGCACTCGTGCGATGGTGGTTATCAATCCCAATAATCCAACGGGAACAGTCTATTCGAAGGAACTCCTCCAGGGCCTGCTTGATATTGCGGCGGAACATAATCTGGTGGTACTGGCCGATGACGTCTATCACCGGATGACCTATGGTCCGGCGGGTGCCCGACTGGCAGAACTGGCTCAAACGATGGAAGTTCCAGTCATCACGCTCGAAAGCCTTTCAAAATCGCACCTGGTTCCCGGCTGGCGCGTTGGCTGGATGACCTTTACCAACAAACCAGCAATGGCGGACCTGATTCCAGCGATCCGGAAAATGGCGGATGCCCGTCTGTGCAGCCCGTTGCCAACCCAGTGTGTCATTCCAGCGGCACTTTCCGATCTGTCTCATCTGAAAGACACGATGGATGCGATGAAATTGCGCGCTGATATCACGGTTGAATCCATCAATGCGATTCCTGGGATGAACTGCACCCGTCCAGAAGCGGCCTTTTATATTATGGCCCAAATGGAGAACCTGGCCGGTGCCACGGATGAAGAGTTTGTGCTGGCCTTGCTGCGCGAAACCGGAATTCTGTTTGTCTATGGTTCCGGGTTTGGTCTTAACCCGCAGGATGGCTATTTCCGCATTGTGTTTTTGCCGCAACCCGAAGTTTTGCGCGATGTTTATGCCCGATTGGGTGAATTTGCCACCGCCTGGCCCAATCGCGCCCGGCAGGCAGCCCAGGGGTAGGAGTGAGCGAAGGAACACAGGAACGAAATTGCGTCTATCGGATTTTGTGTCGGAGACAAATCAGAAAAACCGATGAGTCAGTACCACCCACGAACGCGGGTGGTACTGACAAGCCCTCTATTTCCGACTATTTCACTCAATGAAAGGTCAGGCACGGGTACGGATTTCCAGGAAAGGTCAACCGAAACCCAGGTCCTGAACGTATGGGAAAATCCCGTCGCATACAAAAATGCCAAACATTACCCACGTTCACTTGTTTTTGGGAGACTCTGGTTGACCCGTTGACAACAACCGTGTAACCCATGACACGAATCAAAGCGAGTTCTCTCTCGCTTCTATCTCTGACCTTTTGGAAAATGAGGAAGTTTTCAACATGCGTGATTTTCTAAAGCAGGTTTTTGCGAGTTTGACCGGGCTGGTGCTCTTTAGTTTGCTGGCCCTGGTGGTCGTAATTTTTTTGATCGGGAGTATCATCAGCAGTACAGGCGGCAAACCCGAGCCGAAAGTGGATGACAAAGCGGTTCTGGTCTTTAATCTTTCGACCAATATTTCAGATGCCGCACCAGATGCCGATCCAATCAAAGCATTCCAGGATGCAGCCTTTGGGAGCCGAACCAAAAGTATTTCATTGAGCACCGTGCTCGACACGTTGGATAAAGCAGCCAAAGACAAACGCATTGTTGGACTCTATCTGTATGGCAACCTACAAGCCGAAGGATATGGTTCTGGATTTGCCGCACTCAAGGAAGTCCGTGAAGCGCTCGAACGATTCCGCGCCGCCGGGAAAACCATTACCTTCTATGACATGGGAATTGGCGAGCAGGAATACTATCTGGCCTCAGTTGCCAATACCATTGCACTCAACCCGTTTGGCGCCGTCGAAATGAACGGGTTTGCCTCACAGCCGATGTTTTTAGCCGACGCTTTCAAAAAGTATGGAATCGGCGTTCAGGTCACCCGGGTTGGAAAATACAAATCAGCCGTTGAGCCTTACCTTTTAAATAAAATGAGTCCGGAAAATCGCGAGCAGCTTGAAAATTTACTTGGCGATAACTGGAACGAATTCCTGGCGGCGGTTGGCAAGAGCCGCAATATTCCAGTTGCGGATCTTCAGAAAATTGCCGATGAACAGGCGCTCTTGATTGGTGAACAGGCCAAACAGCAAAAACTGGTTGATAAGGTGGTGTATTTTGACGAAATCGTCACCGACCTCAAGAAACTCACCAACACCCCTGACAAAGACACCACCTTCCGCCAAATCAGTCTCCCGGCATATGCCAAAGTATCACGCGAGTCTCTGGGCATTGCCAAAGAGTCCAAGAATCTGATTGCCGTGGTGTATGCCGAAGGTGAAATTGTTGATGGGACAGGTACTTCAGACCAGATCGGAGGCGACCGGCTGGCCAAACAACTCCGTGATTTACGCCAGGATCCAGATGTCAAAGCCGTCGTGCTGCGGGTCAACAGCCCCGGTGGGAGCGCCAGCGCATCAGAAGTTATCCAGCGGGAAATCATCCTGACCAAAAAAGCCAAGCCATTGGTTGTATCGATGGGATCGTATGCCGCTTCTGGCGGATACTGGATTTCGACCTATGCCGATCACATCTTTGCTGAGCCCAATACCATTACCGGTTCGATTGGCGTGTTTGGGTTGTTGCTCAACGTTGGCCAACTGGCCAATGACCATGGCGTGACCTGGGATACAGTCAAAACGGGGAAATATGCCGATTTAGGCACGATCTCACGCCCCAAAACCGATGAAGAACTGGCGCTCATTCAGAAAACGGTTGATCAAATTTATGATCAGTTCCTGGCCAAAGTCAGCGAATCGCGCAAACTTCCCCGCGAAAAAGTGGCCGAAATTGCCCAAGGTCGGGTCTGGTCAGGAATTGATGGCAAAGAACTGGGTCTGGTGGATGAACTTGGGGGGCTGCAGGACGCCATCAAGTTTGCTGCCAAGAAAGCCAATCTGGGTGACAACTGGAAAACAACCGAATATCCAAAACCAACCACAACCGAAGAAAAAATCCGTGAGTTGCTGACCTCTGATGAACAGCCTGACCGGCTGGCCAAAACCAGCCCGGCGGTACGTGAATTTGGCCGACTCCAACAAGAACTTTCGATTCTCAACTCAATGAACGACCCGATGCACGTCTATGCGCGGTTGCCTTTTTCGATTCGGATTGACTAAATATGGAGCACAACTTGATGCCGCTCTATGGCAACGCGGCATCAAGCTGCCACACTCCAACCATTCTATCTGCTCTCTTTTGTGGAACCCCCGATGAATGAAGCTGAGCTTCTGACTGCGAAAATCTTGATTGTTGATGATATACAGGCCAATGTGTTGCTGTTTGAAGCCATGTTGAAGTCTGAAGGCTACTGCAACGTTTACAGCACAACTGATTCTCGTAAGGCGGCTGATTTATACCGCCTGTATCGCCCTGACCTGGTACTGCTGGACCTGGATATGCCGTACCTGAACGGGTTTGATGTCATGGACCAGTTGAAAGAAATTGAATCTGAGTCCTATCTTCCGGTCCTGGTTTTGACTGGCCTGTCTGATCAGAGCGTTCGGATTCGGGCACTTGAGTTTGGCGCCCGTGATTTTTTGTGCAAACCCTTTGAACACGTCGAAGCCTTAACCCGAATCCGCAACCTGGTCGAGGTCCGACTGTTGCACAATGCGGTTCGCGAGCAAAATCGAATTTTGGAGGAGAAAGTCCGCGAACGCACTCGCAAGCTCCGCGAAACCCAGCTTGATATTATTCGCCGACTGGGGCGGGCGGCTGAATACCGGGACAACGAAACCGGGTTTCATGTGATTCGCATGAGCCATTTCAGCGCCTGCCTGGCTCGGACGGTCGGTTTTAGTGACACTGACTGTGAAATTCTGCTCTATGCCAGCCCAATGCACGATGTCGGCAAAATTGGGATCCCCGACCGCATTCTCTTAAAAAATGCCCCGCTGACGTCCGAAGAATGGACCATTATGAAGACCCACACGGTCATCGGTTCAGACCTGTTAGCCGGGCACGATTCAGAGTTAATGCAAATGGCTTCGGAACTTGCCCTCTGTCATCACGAAAAATGGGATGGGAGTGGGTATCCACGAGGGTTAAAAGGTGAGGAAATCCCGCTCATTGCCCGCATTGTGGCCTTGTGCGATGTGTTTGATGCCTTGACCTCAGCCCGGCCCTATAAAAAAGCCTGGTCAATTGAGGAAACCATGACCTATATCGAAGCTGAACGCGGAAAACATTTTGATCCAAAGCTGGTTGAACTCTTTCAACAGGTCCTGCCTGAAATTCTTGAAATCAAAGCCCGGTATGCAGACCCGGTTGTTCCCAGACCGACCCATCACAGCCTGTCAGAGCGCCCAGTCAAAATCGAATAGGTGCGCTATGTTTTGATGGAGTGCACAGGTTCTGATGCTAAAAACCAGGTCACCCAAACAGCAATCACTCATCTTAAGTACCTTGTCAAAAGTTTCCTGAGATATTGAGTTTGGTAAGTGCTTGATT
>CAZXCE010000642.1:0-5030 GCA_964639175.1 uncultured Clostridia bacterium
GCCCTCAGCCCTACCATGTCTTCAGCCCCAAGCCCTGAGCCCTGACTTATGTTTCATCTTCTGACGATTGCCCATCTGACGTTTCACGAAGCCCGGCGCCGGAAAATTCTCCTGGCGGCGATGCTGCTTGGCCTTGCGTTTCTGGCACTGTTTGGCCTTGGTTTTCATTTTATTCATGCCAATGCCGGAGCGGCTGAAGCCATGCGGCCAACAAGGCTCCGCCTGATTTTGAATTTTGCCACCATGGCAGGTCTGTACGCGGTCAACTTTCTCATGATTATGACGGCGGTGCTGATGCCCGTTGACACAATGGCAGGTGAAATCCGATCTGGCGTCATCCAGACACTGGTCACCAAGCCGGTTCGGCGCTTTGAAATTGTGCTTGGCAAATGGCTTGGGTTTTGGGTTGTGTTGTTTGGATACTGGGTACTGATGACCGGTGGGCTGCTGGTGCTGACCAAAGTCATTGCCAATTTTACACCACCCGGAATTATCTATGGGCTCCCCTTGATGCTGCTCGAAGGAACCCTCCTGTTGACCCTCTCAATCGCTGGCGGAACCCGCCTCAGCACACTGACGAATGGTGTGATGGTGTTTGGTTTCTATGGGTTAGCCTTTATTGGTGGCTGGATGGAACAACTTGGGACGCTGTTTGGCAGCGCCACCGCTCGCTATGTCGGAATTTCGGCCAGTCTCATCATGCCAAGCGAGGCATTGTGGCAACTCGCGGCCTATCATATGCAGCCGCCACTGATGCGTGAAGTGAACCTGACTCCCTTTTCCCCAGCCTCAGTTCCAAGCAATGCGATGGTGGTCTGGGCAATTGGGTATATTTTGGGTACACTGCTGACCGCATTATGGCTGTTTCGCAAACAAGACCTATAAAATCCCCAAATTTCACCAAAAAAACTATTGACGAATGCGTGTCTTCTTTGTATAAAAAGACAAGCGTTCGTTTTTTTTAATCGTCATGCCAAAATTGAGCCACGAGGTGATTGAGCAAAAGCGAGATCACATTGAAGAAGCCGCCCGGGAACTTTTTATCCGCCAGGGATTCCACGCCACGTCAATGCGCGACATCGCAGCACAGGCTGGCGTTTCACTTGGAAATCTCTATAACTACTACCGGACCAAAGAAGAAATCCTGGATTCCATCATCAACAAGTATCAGCAGGTGATTGATCAACGGCTGAATGCCATGTTTGATGATATTGATGAGCCGCTCTTGCCTGAAAATCTCATCAAATTTGGCCAGCGCGTCAAAGGAATTGTGAACGACCATCACGACTACTGGTTGCTGATGTACATTGATGTGCTGGAGTTTCAAAATCAGCACTTCCGTAAGATGTTTGAAAACCTGGTTCCCAACCTGCAGCGACGGTTCAAAGGGTACTTTTCCGACGTCAAAACGCGCCAGATGGTGCACGAAGGAATTGACCCGGCGGTTGGATATGCGGCGATCTATATGCAGTATTTCAACTACTTTCTGGTTGAGCGGCTGTTTGGAGGGAACCACCATCTGGGAATGAGCGACGATCAGGCGATTGCCAGGCTGGCTGAAGTCTTTAGCCGCGGGTTACTCAAGTCTGACCAACCAGGGCGCCCCCAGAACTGAGCGTGACACCACGCCCAGACGCACCACACACGTTTCCGTTTCTCTTTCGCCAGACAATCCACAATCAATTTCAAATTGGTGTTGCCCTTTCATCCGTCCGTCTTCCGAACCAAAAAGCAAGAGGAGTGTGTCGAAGCTATGATGTGCCGTGGTCAAAAGTCGCTCTGTTCACTGTTTTTAGCCGTCTTAATGCTCTGTGTTTCATCTGGGTTTTCAGTCTGGGCGCAGTCGCCAGCCCCAGCCGCCCAGGAACGAAAAGTCAGCCCGGTCTCTGAAGTTACCGTTGAAAGCGTGACGCCAGCCGATCTGGGCCTTGAACCAGAATCAACCAGTGGTGAGATCAAAGCCAGCACCACGGGCTTTACGTCGCACTTTCGGAACTGGCTTGTGACCAACGGGTACAGCAGCTATGACTTTGCCCGCGACGACGTGACGGGTGGCAGCTACGGCGGGAAATCGAGCGCCAGCGACACGGTGGTAAACCAGCCGGTGATTTTTATTCACGGCAATTCTGATAAAGCGATTGGAACGGGCACGTTTGGTCAAAGCGGCTGGAGCGCGTCGGTTGACTACTTTTTGTCCCAGGGCTACAAAACCTCTGAACTCTATGCCACGACCTGGGGACCAGCCAACGCGGCCTATTCACCCTATCAGTACCACTCCAAAACAAATTTGACCCGGATTCGCAAGTTTATCGAAGCCGTGCTGGCCTACACGGGGGCGGCCAAAGTTGACATCATCAGCCATTCAATGGGGGTGACACTCGGACGCAAAGCTGTGAAGGGCGGTTCGGCCAATGACCTGCTCGAAGGCGGTTCCTATAACCTGGGTGCATCACTGACGAGCAAGGTTGATACCTTTGTCGGAATTGCCGGTGCCAACTGGGGACTGGTTTCGTGCTATCAAACGGGTGGTTCAACCCCAACCTGTGCTTCAACCAACGGTCTCTATCCTGGGTACGCGGTTGGCCCCTGGGGACTATCAAGCATTCTTACGGATTTAAACGCGACCTCCCATTATGAGGGGTCTTACGTTTACACCATCTGGTCCACGGTAGATGAAGTGATCGGCTACGGCTGTGTAGTGTGGGGACGTTATACGCCTCAAATCCCGGCTCAAAACGGGGAAAAACGCTATACCAGCGCACCATATGGGCACTTCAATAGCAAGGATTTGACGACCTACTACCAGCTCCGGATGGTGAAATTTCATTCAACCACCTAACAGTCGGTAGTCAGTAGTCAGTAGTCAGTAGACCAAACCCAGGTATTTCAGTCTGCAAAGACCTTGAAAAGAACGCTTTGCAAATGACTCGAAGAGAACCAACTCGACTTGACGCGAGAATTCCCACATCCCAACATTTGACTACTGACTACTGACTACTGACTACTGACTACTGAAATATGCCACTTGCCACACTTTCAAATTCGGTTTCACTGGCCTATGACATTCAAGGTGAAGGCCCACCACTGGTTCTGATTTGCGGTCTGGGGACTGGCGGCTGGATCTGGTGTAAGCAAGTTCCAGAGCTTGCCCGACATTTTCAAGTCATTACCTTTGACCCGCGTGGCGTAGGTGATTCAAGCCAGGTTGCGGCGCCGTTCTCGATTGCCGATCTGGCTGAAGATATTTCTTTCCTTTTGGATCATCTTGGTTTAGAGCGGGCTCATATTGTGGGAGCTTCGCTGGGTGGGATTGTTGCCCAGCAATTTGCACTGACGTTTCCGCATCTGGTTGAGCGACTGGTGCTCTCGTGTACCACCTTTGGCGGCCCAAACCATGTGTTGCCAGGTGGGGAAGGGCTGGCAGCTTTGATGTCAGTGAGCGGACTCAACGGCGAAGAACGTGCCCGGCGCAACATCCAGTTTGGTTTTACCAAAGCTTATCTTGAAAATAACATGGATGATGTTGAAGACATCATTCGGATGCGGCTGGCGTGCAACATTCCAGAGCATGTCTACCTGTTTCAAGTGAAAGCTGCTTCAGAATTTAACGCCGAACCTCACATACCAGCCATTGAGTCCCCAACGCTGGTCATTTCCGGCGACCAGGACATCATTATCCCGGTTCAGAATTCGCATAATTTAGCCGAGCGAATCCCCAATGCGCGGCTGGAAATTGTCGAAGGTGCCGGCCATGCCTTTTTCATCGAACGGGCTGGTGAGTTTAACCAGACGGTACTTGAATTTTTAAAAGGGAACTAACGGATTCCACACCCACCCGCTGACGCAGGTGGTACTGACTAATACCAATTTGCAATGGAATCCCCACATTAGAAAATAGTCAAGTGATTCAATCAAATAAACTTAGTGAACTACTGACTACTGACTACTGACTACAAACTGGTATAATTTCTTCATTCATTCATTATGCGCTATCCAAAAATTATTGGGACAGGTTCCTTTGTCCCTGAAAAAGTCCTGACCAATGCCGACATGAGCGAAATGCTTGGGGAGGACATCAATGAATTTGTGTCCCAGATTGTCGGTATTTCCGAACGCCACATCTGTGCTGAACATGAGAGCACGGCTGATCTGGCCACGGCAGCAGCTCGCCATGCGCTGGCCGCAGCCAACATCAAACCCGAAGACCTGGATTTGATCATTTTGGCCACGGACACACCGGAATATCTTTCTCCTTCCACTTCAGTTGTGGTTCAGCACCGAATCGGGGCGAAAAATGCCGGAACGTTTGACGTCAATTGTGCCTGCGCCGGGTTTGTGACGGCACTCGACACCGCCTGTAAATTTATCGTGGCTGACGAGGCATACACCAATATTCTGGTGATCGGGGCCTATGCCATGAGCAAATTCCTCGATTTTACTGAAAAGAAAACCTGCACGATTTTTGCAGATGGCGCTGGTGCCGTGGTGGTTCAGGCTTCGACCGAAGGTCCAGGGTTGCTGGCATCAAAACTGGTGGCAGATGGAACGTTTCACGACCACATGGGTATTTATGCCGGCGGGACGCACATGCCGGTGACCGAAGAAGTTTTACACGAAGGCCGACACACCAAAGTCCGATTTGCAAAAAAATACCCGCCCGAGATCAATCTTGAAGGCTGGCCGGCAATCATTCGAGATGTTCTGGCCAAGGCAAAACTCCAGTTGGACGATGTTGATTTCTTTCTGTTTACCCAGGTGAATTTGAGCACCATTAAAATCGTGATGCAGACGCTGGAGCTTCCCTGGGAGAAAACCCACACCATTATGGGAAAATGGGGCTACACCGGTTCTGCCTGTATCCCGATGTGTCTGGATGATGCCGTGCAGGCTGGAAAGATCAAACCAGGAATGAAGATTATTTTGTGTGCTTCTGGTGGTGGTCTGAATATGGCCTGTGCCTTGTTTCAATGGTGAGAATTCCGGGTTCCGGGTTCCGGGTTCCGGGTTCCGGGTTCCGGGTTCCGGGTTCC
>CAZXCE010000643.1:0-5018 GCA_964639175.1 uncultured Clostridia bacterium
CAAATGCCTGCCCTCCAAATGAAAACGGGAAGATAATTTTTAACGCTCCCTTAGCCCTGGCTTTTCGTCCTTTTCGTCTTTTTGGTTGTTTTCCCTGAACCCTGAACCCTGAACCCTAAATTAGCCCTGGCTTTTCGTCTTTTTCGTCTTTTTGGTTGTTTTCCCTGACCCCTGACCCCTGAACCCTGAACCCTGTTCTTAACTGCCGACCACGACCCGATTGCCTTCTTTCACTTTTTCGGTTTCGCGGGCGACGATTTGTTCTCCGGCATTGATTCCTGAAAGAATCTCGACCCGATCACCTGTGACTTTTCCGGTTTTGACCAGTCGCAAATGCACAATTCCTTTTTCATCAAGGACAAAGACACTGGTTAACTGTCCGCGTTCAATCACGGCAGTTTGGGGAACACTGAGCGATTTCTTTTCACCGATTGGAAAAAGCGCTTTGCCGTACATTCCGGACCGGAGCGCCGCATTCGTTGGGAGTTCGACTTTGACCAGAAATGACCGGCTTCCGGGATCGGCTGCCGGGACAATTTCGGCCACTTTGCCTGTCAGTTGGGTTTTCCCGAGCGCATCAACCTGGACCGGAACTTCTTTTCCAATCGTGATTTGCGCCAGGCGAGATTCTTCGACCGTGGCTTCAAGTCGGAAATTATCGCCGGTTTCAACCCTCAAAAGCGGCATACCCGGAACCGCCATCGTGCCAACCTCAACGGCTTTCATGGTAATGACGCCGGACATTGGCGCCGTCAGCGTGGCAAAGCTGGCCATCACCTGGACACCCGACTGATCAGCTTTGACCTGCTCAAGCCGGGCTTCAAGCTGGCTGCGTTTGGCTCTGGCAGCTTCGATCATGGCGGCGGCACGGGCGGTTTCAGCCAGCGCGGTTTTGTAGCGGGCGTTGACTTCGTCAAACTCCTGCTGGCTCACCGATTTGCGTTCAAGCAGGGTCTGGTAGCGTTGAAACATGGCGGTGGCCGCCACGCTGTTGGCTTCAGCCGCCTGTTTGCCAAGTTCAGCCGCCTGGATATTTTTATCAACCTCAGCCAGCGCCTGATTGACTTCGCTGATTCCGGCATCGGTCTTGCGCATCTGGGCCGCCACATCTCGCTGATCAATTTCGACGAGCGGTTGACCAGCTTTGACCAGATCGCCTTCTTTTACCTTCACCGCTGTGACCTGCCCCATGATCTTGCTGGCGACCAGTGTGGAGGTCTGTGCGGTGACCGTGCCAACGGCTGGGTACTGTTCGACCATTCCAGCCTGCGAAACCGTTTCGATCGGAACGTTGACTGTGGTCACTGGCAGTTCAGAAGATGACGCTGGTTTTCGACCACAAGCTGAAAGCAGCGCCGCAAAAACCACAATGAGGAAAAGTATTTTGAATCGCATAAGTTAGGGTTTGGGGTTCAGGGTTCAGGGTTTGGGGTTCAGGGTTCAGGGTTCAGGGTTTGCAAACCGGGGTCAGAGGTCAGGGAAAACAACCAAAAGGACATAAAGGACGAAAAGGACATAAAAGACATAAATTCGAAGACCCGGAACCCGGAACCCGGAACCCGGAACCCGGAACCCGGAACCCGGATTTTGTTTTACCTCACAAACAGCCCAACTTCCTTGAGCTGCCCGGAGGCCAGTTGAATCTGGGCAAATCCCACCACATAGTCATAGCGGGCAAAGAGTTCATTGGTTTGCGCCCGAACCAGTGCCGTCTGGGCACGCAAAACTTCGGTGACGGTCGTGATACCCGCGCCATAGCGGTCACGGACAATTCGTAAAACTTCCTGGGCCTGGGACACTGCGTTTGTGGCCACGTCAAGACGAGCTTTTGCACTCAGGAAGTGCTGGTTGGCGCGCACGACTTCAAAGCGCAGTTCATTGGCTTTTTGTTGGAGCTGGTAGTCTGAAATCTCTCGTGCCAGATCAGCCTGTTTGATGCGTTCTGAGCGACCGGGCTTGAACAGATCAAAGGTGACGCTCACGCCGACCGCATAATCTCCGCTGCCATTCACAAGCTTGTGGCCACTATTTCCAAGCGTGGCAAACAGGTCGGTTCGCGGCTGGTATTCGCCCCGCGCTCCGTGCTGGTCTTTCTGGCGTTGTTCGACGGCCAGTGCGGCCTGACGATATTCCGGATGATTGGCCAGTGCCGAGGCGATGAGTTCAGCTTCAGGCAGGACGGTAAATGACTGACTTTCCAGTGTGCCGGTGACTGACTGTTGGCGATCAATGGCCACGCCGAGAACCGTGTTGAGTGCCGCCTGAGCCGTCTGGATGTCGCCTTTTGCCTGTATCTGCTGTTGTCGAAATTCAGCCAGTTGGGTTTCAATCGAAAGCAGGTCAGACGCCACCACCATCCCGGAATCAAACATATCCTTGACCCGTTTCGCCTCAGCTTCAGCGGTCTCAACCGCCTGGTCGGCCACGTGCTGGTTGGCCTGGGCCACCAGCACTCCGAAATAAGCGCGAATCACTTCAAATCGGAGGCGTTGTTCGACCATTTCGCGTTGGGCACTCGCCTGTTGTTCGCCGATTTCAGCTTTGGCAATCTGGGTTTGGGTTCGGCGCTGGTCCAAGAGGGGGTATCGAACCTGAATCTGCGTTCGAAAATTGGTCAGTGGATCAGGGTTATTTAATGAATCAAGCGCAAAGTTTTTTTCCGCAAATCGCGATTGTTCCAGCAGCGAGCCAAAGACATAGACCGGATTGTTGCCGTTGGTGACGACTTCGCTGACTGAAACGGTCGGCAGTCGCCCGGCTCTGGCTTCCTGGGTGCTAACCTGAGCCAGTGTTTGACCCGTGGTCACCGCTTGCAAACCAGGATTGGACCGGAGCGCAATTTCCACCGCCAGCGGCAGGGTCAATCCTTCAGGTTCGGATGGCGACTGGCCCCAAACCGGAACGGTAACTTGAAAAAGTACCAGGACAACCATCACGGTACTCGTTCGCAGCCGCCAAAATCCTGTTTTGAAGTGTTGTGTGTGCGTGCTACGCATAGCGGACCTGCCTTTTGATCAGGGTTCAGGGTTCAGGGTTCAGGGTTTTCGCAGCGGGCGCGGTTCAGAGCAACAGCGCCCTTACACCTTGTCACCCGGTCACTTTGTCATTTCAACCGGGGTTCCACAGTGCGGCAGGCCCGCTTTTTCCAGAATCCAGACCATCGGACACCAGTTGGTAATCCCTGACTGCAAAAGGTTTAAGCCAACAAATGCCGTGAAGAGAAACCAGTAGGGACTATGCCAGACGCCAAGTGCGACACTGAGCAGCACAAAGAACCCGGCAATCAGTCGTAAGGCGCGTTCGATGTTCATATGGCCCTCCGCAACTCATTCTGGGTGGAGTTCATGTTTGAAATCAGCGTGTTGAGCTTGTGTTGGAGCAGGTTTGGCTGAACAAAGCCCACTGCCGTATCAACCGCTTTGCCACCGGCGAAGAAATACAGGGTTGGAATACTCCGAATCCGAAAAACAGCAGCCAGATCAGGCTGCTCTTCGGTGTTGACCTTCACGATTTTGGCCTTGCCTTGATACTGGACGGCTAATTTTTCAAGGACTGGTGACAGCATCTGACAGGGCGGACACCAGGAAGCATAAAAATCCACCAGCACCGGGACCGGAGATTCCAGCACTTCGGGTTCAAAATTTTCGATTGTGATGTGTTGCAAAGACATGGTCGCGTACCTCCAAAATTGACTTTTGTAGAGATAGAGCCGCGACGTGGAAAAAAGTTACAACCAGTTTCCGGGCAATTTTCCGCAGTCAGGCCAAACCTGTAACTGAATGGGCAATTGGTGTTCCAGATGCAAAAGAAGGTTGGGGGAAATTGGGAAAAAGGGAGGCAGGGGTTCGCCACGAAGTGGAGGTTGAATTGAGGCAAGTCGTTTACGGCCTGCAACGGCAACAGGCTGACCAGATAAGGAAATATAAAGTAAGGCCAGGGGATCAGGCCGGTGGCGGATGTTTTTCTTTCCACCGATCTTTTAAAGCCGAATGCAGGCGGTTGCGAAAGGTGATGGGGATTTCAAAAACTTCATCTTCTTTATAGAGCGTGATCGTGCGGCGAATATTATCAATCACGACCTGACAGGGATCACACCCCTTGAGGTGGGTCTCAAATTCTTCGCACACCCCAGGGTCAATTTCACCATCAATATATTCATTCAACATTTTGAGCATATCTTCGCATTTCATAGCTGACCCCGAATGGAATTATGAATTGGATTGATGACTTGTAACGTCGCGACTTGGTTTGTGTTGATGGCCTCGGGCAATCTGCTTGAGTGGATCCCCAAAGCGCTGGGTGAGGTATTCGCGCAGGGCCAGCCGGGCACGCAGCAACCGAACTTTCACATTGGCTTCAGTCAGATTGAGGACCCTGGCGGTTTCATCAATGCTCAGCCCTTCGATGTCTCGCAAGGCAAATACCGCCCGGAGTTTTTCCGGAAGCGTTTCCATCGCCTCATTGAGAATCTGCCGCAATTCGCGTTGTTCATAGAGTGCCAGTGGGTTGTCGCGCCAGTCAGCAATAAATTCCGGAAATGGAATTGACTGATCATCGTCATCGTTTGCCGGAGTCAACGAGACATCTGGATGAGTTGCCCGCCGCCGGAGCACTTTGAGTGCTTCGTGAGTGGCGATTTGGGTAACCCAGGTGCCAAAAGCGGCGTCTCCTCGAAAATCTCCCAGCGACTCAAGGGCCTGCATCAATGCAGTTTGCAGCACATCTTCCGCATCAGAAACGTTGCGTGTGATGCGCAACGCCAGCCGGTAGAGCCGTTGCTCGTGCCGGTTGACGAGTTCTTCAAAGGCCGCAAAGTCACCAGCCTGTGCCTGAGAAACGAGTTGGGCGTCTGTGAAAGGCATAGGAACGAAGGACCGAAATAGTGAAATAGTGAAATAGCAAGGTAGGAAATCCAGGCCAATCTGTAAACGGGTACCAGCGTGAAACTCGCGGCGAAAAACGAACTAAGTACCTTGTCAAAAGTTTCCTGAGATATTGAGTTTGGTAAGTGCTTGATT
>CAZXCE010000644.1:0-5011 GCA_964639175.1 uncultured Clostridia bacterium
GTCAGTAGTCAGTAGTCAGTAGTCAGTAGTCAGTAGTCAGTAGTCAAGTGTTGGGGTTGGGATTTTCTTGTCAAGGATATTTTATTCTCTGTGTGCCACTGACACATACGTTTCTTTTAATGCACACACATCTCTCAAAGGTACTGGATTTATCTACTGACTACTGACTACTAACTTATCACCAAACACCATGAAACAAATCGTCCAAAACTTTAAAACTGGGGAACTTCTGGTTGAAGAACTTCCCCCTCCTGCCTTGAAACCAGGCGGTGTGCTGGTCCACACCGCTTATTCACTCATTAGCGTTGGCACTGAACGCACCACGGTTGAAACCGGCCAGAGTTCCCTGATTGGAAAAGCGCTGAAACGCCCCGATCTGGTCAAACAGGTCTGGAATACCTTTCGGCGTGAAGGACTGCGCAGTACCTATGAAAAAGTGACAGCCCGACTCGAAGCCACCAAAGCCCTTGGGTACAGCTCTGCCGGAATCGTCCTTGAAGTCGGCGACGGGATTGATGAATTTCGTCCCGGCGACCTCGTAGCCTGTGCGGGTGTCGGCTATGCCTCACACGCTGAGATTAACTTTATTCCGCGCAACCTCTGTACACGCATTCCGGAAGGTGTCGGGCTGGACGCGGCGGCGTACACCACGCTGGGCGCCATCGCAATGCAGGGTGTGCGTCAGGCCAAAGTCGAACTCGGTTCCTGTGTGGTCGTGATTGGGCTGGGATTGCTCGGCCAGATTACCGTGCAACTCCTCAAAGCGGCTGGATGCCGGGTGTTTGGCATTGACCTGTCGCCGAGAGTTCTCGAACTGGCCAAAAAATCAGGCGCCGATGCCGTCTGCCTGCGCAGTGACGATACGCTCAAAGCCCAGTGCGAAGCATTTACCCACGGACGCGGGGCCGATGCCATCATCCTCACGGCGAGCACGGAAAAGGCTGATCCGGTTGAACTTGCCGGGGAACTTGCCCGCGACCGGGGCCGCGTCGTCGTGGTCGGTGCCGTCAAAATGGATATTCCCCGCGAACACTATTTCCGCAAAGAACTTGAACTCTGTCTCTCGCGCTCATATGGCCCAGGCCGCTATGACCCGGTCTATGAAGAAGGCGGGATTGATTACCCTATCGGTTATGTGCGCTGGACCGAACGCCGCAATATGGAGGAATTCCTCCGGCTGGTGGCCAACGGCGCCGTCAAAACCGACTTCTTGACCTCGCACCGGTTTTCGGTCGAACGCGCCCGCGATGCCTATGACGTGATTCTGGGCAAAACCAACGAACCCGTCTGCGGCGTCCTGATTGAATATCCAAAAGCTCCGGCTGGTACACCACCGGTCAGAAAATTGCTCACGGCAGGCGCAGCAGGGAAACCCAAATCAGGTGACATTGGCGTTGGCTTCATCGGTGCCGGGAATTTTGCCACGGCAACGCTCCTGCCGCCGCTCAAAGCCATTTCGAAAGTCAACCTGACGGGCGTGGTGACCTCAACTGGAATTTCAGCCAAAAACACGGCCAGCCGGTTCAAGTTTGAATATTGCTCATCTGATTTTCGCGAACTCCTCACCGACGGCAAAACCAACGCGGTCTTTATTGCGACCCGGCACAATCTGCACGCTCAGATGACGATGGAAGTCCTCCGAAGCCGTGCTGCCGTGTTTGTTGAAAAACCGCTCTGTTTGACAGAAGAGGAACTCAAGGAAATCGTGGCGGTTCACACCCAAAGCGAACAGATTCTGCTGGTTGGCTTTAACCGACGCTTTTCCCCGCTTGCCCAAACCATCAAACAACGAATCGGCAAGCGTAGCGGTCCGGCCACCATCAGCTATCGCGTCAATGCCGGGTTTATTCCCAAAGACAGTTGGATTCAGGATCCGCACGAAGGCGGCGGACGCATCATGGGCGAAGTGTGCCACTTTGTAGATATGATCCAGTTCCTGACCGGCGCCGAGCCGGTGCGGGTTTTTGCCGAAACGGTTTCCTCTGGAAGCGAAAAACACACCGACGCTGACACGGTTCAAATCGTGATCAAGCTTTCAGATGGATCGGTTGGGCATATCACTTACATTGCGGTTGGTGATACCAGCTTTCCCAAAGAACGGGTCGAATACTACGGCGATAACTCGGTGGCCGTGATTGACGATTATGTTCAGGGGAGTTTCACCCGCCACGGCAAAACTGAAACGCTCAAAGGCGGTGCTCAGGACAAAGGTCATCGCAACGAAGTCGAGGCATTTATCAAAGCGGTGGCTGAAGGCAAGGAAAGCCCGATTCCCTTCCGTTCACTGGCCTTGACCACGCTCACCACGCTGAAAATCTGTGAGTCTATCGCCACTGGTCAACCGGTGCGCGTCAATCCAGCCGATATTTTCTAATCCAGAGGTCAGGCCTCAACCTGACCTCTCACCATTTTGTCGTCATCACGTTGCCCATGCCGTTTGAGTTTCCACAGTTATCACCTCGAAAAACCGGATGGGCGGCAACGGCCGTTTTTGGTGTTTTGACGTTGCTGGCGTTTGGGGCCTCACGAAGCTACGATTATCTGGAATATGATGCCCGGTCTTATCTCTTTCAGGATGATGCAATTCGCACGCTGGCCTGGGATAATATTGTCTATATTTTCCAAAGCTATGCTTTTGTGATGTATCACCCACTCCAGCGAATTTCTTACATGCTGGATTGGGCGATGTGGGGCAACATTCCTGAAGGCTTTCGCGGAACAAATTTTCTGTTTCACTGGATAGCTGCAGTCTTTGTATTTCTGTTTTTCCGCAAACTGACTGAGCAACCGTTTGTCGCCTGGTTCCTGGCACTTGTGTTTACCATCCACCCCACACGCATTGAAGCAGTGGTCTGGCTGGCTCAACGCAAAGACGTGTTGTCAGCCGCCTTTGGGTTTGCCGCACTTTGGGCATACCAGTGTGCCAAGTGTCCGTTGACCTTACCAACCTCGACTGAAACGTCTTTAACCACTCCATTTCCATATTCTCCGGGCTGGTATGGCATCAGTCTGTTGCTGGCCACCTGTGCCCTGGCATCAAAAGCCCAATGGCTGCCGCTGTGTGCCATCCTGGTCTTGATTGATCTGTATGAGCGGCGGAAATTTACGCTGCCGGTTATGCTGGCCTATCTTCCATTTGTAGCGATCTGTGCCATCTTTGGCTGGTATGCCTTTGATGCCCAAATTACGCAGCAAGGGCTGACTCAACGAACATCATTCTCACTGGCAGAATATCTCAGCCGTCCGATTGCCGACATTGTATTCTATTGCAAACAAACGATTTGGCCAGTTCATCTCTCACCGCGCCATCCACGGACCTCTCCTGGGCCGGTGGTTTTAATCGTGGGAACCGTTTTACTGGTAGCGGCGACAATCACCAGTGTTGTTTCCTGGAAACAAAAACGGATTGTTCTCTTTGGAGTCGGCTGGTTTGTATGTTTTCTCTCGCCGATGCTCAATCTGGTACCAAGTACCTTGCTCCCGTCTGATCGGTTTTTGTATGTCGCGATTGTGGGCATTGTGTTTCCAGCAGCCGTGTGGCTCTCTAACCAACCAGCCCGGATTCAACTGGGGGTCACGGCAGCTTTGCTCATCGGAATGCTGGTACCAGGCTGGCGGTATCTTCCAGTCTGGCAAAATGATCTAACGTTGTGGACCTACATCACTCAACATTCTGAGGCTGACCAACTGGCACTGGGCAATCTGATGAAAGCCCAGGTGGATGCCGGACAGTACCGGGAGGCCCGTCAGGCCTATGACCGAGCCATGGCCCGACCTGATCGATATTTGCGAATCTTTGAAGTTGCTTCGATCCTTGAAGGCAAAACCGGTGGCAATGCCGGGGCACCACTGCTTCTGGGAATTCAAACCACGCGATATTCCGGCCCGCTGGTGGCACTGTATGGAAAACACTTTCTGGCCAAACGCAATTATCTGGAAGCTGAAAAATGGCTCACTCAGGCATACACCATGGATTTTGGAGTTGATACCAGCCTGGATCTGGCTGATCTCTATGCCCAAACCAATCAACTTGAAAAAGGCTTGCCCTACGCGGTTGCCGCCCTTGAAGCCAATCCATTTCACCCACAAGCCTGGTTGATCCTGGGCAAATTGAAACTCCGGCTGGCTGAGGGGCAACTTCAGGGCGGGAAACAAGCTGAAGCCCAGGCATCCCTTGTCGAAGCCACCCAGATGTTTCAATTGAGTCTCCAGCACAATCCAGACCAGGCCGAGCCCCAGATTGGACTGGCCCGCAGTGCCCTGCAACAAAAAAATCTGGCTGAAGCTGAAAAATGGATGCGTGAAATTCCGGTTGGTCGCATTCCCAAAGCCCGTATTCCAGCCGATGGCTACCTGATTTGGGCTGAGATGTATCGTCGTCAAAACAAACTATTTGCGGCACTTGGGGCTTTGATTGAGGCCACTCAGGTTGAAGACGCTCCGCTGTACTGGCTTGAACTCGCCCGGCAACAGGTCACCATGCACCGCGATGCCCGCCCGGCACTGGAGCGCGGATTCAAACAACTTGATGCACAATCACAACTTGAATTGGAAAAGGATCCGGTTTTGGGACCGCTCGTGAAGGAACTGTTACCGAAGGCCGAAAAATCAGGTCAGTTGCCACAATCAAAATAGTCAAATGAAGCTCCAGAAACCCAGGACCACCAAAAAGCCATTTTATAGATAACCGGCAGAAAATCCCGCGATTGATCGCGGGATGAATGCCGTCCGAATTTTTGCTTGCCGTGTTGAATGGCACCATGGTAAATACACAGTAATGAGACACCGCCAGTGACCTCGCGCATCGGTTAGCTCTGAGCGGTAGATTCAAATCCACTCACTTCAGGGAACCCAATGAGACAGGCGTTCAAGTTCCGAATTGATCCGAGTCCGGCAGTTGAGGCAAAGCTCAATTGGACACTGGACGTCTGTCGTGAACTGTATAATGCCAGGCTTCGTGCGATCCGTTTCCCTGAAAGGAATTATTCCGGGATGGGAGCCTGGATCAATG
>CAZXCE010000645.1:0-4991 GCA_964639175.1 uncultured Clostridia bacterium
AAAGGGATGTGGGTCAGTCGGTGTAATATCTGACTATTCATTTCTCAACTCTCAATACTGGTCAAGTTATACCATTTTGCAATAAAACCCTTGCCTGAAAAAAAACAAGCAAATTATTCAATCAAGAAGGGTTAATGAACTACTGACTACTGACTGGTATTATCCAACAGAATAAAGATACTGATACAGGCCGCCTGCGGTCATTAATTCATCGTGGGTTCCTTGCTCAAGGATGTTTCCTTTGTCAAGAACCAGAATTTTCTCGGCATTTCGGACGGTACTCAGGCGATGGGCAATGAGGATGGTGGTGCATTTCCCCAAAATATTCAGAAGTGCTTTTTGGATTTGGGCCTCAGATTCATTGTCGAGTGAACTGGTCGCTTCGTCAAAAATCAAAATCCGTGGTTTCCCAAGAATTGCCCGAGCGATGGAAATTCGTTGTTTCTGACCACCCGAGAGACTTTGACCGCGTTCACCAACTTTGGCTTCATACCCACCTGGCAACGACATAATAAATTCGTGAATGCCAGCCAGTTTGGCAGCCTCAACCACTTGCTGCAGTGAGGCTTCCGGGTGGGCAAAGGCAATATTTTCACGAATGGTACCCCGAAATAAAACCACATCCTGGGTTACAATCCCGATCTGCCGCCTCATTTCGTGGAGCGAAAGTGTCCGAATATCAATTCCATCAATCAAAATGCGGCCTGAGGTCGGCTCGTAAAATCGCAGCAGAAGGTTGACGAACGTTGTTTTCCCGGCCCCACTTCGCCCGACAATCGCGACGGTTGTTTTGGCTGGGATGTGCCAGGTCGCGTTTTGAAGCGCATTTTTTTCCTGGCGGCCTGGGTAGGCAAACGACACATTTTCAAACTCGATGGCCCCGCTCAAATTCTCGGCTGAAATGGTGGTTTGGCTGGCGGCAGGCGTGACTTCCGGAGGTTCTTCGATGACTTCAAAAAGCCGCTCCAGGATCAACATGGCTTCCTGAACCATCATCCAGTTGCCAGCCATGCGGCTGATGGGAGATATCAGGTTTGAACAGAGCGCCATCAATGCCATCATCGCGCCAGGTGTCAGATTTCCAGCAAAAACCTGATGGACTCCAAACCAGAACAGGAAAAGATTGACATAACTAAATGTCATCATTCCAAACGAACCCACCAGATTCCCAGTCATTTCGCGTTTGAAAGAATTGCTGAGTGCGTTTCCAAGTGCTTCAAACAGCCGGTTGGCAACCGGATGCTCAGCCGCTAACGCTTTGATAATGGTGATTGAAGCAATGCTTTCAAAAATTAAGGAATTGACCTCGGCTTCAGCTTCAGAGGTCTTTTGCCAGGATTTTCGCATCGTGGAGCTTGAGGCAAAAACAATCGTCAAATACACCGCCATCATTCCAAAGACCACAAAAACCATTTGCCAGTTATATTGAATGATGAGCAGAAACGAAATCGTCGCCGTCAGGAAATCAAGCGCCAGCGGAATCACCTGGTCGGTAAACAACCGCCGCATTTTTTGGTTATCGTAAAACCGTTTCAGGACATCACCTGAAGACCGGGTTTGAAAGTAGGCTACCGGAAGTGCCATCAAGTGTTCGTGAAATTCCGAAGACATCACCAGGTCGATGCCGCGTGAAGCATATCCAAGCAAGTAAGCGCGAACAAATGAAACCGTGGCCTGAAGCGCATAGAGCAGCACCATTCCAATGGCCAGAATGTTGAGTGTTGACGCACTTCCATAGGGAAGAATTCGGTCAAAGAGGATTTGGGAAAACAGGGCTGGCGCAAAATTCAAAACCTGCATGCTGGCGGAGGCGATCAGGATTTCCAGAAATGTCTTTTGGTGTCCCTGGGCGAAAGTCGACAGCCTCCGGATTTTGGAGAGCACACCTCCTTTTTCAACCGCGATATCCCGAAGCCGAATCGTGGGGCGCAGCACCAGCACTTTTCCGCTCCACAGGTTTTCAAACTCGGCGCGTGTCAATCGAACTTTTCCTTTGGCGGGATCTCCGAGCAGGCAATGGGTAGGTGTGAGTTGATACACGACAACAAAATGCAGCGACTTCAAATGAGCAATCAGAGGTAATTCGTGGCTGGCCAGCCGATCATATGACGTCGCCAGGGCTTTGGGAATAAACCCAAACCGATCAGCGACGTGCGCCAGGTCAGCCAGAGAAACCCCAATCAAGCCAGCTTTAAACATCCGCCTGACCTGGATGCGGGGAACGTCCTGTCCATAGAAATGAAGGATGGATGTCAGGCACGACGGACCACAGTCGTTTTCATCCATTTGAAGCACCACCGGAAACCGATTCCAGATTCTTTTCCAGGATGGTCGCCGTGGTATCGGCTGCGGGCTGGGCGTTTCTTTTTGAACTGGTATTTCAGCCGGAACCAGCTCTGTATGGCTGGTGGCTGACACCACACCCGGTTGACGCAACAGCCGTTTGACCCCCGGAGTGTCTTTGGCAAGGCGTTCAAGTTCCTGATCGCTGAGGAAGTAAACCCAGGCTGGTCCTTCAGCTAAAACCTCAAGCTTGTCTGGAACCTGAGTTGAGAAAAGCATGCCTGGCTTGAGTGTACCCAGGTGACAGCCTTCAAATGACAGCTTGAGTGTTCCCTGACGAAGGACGCCCCATTTGAAACCTTGGCTGGTCACTTTCGATTTGTCTTTCACCAGGACTGGTGATGATGTCGGTTGCTTTTCCAGGGCGAATTGCGAGAGCGGGTTGATTCCAAGCACCGCTACCTGTTTTCGAAGATTCATTCCCGTGACAAACCGCAGCCCCTGGGCCTGAGCTTCTTTTTGGAGTTCAGGTGTTGAGTTAATAACTGCCTGGGTTTTATCCACGGCAAGAGTCAAGACTTCGGTTGGTTCAACCGCGCGAAACCGAAACCCACAGGGTTGGCGAAGCAACCCGTGCCAGAGTCCAAACCCATCCTGCTGTTCCAAAAGAGCGATGGTTTTTTCCTGCTCATCCAGCATTCTGACCTTGCCTGATCGAATCAAGAACCCAGTTGTTGGAATGGTTCCTCCTGGAGAGAGCATTTCCCCTGCCGGAACCAGGCGAAGCTCACCCTCAGCGACGATTTGGGAAATGACTGTGTGGTGCAATAAACCCCAAAAGGGCGACCGAACCAGCTCATTCAATGCTTCTGTGTCCAAAGATTGGTTTGAAGAGAAAGGGAAATTGGCAGTCATGACACCCGATGACGGATATATTTTCTGAAGGGAGCGTGAAAAGTAGCCCAATTCAAGTTGCTGAATGTAGTGACTGAGTTGATGATTTGATTACACCGTACATCAGTGATTTTGAATTTTGATTGGATAAATTGAATTTGATTTAATTTATGTTTGTCCTGATCCCCACTGGCAACCACAAGCAGTCAGGAAGGAAGCCGCAACCTGGGACAACACATTGAAGGAAGTGAGGGGATTAGCGGCGCGGAGAAATACAAAGATCCATTTCTGAAAGGGTGATGATTGAGTTCAATACCATTTGGCAATGGCCCCTCAGTATCAGAAGATGGTTAAATGGTTGAAAAACAGAGGCTCCCTGATTATAACCCCTGCTCTACAATCGGATTACCCAAATCCAGAGGACACTGAATCAATATGTCCCCAAGATTTCAGAGTTGAGAATACCGAATGATATTCAGTCGAAGATCTGAGCTTCTGTTTTCTTCAGCTCGACTGCTTCAACCCCAGGCGCTGAGCCCCAGGATTGTCTCGCCCTGAGTTCGAGGATTGTTCAGCCCTCAACAGCGCCGACAGGCCAAAGAGCATCCAGGTTTGTGACCAGCGAAGATAAGAGAGTCGGTTTGTATAGAGCGGTGTCTTTTGAAAGTAAAAGTAACCGTTTGGGGAACGCATATTGTTGAGCGTCCACTCAAGGCAGGATTCAAGTCGTTCCTGGGCGAGCGTGTCCTGATGCTTCAATTGTGCCAGGGTTACAAACGCCTGGGCGGCGGCATGGATATCAATCGGATACAGGCGGTTATGGTAGTACTTTGGCTTTCCATCCGGAAGGAAAAAGAAACGGCAATAAAAATGAAAGCCCTGGTCAACGGCTTTGGCAGCCTCGGGGAAATCGGCAAACCGGCGAATTTCATCAAGACAGATCAGGTTGAATCCCGTGTGGAAACTATCAATCCATTGCTGGTTTGGAGCTTCGCCATACGGCCACGAGCCATCTTTTCGCTGGTGACGAATACTAAATTTGGCTGCTCCGATGGCCGATTCCCGAAGCACTGGCTCCTGAGTGGCGTGATACACGCGGGCCAGTAACGCGGCGCCGAGCAGGCTGGCGTTATGCACACGGGTTTGATCGAGTTGGGTGTAACTAAAACAGAACGCAGCCGGGTCGTGCCGATCTGGTGTCCGGGCCAGATCATTGAGAATAAAATCACACGCCCGCCGGGCGGTATCGAGATATCTGGTGTCACCAAATCGCTCATACGCATCCAGATACGCCTGAGCGACAAACGTGGTGCAGACGACGGACGGTGACCCTTGTGGAACAAAAAAAGCGCGCGACTGCCAGTCAAACGGGTAGCCCCAGGCGGTGCCGCTGCATCCAGTCGAGCGCATTCCGTCAAGTTCGGTCAGCAAAGCACAGGCATGATCTTCAAATTGTCCTGGAGCCTCGCCCTGAGCGGTAGCCCAATCAGCCCGTCTCAGCAGTGCCCGAACTGCCAGCCCGTGCCCTTTGGGGTTGGCTCGCTTTGCCACACCAGCTATCGGGCGAAAATTGACCGGTGACCGCTTGCACAACTGAATCCAGGCAATCCGGGCCAGTTTCCCCGGAAGTGGTATGTACCGCCAGAGTGCCGCATTGAGCCCATCATAGGGGTCGTGCCCGCGCCAGTTTTCCTGGATACAATAGTCGGCCAGTTGGTCAAAATGATGCTGAACGTCGGTCAGATTCATAGTTGGGGGCTGAAGAATGAAGAATGAAGAATGAAGAATGAAGAATGAAGAAAGTTCTTGGTTCT
>CAZXCE010000646.1:0-4969 GCA_964639175.1 uncultured Clostridia bacterium
TGGTCAGGCAGACCCTCCTGCCGATGAACTGATTGTTGTGACAGATGGTGATACTCAGGGATCCGGTGATCTGGCAAAATCATTTGGGGCTACGGTCTATTCAACCTCAGTCCCTTCGGGCCCAGCCGCGGCGCGAAATCTGGGCGCCAGCCAGGCGAGCGGCGACATCGTCTTTTTTGTGGATGCCGATGTGGTCCTGCATCCAGATGCGATTGGACGGGTTCACACGACGTTTGATCAGTTCCCGGAAATTGTGGCGGTGTTTGGTTCCTATGATACGCAGCCCGGCGCACCCAACTTTTTGTCGCAATACCGAAATTTGCTTCATCACTATGTTCATCAAACCGCCTGCGAAGACGCCTCGACCTTCTGGAGTGGCTGCGGGGCGATTCGCCGGTCAGTGTTTTTAGAAATTGGCGGATTTGACGCCCAAACCTATCGCACCCCCTGCATCGAAGACATCGCGCTTGGGTATCACCTGCGGGCGCAAGGGTTTCAGATCAGACTTGATAAACAACTGCAGTGCCGGCATTTAAAAGAATGGCGTCCCTGGTCTATGCTGAAAGCCGATTTCTGGTATCGGGCTGTGCCCTGGACGCTGCTTATTTTGCGTTCTAAAGGGTTTGTCAATGATCTAAATGTTCAGACCTCCAGCCGGTTGTGCGTGGCGCTGACGTTTTTGTTGATTTTGAGTGCTGGCAGCGGCTGGTGGTGGCCGGTGATGTGGGCTGTGACAATGGTTTGTGCTCTGGTGCTTTTCGTGCTAAACAGAGAATTGTATCTGTTTTATTACCACTTGCGCGGATTCCCGTTCACCTTCCTTGCTGTTTTCTGGCACTGGTTGTACTTTTTTTATAGTGGACTTGCCTTCATCTTCGGATGTATGCTCCACCTCTTCAATCTGTCCAAGCCCTCACTCTGATTTTCACCTTACCGCCTTTGTGCGGTCATTTTTTTCAAGAAAGATTCAATAAACCGGAATGACCGATCATTTCCCAACTGTCATTATTGGTGCCGGACCGGCGGGACTTACGGCGGCGTACGAACTTGTCCGTAACGGAATGCGGCCATTGGTGTTAGAGCAAGGTAGCCAGGTGGGCGGTATTGCCCGGACCGAAGTCTATAAAGGATATCGGTTTGATATCGGCGGCCATCGGTTTTATACCAAGGTCAAAGAAGTCGAAGATTTATGGCGCGAGATGATGGGCGATGACTTTATCAAAGTGCCCCGACTGTCGCGGATTTACTACAAAGGGCGGTTTTATCAATATCCGCTCAGTTTTCTGAACACACTCACCAATCTTGGGTTGACCGAGAGCTTTCTGGTTCTGATGAGTTACTGTAAAGCCCGGATTACGCCCCATCGTGACGAGCAGACGTTTGAAGAATGGGTGACCAATCGGTTTGGTTCGCGGCTCTATCGCACCTTTTTTCAAGCCTACACGGAAAAAGTCTGGGGCATTCCCTGCAATAAAATCCAGGCGGAGTGGGCAGCGCAACGGATTCAAAATCTGTCGCTGGTGAAGGCTGTGGCCAACGCGCTGTTTGGTTCAAACGGGGTGAAGTCGCTCATCAATGAGTTTGACTACCCACGGCTGGGACCGGGGCAGATGTGGGAACGATTCCAGCAGGCTGTGGAAGATCGCGGCGGCGCCGTTCATCTCAACACAACGATTGTGCGCCTCAATTATGAAGGGAACCGGGTCACAAGTGTGGTTGCGCGGCGAGATGGTCAGGAATTTGAAATGGCCGCTCCGCACTTTATTTCCAGCATGCCAATCAACAAGCTGGTGCTCCATATGAACCCCCAACCGCCGGAAGCGGTGGTAAAGGCAGCCCAAAGTTTGAGTTATCGAGCCTTTGTCCTGGTCGGGCTGATTGTCAGGCGCGAAAATCTGTTTCCAGACAACTGGATTTATATTCATAGCCCGGAACTGAGTGTTGGTCGGATTCAAAATTTCGGCAACTGGAGCGCCGCCATGGTGCCCGAACCAGGGAAGAGCTGTCTGGGCATGGAATATTTTTGCAATGCCGGCGATGATTTGTGGAAAACTCCGGATCAAGAACTGATTCGATTGGCTGAGAAAGAATTGATCGAGCTGGGACTGGCCCGTGAAGGCGATGTCGAAGACGGGGTTGTGATTCGCCAGCCGAAAGCCTATCCGGTGTATGACAGCGAATATCGCGGCCACCTGGAAGTTATCAAATCATTTCTCGATCAGTTTACCAATCTCCAAACAGTTGGCCGCAATGGCATGCATCGGTACAACAACCAGGATCATTCGATGTTGACCGGAATGCTGGCCGTGAAAAATATTCTGGGTGAGAAGCACGATTTATGGGACGTCAACACCGAACGATCCTACTATGAAGAATTTACCACCACTGATGCTCCCAAGCCGGCCAGTGCGCACCTGCACAGTACGGGAGTAATTCCTCAGCTTCACGAGGCCGAATAGGTAGTGCAGTGAAATAGCGAAAGACAAAGAGTTGATGGGGTGATACCCACAACCTGAAATGTCGCTGAGCTACTTCGCTCTGCTTTCATGCACCTCCGCCTCGCTGAGTTTGCCTTGTTTTCGCAGGATTTTGCTCAACAGCAAGTGCGCACCAGGGGAATCCGGGCTTTGTTTGAGCACCGTTTGGACTTCGGCTTCAGCTTCCGCAATTTTTTCAATGCCAAGCAGGAGATTGGCCAGACTCAGTCGGGCCGCGGCAAAGTCCGGGCGTAGTTCAATCGCGGTCTGGTACTGGGTGATGGCTGAGGTAAGGTATTGGGCTGAATGCTGTTGCCCGGCCAGGAGCGTATAGATCTCACCAAGATGAAAGTATCCCTCGACCCAGTCGGGTTTGACTTCGACCCCTTTGAGAAAATAGACCAGTGCTTCATCAGGTTTGCCTTGCAGGAGATACCCGGCCCCCAGATTGCGATAGGGTTCGTACTGGTCGGGTTTGAGTTCAATTGCTTCAAGGTACAGAGGGGCAGCCTGATCGAATTTTTGCTGGGTGTAATACACATTCGCCAGATTTAAGGCGGCTTCATAAAAGCCTGGTTTCAGGCGACGTGCCTCTTGAAAGGCTGAAATTGCCTGATCAAACTTCTCCAGTTTGAAGCAGGCCAATCCCAGGTTCGCATACCCATCCGCATATTTAGGGAGTAGCCGGGTGGTTTCCGTGAGATGCTCCAGGGCCTGGGTGAGATACGCCGGGTCTTTGGTTTGTTCAAAGAATTCAAGCTGAACCAGTCCCATATTCTGATGGGCTGCACCATATCGCGGCGTTTTCTGTAATGCCTGGGCGAGCAGGAGTTGGGCTTCACCCAGTTTATGTTGTTTCAAAAGCGATTTTCCCAGGCTATTCAGTCCAAAATCGCTTTGCGGAGACAGGCGGATAACTTCGCGAAAGTGCTTTTCCGCCAGTGAATACTCGCCGCGATCCATCAGCAACCGGCCTAAATTGTGATGGATGACGAGGTTATCCTGTGTAACGGCCAGGGTATGCTCAAAGATGGTGCGCGTTGTGCGCCAGTGACCGACCTGATTCCAGGCGAGCACCAGACAGGCAAGCCCCACGACCGCACTGACTGGCGGTGCCCAGGATTCACGACCCGTTTTTTTCAACCAGTCTGCCACCCACCAGACCAGTATCACCAGCAACCCCAGCGTTGAGACATAGGTATACCGGTCAGCCAGGAGCAGGTGGGAAACTGGAAACAGCGTCCCCAGATACCAGAACCATCCCACCACCAGATAAGGCATCGAGCGCATATTTCGAAGCCCATACACTGTGATGGCCACGAGCAGAAGCACCACAAATCCGAGCCAGAGATAGGAGTATTTTTGCTCCGGCGGGTAATACATTCCCAACTGAACTGGAAAAAACAGTTTGAAGAGATACACGGCATAGGCGCTTAATCGAACACTCACTGGATTGAAGGACCAGGGAGCAATGGGCCCGAGTGGTTCGGTATCAGGAACGGCTGCTATAACAGCGGGTGCCATACCGCGGATGGCCCTGAATTGCATAACAAGCGAAATCGAAATCAGAATAAAGAAGGGAATTTTCTCGATACCAAGTTTCAAAGCTCTCATTACAAAGGTTTTGATCGAACGAGTATCAGCCGTTGAAAACCGATTGAGCGGCCAGTAATCAAGCAGCAGCAGGGCAAACGGGAGCGTGATAAGCATTGACTTGGCCAGTAATCCAAGCGCCAGCCACAGGCAAACCAATAGATACCGTTTCCAGGAAAAGGGAAATTGGGCATAGCCCGCATACGCCCACACCGCCACTGCTCCGAAAAAAGTACTGAGGACGTCTTTGCGGCTGGCAATCCAGACGACGGGCTCGACGTGGGCTGGATGAATGGCAAACAGAAGTGCCACCGCCGCACTCTGCCACAACGCCCTGGTCATTCGATTGAGAGCCAGGAACACCAGCACGGTTGAGGCTTGATGGAAGAGCAAATTTACGGCGTGAAAGCCACCCGCTCTCAGGCCAAAGAGTTCAAAATCAAGGAAATATGAAATCCAGGCCAGCGGATGCCAGTGACCCATATGAAAGGTGGTAAACGCCCATTTGACATTTGCCAGCGTGAGGCCCTGCCGAACAGTTGGGTTATTAAACACATAACTGTTGTCGTCAAAATCAATAAATTCAAAGCTGACAACCCGGCCAAACAAAACCAGATTGAGGAGAATAAGCCCCAAACAAACCAGCAAGATCGGGTGACGTTGGACCCAGCCAGCCATTCCGGTTTTGGGGCGAACGATTGGATCTGATGGCCTTGCATCGGCGATAGCAGGCTGAGGTGTTACGGGCAACGGCTCAGTCGGACGGTGTTTCTTTCGGGGCATAAAGGGAATGAAGAATTGAGAATGAAGAATGAAGAATGAAGAAAACTTAGTACCTGGTGCTTGGTGCTTAGGGGGCGTTAAAAAATAAGTTCCTTGGAGCACGGTCACCCTTGTAC
>CAZXCE010000647.1:0-4945 GCA_964639175.1 uncultured Clostridia bacterium
GGTTCCGGGTTCCGGGTTCCGGGTTCCGGGTTCCGGGTTCCGGGTTTTCGAAAGATCAAATCATTAGACATTATCGGAGATAAAACCGGGCCATCGAAACAAGGATGGCGTTATGTCAGTACCACCCGCGTGAGCGGGTGGGTTGCCACGGCGAGGAAGTTTCACTTTTGGAAATTGGTTAACCCCGATAATGTCTATTCAAAAAACTGGATTTGATGAACTACTGACTACTGACCGCTGACCGGTAGAAAACACTCGAAAAGGCATCAAGAAAAGCGTCAACCTCCACCTGGGTCAGGGTTAACGGCGGCAGTAATCGAATGATGTGTGGGTCGTCGGATGTGCCGACAATCACTCCTTGTTTGAGCAATCGGGCCTGAAGTTCGGCTGCCGGAAGCGAAGTTTTGACGCCGATGAGCAATCCAAGTCCAAGAATTTCAATGACTTCAGGGCGTTGATCCAATAGGTGGCGAAGGTAGGTGCTGACTTCGGTCACCCGATCCAGAAGCTGTTCCTGTTCAATGACTTCGATGGTGGCTTTCATCGCGGCCATTGCAATTGGACCCGCGCCGTAGGTTGCGCCAAATTCGCCGTACTGCACGCGGTCGGCAACCGTCTGTGACACCAGCACCGCCGAGAGCGGCACACCCGACGCAATGCCTTTCGCGAGCGTCACGATGTCAGGCACCACGTCGAAATGCCCTGAAAAGAACATTTTCCCCGTGCGCCCGATGCCGGTCTGGACTTCGTCAAAGATCAGGTAGGCACCGTGCTGGGAGGTCAAAGCGCGCAATTCCTGAAAGAACTCTGGCGAAGCCGTCCGGCATCCGGCCATTGATTGAACTGGTTCAAGGATGACCGCTGCCGTGTCTGAATCAATTGCCTTACGAATGGCAGCCAGGTCACCAAACGGGCAAACTTCAATGTCTGGAACGACATAGGGAAGTTGCTTGTGGTATTTCGGGTTGGCGGTGACATTCATTGCCAGGAGCGTTCGACCATGAAAGCCACCGGCAAAGGTAACAATTTTTTTGCGTCCGGTTTGAAGAATCGCCATTTTTAAGGCGTTTTCATTGGCTTCAGCACCTGAATTGGCAAACAGTACACTCGTCAACGGTGCCGGAGCGTGGGCAATCAGTTTAGCGGCGGCTTCGTGACGGATAGCCACGTCAACCATGGTCGAATAAAAGATCAGGTTTTGCGCCTGCCCGGCAATCGCCGAAACAACGTGCGGGTGCGAATGCCCGGTCGAAGCCACCGCGTGCCCGGCATACATATCGAGATATTTGGTCCCGGCGGTATCCCAAACAAAGCAGCCTTCGCCACGGACAATAGTGATCGGTAAAGTTTTGTAGGTTCGAACGAAAGTCATGATTTAGGGTTCAGGGTAGGGCTCGGGGTTCAGGGTTCAGGGTTCAGGGTTCGAGTTTATGTCCTTTTCGTCCTTTTTGCATTTTTCCAGCTCTGAGTCCCAATTATGGAATCGTCGGAAGCGCCATCAACCCGGTGGTTTCATCAAAACCCTTTATCAAATTGAACGATTGCACCGCCTGACCAGCACCGCCTTTGACCAGATTATCAATCGCCGCCATGACAATCACGTGATGGCCGTTACTTTTGATGGAAAGGTCGCAAAAGTTTGTTCCTCGAACAAATTTCACATTCGGCGAATGGTCCGTAAACCGCACAAACGGTTTTGATTCATAGAGTTCGTGATACAGGTTTTGCAGTTCCGCCGTGGTGTAATCCTTCGGCATTGTTACGACTGCGGTGACAAAGATCCCGCGAACAAACGGTCCGGAATGCGGTTGAAACACAAAATCCACCGTATGCCCGGTGCGAAAGAAAATTGCCTGTTTGATTTCAGGAATGTGCCGATGTACAAACGGTTCGTAGGCATAAAAACTGTCCATCCGAAATGGATGATGCGTTTTCTCTTTGACCTTGATTCCTGATCCAGATGAACCGGTCACGGCATTGACCACCGCATGATCAATCAGCCCCGCTGCCGCGAGCGGGTACAATGCCAGAATGACCGCCGTTGCAAAACATCCGGGAGATGCCACCAGCCGTGCTTCGCGAATCTGCTCGGCAAACAATTCCGGCTGACCATAGACAAATTGTTTGACCGAACCGAAGCACGGATGCTCGGTTCGGTAAAATTGTTCAAATGTTTCGCGGTCCTGAAGCCGAAAATCCGCCGAAGTGTCAATCACGGTGTGGGTTTTGGCAATTTCGGCAATACCTTCCGACCACTGTTTCATGGCTTCGCCATTGGGGAGCGCCAGAAATACCACCTCGGCGTCTTCGACTTCAGCCAGCGGGTTGATGCTCAGGTTCAGGCTGGCCAGATGCGGATGCACGTCTCCCAGGCGCTTGCCGACCGTTTCACGACCGGTTACCGCGACCAGTTGTGCGTGCGGATGCCCGGCCAGCAGCCGAATCAGCTCGCCGCCGATATACCCTGAACCTCCGATGACAGCGCACTTAACCAACGACGGCCTCCTTGATTCCTACTGAATGGTGATGTCCATTGAGTAACTTGGGAATAGTCCGCAACGGTGCTGCAAATGGCTCCAGATTGCTCTTGCCATAGCCAGCGGTCAGATTGAGCGTGTCGAACAACCGTTTCGGGTACTTTAACCCATTGATGGCTGGAATCCCGAGTTTTTCCTCCAGGTAATCTGAACCGGAAACGTTTTCGGTCGCCAATCCACTAAAGGCCGCAAATGAAATACCCATTTGATCAAGGTACATTTTAGCGCCGTAAGCCCCCATCAAATCTCCGGCACACACAATCACCGACGACACATGGCTCATGATTTTCTTGTCAGTGAGCACCGATTCGACTTTGTAATGCCCCAAAATGCCATCGCCAAATTCAATAATGACCATATCGCCCTGGGTCGCATTGATAACGGTTTTGACCACGGAGGCCAGATCCTCAGCGTCAACCGTTGACGGTAACCCACAGTCCAGAAAGCTTTTAACATCAACCGCACCGGCTTCCCAGAATTTATTCAGGTCTTTGATCGCGCCAACACCAGAGACCTTCGCCGCACCAACTTTGAAGCCCGCCTGGGTGGCAATTTCGATCAATTTGGCGGCAGTGGC
Source organism: uncultured Clostridia bacterium (assembly GCA_964639175.1). Classification (GTDB taxonomy): domain Bacteria; phylum Acidobacteriota; class Blastocatellia; order Chloracidobacteriales; family Chloracidobacteriaceae; genus JACQXX01. The sequence goes on from CAZXCE010000647.1 coordinate 3,115, forward strand.
GGTTTTCCCAACGTGCATACAGGTGCCGAGCACCAGCACAATCGGACGCCATTTCAGAATGCTGTTTGACGCTGGCAAGGCCGTGCGGTTGAGCGAAACAATCCCTTGTTCATCAACCACCGTTCCCAGGTAGCGAACCTGAGCCGGATCACCCAGCGCCGTGGTTGAATCAATGTAGTGCCCAATCACGCCGCCGATGTTGAGCAACGCCAGCCGCATATTTTTGCACAACGCCATCGGTGCCTGGCCAACAAACCCTCGCAAAGCCTGTCGTGATCCCAGCACCCCTACCAATCGGTCTCCCACGTGTAATTTCGACATGGTGCCGTTGGGCAATTCCAAATGCGGATAAGCCGCATTTTCACTTAACACTTCCACCACCACCACATCGCCGGTTTGGGCCGTGGGGCGCGGTTCAAAATGTAAAGACTCGGTCAAACCGAGTTTGCAGGTGACTGAACCAAATTTCACAGCAGTTTCTCCTTTGCCAAAAGTTGAGCCTGAACCTGGATGGGCGACGTGCCGCCAGGAGAATTTCGGTTGGTAACCGAAGTGAGTGGGTTAAGAAGTTCGACAACCGCCGGGTCAACCCCGGCCTGCTGCCATTCGTCAATCGTCAGCTTTGAAAACGGTTTCCCGTATTTGACCAGCGCGGCTACCCGGCTGTGGGCTTCGCGAAAGGGAACACCCTGTTTGACCAGAAATTCAGCGATGTCGGTGGCGAGCAGGTTTTCATCCGATGCCGCCTGAAACATTGCTTCCTGGCAGACTTCCATTTTTGCAATCGCGAGCGTGCAAACGGCAATCGCTTCCTTGAGCGTTTGGGCGGTGCGCACGACTGGCGGCTTGGTTTCCTGCAAATCGCGGTTGTACCCAAACGGAAGCGCCTTGAGCGTCGTGAGCAGGTTGACCAGCTCGCCAACGAACATCCCCGCCTTGCCCCGAACCAGTTCCAGGCAGTCTGGATTTTTCTTCTGGGGCATAATGCTCGACCCGGTGGTTAATTCATCGGGGAGCTTGATAAAGCCGAATTCCGAGGTGCACCACAAGATCAGGTTTTCAGCCAGTTGCGACAAATGCACAGCGGTCAATGAACAGGCAAAAACAAATTCCACGGCGAAATCACGGTCTGAAACTGCATCAATCGAATTCGTAAAATGCCCTTTGGCCCCAAGCAGTTGCGCGCTGGTTGACGGATTGATCGGAATCGCTGTTCCCGCCAGTGCCCCGGCTCCGAGCGGCGAAATCAAATTGGGTTGTAGCCGGGCGATGTCACGCGTCAGCCCTTCAGCAAATGACAGCAGCACGTGCGCCAGCAACACCGGCTGGGCCCGCTGCAAATGCGTGTACCCGGGCATGATGACGTCGTGGTGCTTCCGGGACTGTTCGACCAGCGCCTGGCACAGGGCTTTTAAGCCGGAAATCAGGTCGGTTTGCGCCTTGGCGACGAAGAGCCGCAAGTCCAATGCTACCTGATCGTTGCGGCTGCGCGCCGTGTGGAGCAATTTCGCATCATCACCAATCAGCTCCTGAAGCCGCTTTTCAATGTTCATGTGGACATCTTCGTGCTCAAGCTTGAGTTCAATGCCTTCGTCGAGAATCTGGAGCAGCCCGTTGCGGATTTTCACGGCCTGTTCCGTCGAAAGAACGCCGGTTTTTTCGAGCATCCAGACGTGAGCGAGCGAACCAGTGATGTCCACTTCGATCAGCGCTTTATCGCACTCAATCGAAGCCACAAACTGCAAAATTAATTCATCAATGGGCTTGTCAAATGCCCCACGGAGTACTTGGTCGGTCATAGTCAGTAGTCAGTAGTCAGTAGTCAGTAGTC
>CAZXCE010000648.1:0-4934 GCA_964639175.1 uncultured Clostridia bacterium
CCCGGAACCCGGAACCCGGAACCCGGAACCCGGAACCCGGAACCCGGAACCCTGACCTAATGATCACGCCTGTTTCGCCGCTCACCTTTGAAATGTGTTCAGCTATCGAGCCTGAATGGAGTTCATTTCACAGTCTGGCTCAGGTGATGCAACACGGATTGCAGCGACCTGACCTGTATCACCCAACCGTGATAACCAATGTCATCGTTCAAGACGAATTTACCCATGACATTGTGATTGCCCGGCGGGATGGGTTGGTTCTGGTGCTGGGTTCGACCTGATTGGGAGCGATTACGGCAGTTGCCGTATGGGACCATCAACCAACCAGCGATGAATTGCTCGCCGTACGGCTCAAACACGGCTGGGTGCCGACTCCGTCACGGCTCAAAGACGGCAATCAGGTTCTGGGTCACGCCGCCTGTTGTTATCACCCACCACCATCATTTGATCCAGCCGAGAACACCTGACCAGGGTCGCTGACCCAGATCCCCTGATGACTGTCAGGAATCGAGTTTTAGGGGAAGGCCCTGAAACCAGATTAATGGCCATAGCTCACCACGCGCGAAATTTTCCATTCTCCATCCTTAAAGCGCCAGACGTGCACAAATTTGAATGTGCCGCAGTCGTCGCGACCATGTTCCTTATGGCAAAAACGGTGTTGTCCAATCTGGATGGCGCCAAAGTCTTTGATCGGATACACTTCGAGGCTGCCTTTCACCAGATCTCGTCGTAACCCGTTGGTTTTGCTCTGTTCAAACAGGTTTTTCAGGTTTTCAATCGTCTGATCGTAATTCGCAACGCCGCCGGTGTCGTGGTAAAACTCGACGTCTTTGGCAAACATCGTTTTTAGTACTTCAAGGTTGCGGGTGTTAAAGGCTTCAAAAAGCTGGTTATCCAGCCGGGAGAGAGTGGAAAACAATTCGGTCGCTTCGTTGGTCGCCGCTGGGGTCTTGCCAGCCGGAGACTGAGGCGTTGTGGGAGACTGACCAAAAACAGAACCCGTTATAGCCAGCAAAACCAACACTGTCAGAATGCCTTGTTTCATAGAGTCCTTTTGAATTTTATCGGGGATGTTGAGAGGAGAGTGTGGTGCAGACGAACGCTCACCTGGCGGCTTTAAGTTTCATCCAGATTGGTTCGCTTTGAAACAATCCAGGTTGATTCTTTTTTGATTTGTGCGTTCACGCTCGCCTTTCAGATGACTCAATTTATTTTTGAATTAGCGAAGTCTTTATTTTCCAACAATTAACTTTATTAAGTACCGTATCGTAAGTTTTCTGAGATATTGTTCTCAGGTATCTTGAACTCAATCCCAAATATCCTGAAGATATATCTATGCTGGACTGGTTTATTCATTGGCTTCAAACTGCCTCGTGGCTGGCGGCAAGCCTGGTGTTTCTGGCCGAGAACCTTGTGATTCTAGGGCTGGTGATCGTGATCGGAAACTGGATGGTTGTGTGCTTCCAGCATCGCCGGGTAGCCTCGCCTCCGCTCCCATTGACCTGTGCCGAAGTCGCGATGGCGCTCCTGAATGTAGGGTTAAACACAGTCGTGACGCTGGTTGGCTGGCAACTTTGGCGACGCGGCGTGATCCACTTTCGGTTTGACTTCGGATTTGGCGCACTGGCTGATGTGTTTGTGTTGCTGATGGTGATGGATTTCTTGATGTACACGCTGCATCGTGTTGCCCATCACCCGTGGCTCTATCCAGTCATGCATCAACTCCATCACCGCTATGAACGACTCCGCCCGCTGACACTTTTCGCCTTGAATCCAATTGAAAACCTTGGGTTTGGGATGCTTTGGCTGCTGGTCATTACGGTCTATCCAGTTTCCTGGGTGGGGATGTCAGTCTATTTAGGATTAAATGTGGCCTTTGGCACGATTGGTCATTTGGGGGTTGAGCCAGTACCTGGTGGGTGGGCACAAAAACCAGTGCTTCAGGCTATAGCCGGTAGTTCCTTTCATGCCCAGCACCATCAGGATATCAACTACAATTTTGGTTTTTATACACTGATTTGGGATCGCTTATTTGGAACGATACAGCCTCACTATCAGCTCAACTACGGCCAGATTCCAGCGGTGGAAGTTAACAAAGCCGGCGTGTGACGACGATTCAGACTGCCCGGAAACGAACACCAGACAGCCTCATCCGGTGATTAGTTGACCAACGCTCAGTTTGTGAATTGATCCGAAAAAAAATAAAAAACCGTGAGCATGGTAAACTAGAAATTACGCGTTTGAGAATGAAGGTCAAATTTACGTGTATCCCACCATGCTTTCCGTGGAGGTTGTTATATCTACAATTATTTGAATGCCTGATACAATTTGGCTGATTGCTTTCAGCTCGACACATTGGCGAAACACTTTCGCACCACTGGTCTGGTGGCAAAACAGCGAATGAAAATCCACTCAAGTCAGAATTCTATCGATAGAAACAATTCTATTTAGCCTTTGGCAAGAGTCTGTTTCCATTTCAGAAAATAAACCTGGCACTGGCCTGGTGAGGGAGATGGTTATGTTTTCCCATCTCTCGGCAGAGCTTTGCGTTTTATTATTTTTGAACCAGTCACGATAACTCTCGTCAGTATAATGGTTCCATTTGGAATGATGGCTAAATAATATCATTTAGGGCTGATGGCGAATGGAAATACTTGTTCTGTTTAGCCTTTTGCTCCTGCAGCCTGCTTATTCGAAGATGGTATACCTGAACCATTGAAAATTGTATTTCCCTGAACCTGATACTCTAAACCCCAACAGGACGTCATTTTACTGAAAATACATACTTAAACTTCTCATTATTCATAATCCATCATTTGTTACTCAGATAACTGGGGATAGATGCGTTTAATATGCAACTACTTCAGTGCCAGCGGTTCCTTTCGGTTTTTGTAATGGAAATTGTACTGGTAGTTGATGGAGTACCAGGGGAACCATCACCAGGGGAGCACAACTTGAAAGTTAAGGGATCAAGTTATGCGAACTGATTCTTCAATTGATCAGTGCCAGAGAGAGCGAACATAAGGGGTTCACTGAATAGAGAGCAGCCGAACCCATCACACAAAATGCAACCACAGGGTACTGCAGTGGACCGCTGTGGTGCAATAAACTGAAGGAGAAGGAATAGAGCTATGCAACTTAACAAGCTCAAACGCTTTTTAAAAGCGTCAGCATTGCTGATGTTGGCGGCCTTGACGGTCGTGACATTGGCCCCTGTAAGCCGGGCGCAGGAACAGATCAACGCCAACGCGTTGTTGCTTGATTTTCCTGGTGGTTTGGGGAATGTAATTACGGGAGGGACAAGCGTCCCCGGGCTGACGGTATTGTTTCCGCGCGGAAATACGGGATCCAACAACGGCGTATCGGACGTGATCACGGACGATTTTAACGGTGATGGATTTACGGACATTCTGGCCGGGTCATTTACCAGCGACGAAGTGGCGCTGCTGCTGGGTCGGGGGAATGGATCGTTTGTGCGGGCGCGGTTGGGAACGCTGGTTGGAGATGCGCAGGGGACGAGCGGCGCGGGCGTGTTGAACGTCAACTACAGCGACGCGGCGAACTTTGGCGGAGACGGGACAGCGGCGTCAAACGCGGCGGCAACGTCGGGGATCGTGACGTCAATGGCAACCGTAGCGCCGTTTGGATTCTTCGGAGCGTTCAGCCGGGTTGCCGTGGCGATTGACTATGATGGAACCAGTGCGGTGCCGTTTGACGATCAGATCCTGTACCTGGACATCAACTTCAACGGAAACACGACTGGCAACGTCGGGTTTTCAGTGAACGGACAGACGGACTTTGCCGGAAACCCGGTGGCGGTGACAGTCGGGAACGTGACGGGCGGATTGATTCCGGACGTGGCGTACCTGTGCTCAGGGTCATTCAACACGGGAGTGGATGACGGGTTTGCGGGAATTGACATCGCGGCGGATGCCGGCGTGGGCTCACCCGAACAGGTGATCGGCGGTGGTATTGGCGCTGGCAACGCGGTGGTGAATGAAAACGGCTTCACGGGAAGTCTGTATGATGCGCAGGGAACAATCGGCAGCATCAACGACTATGACGATGAAGCGGGAACGATTGAAAACAACCGTCGCCAGTTCAAAGTGGCGCCGATCACGGCGTTCCAGGGCAACCTGTGTCCACGGGCGGTGATGTTCTCACGGACGTCACAGTTGCAGGATGGAGCGAACGACCTGGTATTTGTGGCGAACGACAACGGTTCAGTCGGAGACGGCCTGGCCGGGATTGATAGCGATGGCGACACAGTGGATGACGTGTTGTCAGCGCCGGATCGCACGGCTGATCCAGTCGGATCAGTGTTTGTGTTGTTGAATGACACGACGAGCGCTTCGTTCCAGGGAACGATTCTGCGCAATGCGCGCCGCCAGGATGAAGATTATGACTTTGGATCAACCCCACCATTCCCATTTGGAAAGCAGAATGGGTTGATTCTGCAGTCAGGTAACCTGCCATCAGGGCTGTCAGGTGGTGATTTCAACGGGGACAATGTATTTGACATCGTGTCGTCAAACAACCTGTCGGGAACGGTGACGATCTTCAATTCCGGAGACATTCCGGCGGTGCAGCCAACAGCCGCCCCAACGTCACCACTGGTAAGTTCCTACCCGAACGTTGAGACGACCTTCCTGCCCGTGGGCGGATCACCGACGACGGTGTACACCCAGGATCTGAACGGCGACGGCAAACTGGACATTCTGGGAACAAACCTGTTACCGGGCGGGTACGCGCTCTTCGGTGCTTCCACCTCAGGCGGTACCTTGTTTAACCAGGGAACATTGCGTGGGTTGGGACTGGATTCAATCGTGACCAGCTTTGGCGCGGTGTCGTTGGCGGTTAACACATTGCCAGCCAGCGGTGTGATTCCAATCAACGGGCTGCGGGATCCGATTGAATTCGGGGACAATGCCGGC
>CAZXCE010000649.1:0-4924 GCA_964639175.1 uncultured Clostridia bacterium
GAGTCATTTATGAATAATTCTTTTCAAAAACTCCACATATTGCAATATCCGGGTTTTATCTACTGACTACTGACTTATCAACTACTGACTCCTGACTCAGTTTGTTATTCGATTCTAATTTTTCAACGCTTTACAGAAGTTTTAAGGATTGAGCATGTCAAAATCGCTTGTTGTTGTTGAATCACCAGCTAAGGCCAAAACGATTAACAAATATCTTGGCAAAACGTTTACGGTGATGGCGTCCAACGGACATATCAAAGATCTGCCGGATAAAGGGCTTGGCGTTGATGTGGAGCACGGCTTTGAACCCACATACGAAGTCATTCCGGATACGGTCAAACGCAATAATTCCAAAACATTGCGTGAACTGAAAAAGGCTGCCAAAGAAGCTGAAATCATTTATCTGGCGGCTGATCCGGATCGTGAAGGGGAGGCGATTTGTCAGCATTTGCGCGAAGAACTGGCCGGTGCCCGGTCGAAAAAACCGGTCTATCGGCTGATGTTTAATGAAATTACCCAGGAAGCCATCCAGAAGGCGATTTCAGTGCCCAGGCAGATTGATTCACACCGGGTGGATGCCCAGCAGGCACGCCGGGTTTTGGATCGCCTGGTCGGTTATCAGGTCAGCCCGATGCTCTGCCGCAAAGTTGGAGGCAAGCTCTCCGCTGGTCGAGTGCAATCGGTGGCCTTGCGGCTGGTGGTCGAACGCGAGCGAGTGATTCAGGCATTTAAACCAACTGAATACTGGACGTTTGCGGCTGAATTAAAGGCAAAACTGCCGCCGCAATTTACTTCATCGCTCCATCAAATTTCAGGAAAAACCCTCAAAACCGGCGATTTCGACAACTTCAAAAAGAACGAAGTTCATATTCAGAGTGAAACTGATGCCCGGGCGATAGAAGCCGAACTCAAAACAGTTCCGGAATGGAAAGTGGCATCGGTGACGACCAAAGAGAAAAAGCGGTACCCGGTGCCGCCCTTTATCACGTCAAAACTCCAGCAGGAAGCCGCCCGCAAGCTTGGGTTTGCCGTGAAGAAAACCATGCAGGTGGCACAGTCGCTCTATGAAGGGGTTGACCTGGGCAGCGAAGGCAGCGTTGGGTTAATCACCTATATGCGAACCGACTCGACCCGTGTGTCTGAAGGCGCGATTACTGAAGTCCGCGAGTTTATCCAGGCACAATTTGGCGCTTCGTCGCTGACCCCGCAACCGGTGCGCTACAAAACCAAAAAAGATGCCCAGGATGCTCACGAAGCCATTCGTCCAACTTCGGTGTATCGGACACCTGAAAGTGTGGCCAAGTCATTAGGAAAAGATGAGTTAGCGCTTTATAAGCTCATCTGGAAGCGGTTTGTTGCTTCGCAAATGATGCCGGCGGTCTTTGATGCCACCACCATTGATATTCAGGCTGGAGCCAAGTTTTTGTTTCGAGCCACCGGGTCGGTTCTGCGTACGCCAGGTTTTCTCGCCGTTTACGAAGAAGGAAAAGATGAGCGGGATACAGAAGATGAGGAACTCGCCCTCAAACTGCCGAAGGTGGAAATCGGCGAGATTCTGAACTGCCTGGGGGTGGCAGCCAACCAGAGCTTTACCAAACCGCTTCCCCGGTTTACTGAGGCGACACTGGTGAAAGCTCTTGAGGAAGAAGGGATTGGCCGACCATCAACCTATGCACAAATCCTGTCAGTGATTCTGAGTCGGGCTTATGTTGAAAAAACGGAAGGCCGTTTCCGTCCGACTGAACTTGGGATGGTGGTCAACGATGTCCTGGTCGAAAATTTTACTGACCTGTTTAACATCAATTATACCGCGGCCATGGAAGCTCAACTGGATGCCATCGAAGAAGGAAGTTTGAACTGGCGCGAGGCACTCAAATCCTTTTATGAAAAGTTCAGAGTTGAGTTGAAATCAGCCGAAAGCAACATCAATCGGGCCAAGGCAGGTGTTCCGACCGATGAAAAATGTCTCAAATGCGAGTCGCCGATGGTGCTCAAGCTTGGGCGATTCGGAAAATTTTTGTCCTGTACCAACCCTGAATGCAAAGCCACTCGCGATCTTGAAACCCCGGCGACTGAATCCGCTGAACCAGTGGAAAACCCCTATGCCAACGAGACCTGTGATACCTGCGGAAAACCCATGGCCCTCAAAAAAGGTCGCTGGGGTGAATTCTTAGCCTGCACCGGGTATCCAGAGTGTAAAACGACCCGTCAGATTCGCAAATCAGGCGTTGTTCGCAAACCAGACGTATTGCTCGAAGAATTATGTCCGCAATGTGGTAAGCAACTTGCCCGGAAACAGGGCCGCTTTGGCGAATTCGTTTCCTGCTCGGCCTATCCAAAGTGCAAATACATCAAGCGCGACACCCTGATTGCCTGCCCCCGAAAAGGCTGCAAGGGCGAAATTGCTGTCAAGAAATCCAAGCGAGGGAAAGCTTTTTACGGATGTACTGAGTATCCCAAGTGTGAAATTGTGTATTGGGATCGGCCAATCCCAACCCCTTGTCCAAAGTGCAAAGCTGCGTTCCTGCTTGAAAAAACAACCAAAAAAGAAGGGACAATTCTGTATTGTGCTGATAAGGAAAGCTGTGGATATGTGGCACCAGCCACGGCTGGGGCTGAATCACCCGGAACTGAGCCGTCATTACAAGCGACGACATAATTTCTGAGAACTGAGTCAGTAGTCAGTAGTCAGTAGACCAAACCCAGATTGTTGAATCCGTGGAATTCTTGAAAAGAGTTATTCCTCAATGACCAAAATAAAACCAAAGAGGCTTGATAGAACTTCTCCATTTCCAACACTCGACCACTGACCACTGGCCACGGTACAACCTGAACGCCAATGACCACACCACGTTACGTCACAATTGACCGCATTGCTGACGGGATTGCCTGCCTGGTGATCGGCTGTGAACCCCGCGAGCATGGACTGACCCTTGAGGTCTTCAGTGAGCTTGAAGCTGTGGTCGCCGGGCTTCAATCCAGTGAGTGGAAAGCCGTAATTATCACCGGGAAGGGAACCGAAGTGTTTGTGCCGGGCCTCGATTTTGCTGAACTGGCACCGCTTGGCCCACTCGAAGCCCGACGCTTTGCCCAACGTGGTCAACAGGTGTTTGGACAGCTTGAAACACTTGGTATCCCGGTCATTGCGGCGGTCAATGGTGTGGCTTTGGGTGCTGGGTGTGAATTGGCGCTGGCCTGTACGGTGCGAGTCGCTTCGACCACCGCCCGGTTTGGACATCCGGAAGTCGTCCAGGGGAAATTTCCAGCTTTTGGTGCGACACACCGGCTGACCCGGCTCGTTGGACGCGGGCGGGCTGTCGAATTGCTCCTGACCGGGGAAACAATTCCCGCACCTGAAGCCTATCGCATTGGACTGGTCAACCGGGTGCATGAGCCCGCCCGCCTGCTCACCGCGGCAAAAGTCCTTGCCCAACGCTTAACACGTGGTTCGGCCAAAAACGTCCGGTACTGCCTGGAAGCACTTTCTCATGGCGAGGAACTGTCACAGCGGGATGGCTTGAGTCTGGAAGCCAATCTCTTTGGGCTGTGTTTCCTGCCAGATACACCCTCAGATGGTGATTGACAGGCACTAACCGTCACGTTCAATGTTGGAAAAACAACCTTCTGTCCTCATCCTATAATTCTTCACCTTTTAGAAATGTACCGTTTATGAAAATTCTTGTACTTGGCGGCGGCGGACGCGAAGCAGCGATTGTTTGGAAACTGTTGCAGAGTCCACGTGTTTCACAAGTGTTTTGTGTGCCTGGAAACGCTGGGATTGCCCAGCATGCCAAATGTATTGAGGCGGATTTGAAGCGACCTGAGAAGCTGGCCTTGCTGGCCCAGGAATTAAAGGTTGATCTGACGATTTGTGGCCCAGAGTTGCCGCTGGTGTACGGGGCAGCCGATATGTTTGCCCGCTATAACTTGCCCTTTGTCGGGCCTTCACGGATGGCAGCTCAACTGGAAGGAAGCAAGATTTTTTCCAAGGAGTTTATGTCGCGCCATCACATCCCGACCGCCATGTTTTCGGTCTGTGAGTCGGTTGAAGCCGCGGAAGATATTCTGAGCAATAACTTTCATGGATTCCCAATTGTGGTCAAGGCAGATGGTCTGGCGGCTGGAAAAGGAGTGGTCATTGCCCAGGATCTGGCTGAAGCCAGAGCCGCCGTCCATATGATGATGGTTGATAAAAAACTGGGTGAGGCCGGGTCAAAAATTGTATTGGAGGAATGTCTGGTCGGTCGGGAGACTTCGTTTCTGGTCTTTACCGATGGTCGGACGATTCGCCCGCTCCCACCAGCCCAGGATTATAAGCGGGCATACAATGGCGATGCGGGCCCAAACACGGGCGGGATGGGGGCTTTTTCAGCGCCGGGCCTGCTGGATGAATACCTGCAGGGTAAATTGATGCGCAAGATTGCGGAACCCACCCTGGCGGCCCTTCAGGCGGAAGGTATTCTCTATAAAGGGGTTCTCTATATTGGACTGATGCTGACCGAAGCCGGACCACGCGTGCTGGAATACAATGTGCGGTTGGGAGACCCGGAAACTCAGGTTTTATTGCCGCGTTTAAAAACAGATCTGGTTGATGTGTGTGAAGCCATCGTCAATAGCCGGCTCGATAGTGTTGATCTCCAATGGTCAGATGATTCAGTTGTGACTGTGGTCATGGCTTCGGGTGGCTATCCCAATACCTATACTCCCGGCCAGCCAATTACTGGATTAAAAGAAGCGGATGCGGTGCCCGGGGTCCATCTTTTTCACGCTGGAACCACCCGTGATGACACCACGGGGAAATACCTCACGGCTGGAGGTCGCGTTTTGAATGTAACCGCCGTGGGAAGTGACTTAACCGAAGCACACACGCGGGGGGTTCGTGTCATGGCGGGCTCAATTTCCTGAAGGGGTCGAGTGCGAAGGC
>CAZXCE010000650.1:0-4924 GCA_964639175.1 uncultured Clostridia bacterium
GCAGCCTTTCAGGATGCTCAATCCAAATGCCTGCCCTCCAAATGAAAACGGGAAGTTGATTTTTAACGCTCCCTTTGGATCCCATACTTTCGAAGAACCAAGAACCAAGAACCAAGAACCAAGCACCAAAAACCAAGCACCAGGAACCAAAAACCAGGCACCAGTCATTCTTCATTCTTCATTCAAAAGGGTTTACTTGACGTCAACTTCAATTTGACGGGCGATTTGTTCGAGGGCTTCGAGTTGCTGCAGCGCCATCGAGAGATATTGATTATGGTCAACAATCAGGCGCTGCATACTGGCGAGTGTGCTTTCAGTCCGGCGGACCTGGAGCGCCACCCGGTCTCGTTCTTTGAGCGCCACGGCCAGACCGCGTGATGACATCGATAAATTGTCACCTGGGTGCTGGTACACTGGATCGTTAAACTGCAATTCATTCCACGTTTTACGGGCGACTGTCGCAATCTTACTTGCTTTTTTGGCTGCTTTTTGGCGCTCGGCATAGGTGATATTCTGGTCGAGCAGTTTGGCGAGTTCTTCAGATGTTTGCCGGAGCTTCACAAACGTTTCATATAAATCGTGTCTCCGCCGTCGAGCTTCATCACGCGCCAGTGATTTGTTGTCCCATCGGCGGGATGGGGAAATAATCTCATACCACGAAGCCGCTACCACGTGTGACGGTGCTGGTGCAGCGGCAGCAAATCCAAAAACAGGGACACTGAGGGCATACATGAGAATTCCAATGACGATAAATCGCATAGAAAACCTCCTCGAATCAATATCTTGAGTGAGATATTCATTTCAAAAGCAGTTGAATACCAGACTCAATCCACTTTGATTATTTTCAGAATGATATGCGATGTGCTGCGAACCAATTTCACCCAAAAAGGCACACGCAATATGGAGAAGTTTTGGGGAGTGACTGAGAATATAGGCAGAATGAGGATATTTACCAGATCATTACAGCTTTCTTCAAAAAAATTCATGTTTTTGAAGAAAGCTGCTGGTCAAAACTGGGAACCCCTGCCAACGTACTCAGTCTTCGGGTTAAATAACCTGCATCACTTCAGACAACGGCTTTTTGGTGATGTCCGGCACTTTAGCCCCTTCTGCCGGATAGCCAACTGGAATCAAGACATATGGCTTTTCATTTTTCGGGCGGCCCAAAATCTCAGTCAAGAACTTCATCGGATTGGGCGTGTGGGTCAGTGTGGCCAGGCCGGACCAGTGCAACGCCGCCAGCAGAAACCCGACCGCAATGCCAACCGATTCATTGACGTAATAATGCTTGATGTGGCGCGGTTGACCGCTTTCGATTTCAGGCGGGGCCAGGTCGTAGTCAATTTTAAAGACCACGATCAAATACGGGGCAATTTCCAGAAACTCTTTGTGCCAGTCAGTTCCGAGCGGTGCCAGGACCTGCAACCAGTCGTCTGGAAAGCGGTTGCCGTAATTTTCGCGTTCTTCGGCTTCGGCGGCCAATCGAATCTGGCGTTTAATGTCGGCATCCTGCACCACGACAAACCGCCAGGGTTGCTGGTTGGCACCCGATGGCGCATGGGCGGCTATGTGAATTGCCGATTCGATCAATTCAAACGGCACCGGGTCAGGCGCAAAGTCACGCACTGTGCGCCGGGTCAGGAGCCGGTCGTGAAAGGCTTTGGCTTCGGCGAGCTGAGTTTCAAGCGGAAGTTTCTGAAAATTGAGCGGCAAGAATTGATAGAGATTTGGTTTGGTCATACTGTGAGGCTTCTTTTCACCGGAAATAAAATAGAGTCAACCAGCCCAGAATTCACATTCGTGAAAAACTATTCGTCAAGTGGCTGAAAAAAGGGTAAAACTCTCCGCACTCAAAAGCCAAACAGATTCGAAGAAAATTTGGAGCGCGGCTCACCTGATGTCGCTTTCCAGAGACGAGGGAAATTGAATGAAACCGCATATTTCAGTTGTTACGGCACTCTTGTTGCTGGGGTCGTGGTCTGCTCCGCCAGTCTTCGCCCTGACAGCCCGGCCTCACCTTGAGACCGCACAGGAAAAGCCTGAATCACCAGCATCGCTGGCGAAATTGCCCAATGGCATCGAACGGGTCACTTCGCTGGCTGGAATTACCGAATATAAACTGGCCAATGGCCTCAAAGTCCTTTTATTTCCTGATCAATCCAAACAGACGATCACGGTGAATATGACCTATCTGGTCGGTTCCCGGCACGAAAACTACGGCGAAACCGGCATGGCGCACCTGCTGGAGCACATGCTGTTTAAAGGAACGCCCAAACATCCAAACATTCCTGAAGAGCTTGATAAGCGTGGCGGTCGTTACAATGCCACCACTTCGTATGATCGAACCAACTATTTTGAAATTCTGCAGGCTACCGATGAATCGTTACGCTGGGCACTGGAACTCGAAGCCGACCGGATGGTCAATAGTTTTATTGCCAAAAAAGACCTTGATTCGGAAATGACAGTGGTGCGCAATGAGTTTGAATTGGGCGAAAACAGCCCGTTCAGTATTTTGCTTGAACGGATTCAGTCAACAGCCTATCTCTGGCACAACTATGGCAATTCAACCATTGGCGCCCGTGAAGATATTGAAAAAGTTCCAATTGAGCGGCTGCAAGGTTTTTATCGAACCTACTATCAGCCAGATAACGCTGTTTTGTTGCTGACCGGAAAATTTGATGAGGCGAAAGTGTTGACCTACATCAACGAAACTATGGGGCTGATCCCAAAACCGCTCCGGGCACTTCAAAGCACCTACACACTGGATCCGGTGCAGGACGGTGAACGAGCAGTTACGGTGCGCCGCACAGGTGATATTCAGATTCTGGCCGCTGGCTATCACATTCCGGCTGGCAGTCACGCTGATTTTGCTGGGCTTGAATTGCTTTCAACCATTTTGGGGGATACGCCATCAGGCCGCCTGCACAAGGTTCTGGTAGATAGCGGGAAGGCCACGGGTGTTTTTGGGTCTAATTTCCAATTGCGTGAGCCAGGATTGGCGCTTTTTGGGGCGGTGGTGTCAAAAGACCAGTCCCTGGATGATGTGCGTGACCTCTTTCTAAAAGCCGTTGAACAGGTAACCACGCAGCCAGTTACTTCCGAAGAAGTCGAGCGCGCCCGGTTGCAAGCGCTCAAAAACATTGAATTGACAGTGAATTCGTCCGACCAGTTCGGGCTTGAACTCAGCGAGTGGATTGCCATGGGAGACTGGCGGCTCTTTTTCCTGCATCGCGACCGGATGAAAAAGGTCACGATTGAGGATGTGCAACGTGTCGCCAATACCTATCTGATTCCGTCAAACCGGACACTTGGGACCTTCATTCCGACTGACAAGCCGGTCCGGGCTGAAATTCCAGCTTCGCCAGATGTCGCAAAACTTTTGGAAGGATTCAAAAGCGATGAGGTGGTCGAAGCGGGTGAAGTGTTTGAACCAACACCCCAAAACATTGAATCACGTGTCGTGCGCAGCGAAACCAAAGGTGGAATCAAACTGGCGTTGTTGCCAAAGAAAACCCGTGGCGGCATCGTGATCGGTAATGTACGCCTGCACCTGGGTTCAGAAAAAACACTGACTGGTCGGGACCTGGCGGGCGAGTTAGTCGGCCAGATGCTGATGCGCGGCACGAAAAAACACACCCGTGAGCAACTTCAGGATGAACTTGACCGGTTAAAAGCCCGATTAGGTGTGTATGGCGGGGCCACAGCAGTGATTGCTTCGTTTGAAGTTCCCCGTGAAAATCTGGCTTCACTGATGGCATTGGTTACAGAAATTCTTCGTGAACCAGCCTTTCCAGCCGCCGAGTTTGAGAAGCTCCGCCAGGAAAACATTACCGATATTGAATCAAGCCGCAACGAACCAGAAGTTCTGGCTCAGGTGGCACTCAGCAAGCATCTCAATCCCTATCCCAAAGGTCACATCAATTATGTGGCATCACCAGAAGAGCAGATTGCAGACCTGAAAGCCCTCAAACTGGCAGATGTCAAAAAATTCCACGCTGATTTTTATGGCGCGTCCTTTGGAGAAATGGCAGCCATTGGCGATTTTGCCCCCAAAGAAGTCGAATCTTTAATCGAAAACCAGTTTGGTGACTGGAAAAACCCAACCCCGTTTGAGCGAGTTGCCGATACCTTTCAATCGGTATCACCAATCAACCAGATTTTAGAGACCCCAGACAAAGCCAATGCCATTTTTGTCGCGGGCCTGCCACTCAATTTGCGCGATGATGATCCGGATTACCCGGCGCTGGTGCTTGGGAATTACATTCTGGGTGGCAGCGGTACCCTCAATTCACGGCTGGGCATTCGGATTCGCCAAAAAGAAGGGCTCAGCTATGGGGTGTATTCAACGCTCTATGCCAACTCATTTGATAAAACCGGCCTGTTTGAAGTATCAGCCAGTTGCGCCCCTCAAAACGTCAAGCAGCTTGAAGTTGCTTTTCAAGAAGAAATGACCCGCACTCTGAAAGACGGCTTTAAACCAGAAGAAGTCGAAGCCGCGAAAGCCGGATACCTTGAGTCCCGCAAAGTATCTCGCGCTCAGGATCGCGAACTGGCTGGTCGGCTGGGATCTTATCGCTACCTCAACCGGACATTTGTCTGGGATGTTGAGTTTGAAGCCAAAATCCAGGCATTGACGCCAGATCAAATATTGCAAGCTCTGCGCAAGCATCTTGATGCAGCCAAAATTTCCATTGTGAAAGCTGGGGATTTTGCGAAGAAGAATCAGTAGTCAGTAGTTGATGAGTCAGTAGTTAGTAGTCAGTAGTCAGTAGTTGATGAGTCAGTAGATAAAACCCGGATTGTTGAATCCGTCGAATTCTTGAGAAGAATTGTTCCTAAATGACTTACATAGAACCGAATCCACTTGACAGGCAATTCGAAACCCCAACACTCAACTACTGACTACTGACTACTGACTACTGCC
>CAZXCE010000651.1:0-4924 GCA_964639175.1 uncultured Clostridia bacterium
CGGATAGCCGGTCGGTTGCGTGGCTTTGCGCGCTACCACCGGAATGGCGTCGTTCCGCCACCCGTCCCCACGTCGCCCGCGCCCCGCTGGGGCGCGGGCGACGTGGGAAGAAACAAGGAGGTGGCCATGTGACCGGTGGTAGGCCCAAAGCGGCCAACCGACCGGCTATCCGACCAGCAACGCTTCACGGTGCAAAACCAATAAACCTACACATGAAAGCTTCTTCAATTTCCGTCTTTTCACCGGATCTTGCTTGGGTAGTTGAATTGTCCAACCGCGTTTCCAAACAGGTTGGGCGTTCCAACCAGTTTCCAGACCGATGAACCAAACTCACGGGATTCAATGCGGTGGTTTCCGCTGTTGCCGACCACCAGATTTCGCCTCCCGGACTCTGGTCCAAGTACAAACCGGGTCACGGTCACCCCTTCTGGCTGGATGACCTCGCCCAGGTTGCTCCCTCCCGAGGCAACCAGGGTTGCCGGTCCTGAATTTCCTCTGAAGAACATCAGGATGCGATCATTGCCAGTATCGGCAACATAGAGATTCCCGTCATTATCAACACCGACACCGGTTGGTGACTGGACCTGTCCGGGCGAGAGACCATTGCCAGATTGGGCAACTGGAATGCCCAGATTTGGGAGCGTCACCGTATTCGCGTTTTGAATCCGGAGAACCCGGCTTGCCAGTCGATCTGTGATATACAGGTTAAAGTTGCCATCAATTGCCAGTCCATGTGGACTGGTGACTTCGCCAAATCCACCACCGACTGATGCCAGCAGCGTCGCCACACCTGGAACACCGCCGTTGAAGCGCAACACGCGTTTATTGCTGGTGTCACTGACATACAAATTGCCAGCCTGATCCAGTGCCAGCCCTTGCGGACCACGTACCTGGCTGAGTCCCGTTCCAATCGTCGCAAAATCTGCCCAGGTCGTGCCGCCATCAGTTGACCACTGAATCCGGTTGTTTCCGGTATCGGCGACATAAATTCGCTGACCTGAACCATCAGCGGTGACGGCTTCTGGCAATCGGAACTGACCCGGCCCGCTGCCAATCACTCCAACGCCAAGCACCTGCCACGTCAGACCATCATATTTCTGAACGCGATGGTTCATCGTGTCAGCCACATACAAAATTGGAAGCTCGACGCCACAAAAACCAGTCAAGGTGATGGTAACTGTGTCGCTGACGGCGCTACACAATCCTGCCGGATCGTTTGTTGTCAGGGTGAGCGTCACGGTTCCAGCCGTGATTTCAGCCGGGCCTGGGGTATAAATCGCGCCCAGAGCATTGGCATTGGGTGAGAAGGTTCCAGTCCCACCGCTCCAGGTACCGCTGGTGGCCCCACCGCCGACCGTTCCAGCAAGCTGAATCAGTGCCGTGGAACACAGTGTTTGATCTGGACCGGCATTGACGGTTGCGGCCAGGTTAATGGTAATCGTGACAGTATCGGACACCGCGACACAACTTCCTGGTGGATCGTTGGTGGTCAGGGTCAAGGTCACGCTTCCAGCCGAGATTTCACCAGCAGATGGCGTGTAGACGGCATTCAAAGCACTGGCATTCGGAGTAAATGTCCCGGCTCCTCCAGCCCAGGTGGCTGAACTGGCCCCACCGCCAATTGAACCATTCAGGGTAACAGTATCCGTCGAACAGATGGTTTGATTGGCACCAGCATCAACCGTGGCCGATGCGCTGAAGGTAATCGTCACCGTGTCTGAAACCGCGCCGCACGGTCCGGTTGGATCGTTGGTGGTCAAGGTCAGGGTCACGCTTCCGGCTGAAATTTCTCCGGCGGTTGGGGTGTACTGTGCATTGACCGTGCTGGCATTGGGGGCAAACGTTCCGCCACCACCACTCCAGGTGCTGCTGGTGGCGCTACCCCCGACACTTCCGGCAAGTTGAACCAATGTTGAAGCACAAACTGCCTGATCTGGACCGGCATTCACCGTTGCGGCCAGGTTAATGGTAATGGTGACGGTATCGGACACAGCGACACAGTCGCCGGCGGGATCATTGGTGGTCAGAGTCAGTGTCACGCTTCCAGCCGAGATTTCACCGGCAGATGGTGTGTAGACGGCATTCAAAGTGCTGGCATTGGGTGTGAAGGTCCCGGTTCCGCCGGTCCAGGTGGCTGAGCTGGCGGCGCCGCCAATTGAACCATTCAAAGTGACAGTTTCAGTTGAACAGATGGTTTGATTGGCACCGGCGTCAACCGTGGCCGATGCGCTGAAGGTAATCGTCACCGTGTCTGAAACCGCACCGCACGGTCCGGTTGGATCGTTGGTGGTTAAGGTCAGGGTCACGCTTCCGGCTGAAATTTCTCCGGCAGTCGGCGTGTACTGTGCGGTGAGGGTGCCAGCATTGGGGGTAAAGGTTCCGCCACCACCGCTCCAGGTGCCGCTCGTGGCACCACCGCCAACACTGCCCGCGAGCTGAACCGTCGTGGTTGCACACACCGTCTGATCTGGTCCGGCATTCGCCGTCGCAACTGGATTGACCGTCACGGTCATGGTGTCGCTCGAACTGGTGCAGGGTGAATTACTCGTCGTCCACTGCAAGGTATACACCCCGGCTCCACCAGCCGGTGTGAACGTTGTGGAGTTAACCGACACGTTTCCAAATTGGGTGGCTAAAGTTGATGGCCCGCTGACCACTGACCAGCTTCCCGTTCCGATGGCGGGCAAATTTGCCGCCAGCGTGGTACTCGGGGTTGAAGCACAGATGGTTTGATCTGGCCCGGCATTGGCCGATGTTGGCGGTTGCTGGACGGTAATGGTGGCGCTGCCGCTCCCCGTAATTGGGCAGGTGTTGGCATCCGTTCCGGACTGTACCATGTAAGTCGTTGTCACCGTAGGAGATACATTGAACGTCAATGGACTGCTTCCGGTCTGAGTACCGCCGCCATTATTGAGCGTCACGGTATAGGGGCCAGTGCCGCCAGTGACGGCAACTGTTACCTGGGCTGAACTTCCTGAACAGATGGTGGCACCGCCGCTGACGGTGCCGGTAATGGTTGGGCAGGCAAGACAACTTGAAAATTCCGACGTGTTGCCATTGTTATCCGTGGCGGTCGCGCTGATAACCGGGCGACCAGGAACCGCCGTAAAGTTAAACGTCACGCTTCCGGGTCCGGCCAGATTCGTTGTACCCAGAAATACTTCGCCTTCACTTGTCCCCACCGATTTACAGGCCGCATTGGCGAAAAATTCAAGCCGTACCGGATAGGCGGTGTTGGCCACCAGACTATCGAGCGAAGCTTCCACCGATGTGGCTGAAATTGGGGTAATGACCGGGAAGTTTTGCACGTTGTTTGGCCCGGCGTCCGGGTCATCGGGGTCGTTTGGTGTCACGCCGTTGCCTCCGGCTGGAACCAAATCAATCCCCAGGCTGCCTGAGCCAGAAATTATATTGCCCAAAATGCGATTCATGGTTCCACCTTCAATCCGGATCCCCACCCCAGTACTATCGGCAATGATGTTTCCTTCACCAGCCCCAGTTCCGCCAACCAGAATATTATTCGCGCCGAACACTGGTGTCCCAAGGCCGATCCCGGTGCCATTTCCAAGCGGCGCGGTATTGGCGGCATTGCGCCCGATGAGATTGCCTTGAACGGTATGGGGGCCGTTGGTCTGAGTGATTTGGATTCCCTCAAAACTACTGCCGCTGATGACGTTTTGGGCACCGGCAGCCGTTCCGCCGATGGTGTGACCTGTAGTATTTCGAGTAATGGAAACTCCAACTGAATTCGCAATCGCGGCTGTCCCGGCAAGATTGGTCCCGACGTAATTTCCCTGAACCAAAGCACTGGTGCTTGTGTCAACCACGGTCATGCCGAGAGTGCTCGTACCGCTGACAACGTTGCGAGCAGCAGCAGTAGTCCCTCCGATGAGGGCCGAAGCGGTATCTTCCACTTGCATGCCAATGGCCGTCGCCGCCAACGATGCTGTTCCAGCGGCGTTGAGGCCAACCAGGTTTTGCTGTACCGTCATATTTGACGAGAAATCAGCCACGTACACCCCAATGCCTCTCGCTCCGACGACATTCCCTGCCCCAGCGGCTGTCCCGCCAACAAAGCCGTTGGTGGTGGTTGCACCAAGCAGAAACATACCGGTCGTAAAACCAGCATCAATGGCTGCGGTCCCAGCCGCATTGAGCCCCACATAATTGCCCTGGATCAAATGACCAGTACCACCGGTGACATTGATACCAATCGAACTGGCACCACCACTGATTACATTTCGGGTTTGAGGTGTCGTGCCACCAATGGTAATTGTGCTGGCATTGAAAATGGAAACACCCCGGCTATTTGGCAAGGAGGTCGTTCCATCGGCGGATGTGCCTAAGAAGTTCCCATCCACCATCCCAGTTGAACTCTGATTGAACGTAATGGCTGAAGCTTGATTGTCATTGGCGCGATTGATCACCAGCCCACGTATCCGACTGCCAGTGCTCCCATTGTTAAATGGAACCGCCGGCGTGTTGACGATCAGGGCATCGGCATTGATCTCAATTTGGAGCACTGCATCGCTTCCAACCGCCTGGGTGTTGGCTGAAGCCCCAGTTTGGGTATAGCCGTCAATCGTCAGCGGCTGGGTGATAAAGGGTAAGCTGGAGGCCAAAGTAATCGTCTGGACACCGCTTCCGGGAATGGCAAAGTTGATGCTATCGGCGCCAGCGCTGAGGTTGGCCTGGGTAATGCAATATCGTAAATCACCACTGGTCCCTGTCCCGGTCCCAGTATCAGTCGTGCTGTTGACGGTATAGACCACCAGCGGCTGGGTGAAAATTACCCCTGGGCGGGCGGTATTGCGCGTCACAATCACCAGATCCTGCAAACCGTCTCCGTTGAGCAACATCGGCAGAATCGCGACCGGGGCGCCGGTCCGAGACGGCAATGTGACCTGGAGCGAATCTGGTGCCG
>CAZXCE010000652.1:0-4917 GCA_964639175.1 uncultured Clostridia bacterium
GGGCGGGGGATTAACCACCTGCAATTTCACAACGTTTGAAGAAATTGTCTTTGAACTGGTTGCGAGTTTTAAGCCTTACAAAACTCCCGTAAGTTGATCAGGGTAAAAGCAAGAAGGTTGAAGCCTAAATGACGTTGAGCATACCGCTCAAAGCGAAGAATGACGCGCCTGAATTTATCTTCCCAGACAAAGGTGCACTCAACCTGAGAACAAAGGGCGTACACTTCAGCATCAAATAAGCCTTTTCGATCCCGTTTGGTGGTTTGGCGATGGGTCGAAGGTCTTTCATCCCATCAGGTAACAGCACCCTGTCCGAGCGATTGACCGGCGCCACCGTCATCAGCGCCAAGCCTTGTCAAAAGTTTCCTGAGCGAATGAATGTTGGAAGTGTTTGGTTTTTTTCGTGTATTTCGTGTATTTCGTGGTTCAAAATGTCTGGAAATTTTCGGTAAGGTACTTACTCCTTTGTTTTGGTATGTTGTGGTCTTTCTTTCATTCTCTAACACATACAAAACAAAGGCTTAGATCAATTTTCGAAACTCGCAACCAGTTCTATATCAGTTTTTATTACCATGAACGAAAAACCAAAACCAAAAGTAACGCTCATCACTTTGAATTCATTTGGCGGACTGATCGACCTCAAGAATTCTGTAATGCTCAAACCAACCTTTCCGCAACGGAATGAGGTTTATGAAGGCATTTCACAATTCCACGGAGCTGTAAGATCCTCAAGGTTTGGCACAAACCGAAGGACATATGCTTCAAGCTGGGCTTCATTGGAGAGTTCAATGGTTTCCAGATCATGAATAGCTGCGTCGGGCAACCAGTAGTTTGGGTCAATTCCATCTCGATCAACCTCAAATCGCAGAACTTGAAATGAACGATTCTCGATGTATTGGCGAAACTCACGGTGTGGCTCATACGGAAGCGGTGTAATGCCAATCCAGGCTCGTCTTGATGGATGTGACGCTTGAATTTCAGCCGCTGTCAGCATTCCATCTCGTAACCGATTTAAAACTTTGATTGGAAATGACATACCTGACCTCAACCACCAGGTTGAAATGAAGGGTTGCGATTTTACTCTACTTCACGCACTCGCATCTGTTTTTCCTTCGGCAGCAGAGCAAACAGTTTTGTGAAGGTCGCGTTGGTTCAACCGAAGTCAAATATAAAAGCGGCGTCAAGCCGCCGCACTCCAAATCCCACTCACCCCGCGTTTGGTGCCGCTTACGACATGTTCGGTTTCAGCACCGCCACTCCTCTTTAAATTCTCTCCTGCACCGTGACTTTGTGTTTCTGCAAGTTTTTCTCCAGGCGCCCATTTCAAATCAAAAAACGGAAACACAGCATTCCAGGTGAGGAGAGAATTTCTATGTTGAAAAAAAGAGTGTTTCCACGCGAAGCGCTGACAACCAGGTGGGCGGCGTGCTTTCTGGCAACGCTGGCCACGGTTTGTTTTCTGGCTGTCGCTCCGGTAATGGCCCAGCAATCGTTTGGAAACGTACGTGGTATCGTTCGCGATGAGACCGGCGCTTCCATCGGCGGCGCTAAAGTCACCATTACCGAAAAGGCTACGAATCGGACCATCTCAGTCCAAAGCGGTGAAGATGGGGCCTTTCAGTTCAATAACTTGCTGGTTGGTGAATACCAGCTCCTGATTGAGGCGCAAAGCTTCAAAACTGCAACCCTCAGCGGGATCAGAGTCAATTTAAATACCACCAATGATATTCCAATCACCATGACGGTTGGGGAGTCTGGTGAAACGGTCGAAGTTTCCGCCGGCGGCACTGAACTGGTGCAATCCACAACCACAACGCTGTCCAAGTCATTCAATTCCAGGCAGATGGTTGATCTGGCCCAAACCGGGAACGGATCAAACACCAGCGATGGGATTTACAGCCTGGCGCTCCTGTCAGCCAATGTGACCAGCAGCGGCGGTGTCGGCGTCGGCTCCGGCGGTTCGGTCGGAGGACAGCGATCCCGAAACAACAACTTCATTACTGATGGAATTGACAACAATGATAAATCGGTGACGGGACCTTCGGTGTATATTTCTCCGGAGGTTGTGGCTGAATTTTCCTTGTTGACCAATCAGTACTCAGCCGAGTTTGGCCGCAATACCGGTGGACAGTTTGTTACCACGACCAAAAGCGGTTCGAATGAATTTCACGGAACTGCCTACTGGTACTCACGGAACCGGTATCTGAATGCTCTGGATACCCTGCAGAAAAATGCGGGTGTCATCCGTGAAACGGTGCCTGGAAAATCCCGGCTTCCACGCTATGACGAAAACCGAAATGGCGGCAACATCGGCGGGCCAATTATTAAGGACCGGCTGTTTTTCTTCACTTCGTTTGAAGGAATGCAAATTGGTCAGGCGTCTGGCGCGGGCGGCATTGCCACCCCAACCGCCGAAGGATTTGCGATTTTGAACAGTCTGTCAGGGCTGTCGGCGGCAAACCTGGGCGTGTTTAACCAGTATGTGCCGGTTGCTCCGGCCAATGATTCAGGTTCAATCACCGTCGGTGGCCGCCAAATTCCAATCGGCAACGTCGCGATTGATTCGCCAGCCTTCTTTAATCGCCGCAATCTGGTGATTAACCTCGACTATCTGCAGAGCGATGCGACCCAGCATCGGGTGCGCTATATCTATAACCGGGAACGGATTATTGACACATCCGCAAATCTGCCGGTGTTTTTCTCGCTGGTGCCAACTGATGGCCGGCTGTTTTCCTATGCCAACACGCATAGTTTTTCGGGGACGATGAATAACGAATTTCGGTTCTCGTTCCGCCGGTCAGATGGTCCAAACATTTTGGTTCCAAACCTCAAATTTCCCGGACTGGATGTGTTTCCAAACATCGGATTGCTTGATTTAGGACTGGACATCGGGCCGAATTCAAGCGCTCCAAGTATCGGAAAAGACGTCAATTATCAGGTCATTAACAACTTCTCGATTGTGAAGGGCAACCATTCCCTCAAGCTGGGTGGCGATGTCCGACGATTGATTGGCACCAGCTTTTTCGTGCAGCGCGTCCGGGGCGATTATCAGTATTCAAACACGGACCTGTTTTTGCGCGATATCAGCCCGGATTTTCTGGCGGAGCGCAACGTCGGTGGCCGGCCCTATCACGGCAACCAGTGGCTGGCCTATGTCTATGCCCAGGATGACTGGCGCCTTCGTCAGAATCTGACCTTGAATCTGGGTGTGCGTTATGAGTACCAGCAAGTTCCATTTGGGGCACGTCAGCAGGTGCTCAATGCCATTTCAAGCGTGCCTGGCGTGCTTGAATTTAACGAACCCACGGCTGAGAAAAAGAACTTTGCTCCAAAAATCGGGCTGGCCTATTCCCCTGAATTTAAGGATGGGTTGCTCAACAAGATTTTTGGGAATGCCGGACAAAGCTCGATTCGGGCGGGTTTCTCGCTTGGATACGACGTGATTTTCGACAACCTGTACACGCTTTCAACCACGCCGCAGGAAAGCGCGACGGTCAACACCCAGCCGTCAGCCGCGATTCCAAACTACCTGGCAGGCGGTGGTTTGCCATCAGCCGGGCCAACGATCACGGATCCAGCTCTGGCGCGCAGCATTACGTCGGCCTGGATTCCGGATCAGAAAGTGCCACGGGCGATTTCCTACAGCCTGAGCATTCAGCGGCAACTCAAAGACGATTGGGGATTGGAGCTTCGCTACCTGGGCACCCGAGGCGTCAATTTGTTCACCCAGAACCGCATTAACCGCCAGCCGGTGGTCAATGAAAACCGATACCTCCCGACATTTTTGCAAATGCCGTCGGCAGATCAATTGAGTGGTCTCTCACTGAGTCTGGCCGATTTGAACGCGCTCGGAGGAACAGAAAGCTATGTTCCAAAATTCCGGGATGCCGGGTTCAACGGCGCCAACGTTGTGGTGTTTACGCCAAACGGCAATTCAACCTACCACGCGTTTTCAGCTTCATTAACCAAACGCTTTAGCCACGGATACCAGCTCACCAGTGCCTATACCTGGAGCCACTTGCTGGATGATTCAACGGCTGAACTGGCCTCAACCTTTACCAACCCACGCCGATCACAGGATTTCCAAAACTATCGGGCCGAAAAGGGAAATTCAGCGCTGGATAGCCGTCATCGGTTTGTCACATCAGCGATTTATGACCTTCCATTTTTTGCCCAGGCTGGAAACCGACTGGTGCGGCACACCCTGGCTGGCTGGCAGTTGGCCGGAACGTTAACGTTTGAATCAGGAAAGCCGATTACGCCTCAGAGCGGAATTGACGCAAACCTGAATGGAGATTCCGCCGGGGATCGAACCATCCGCAATGCCAGTGGTGTCAGAGGGACCGGAAGCAACATTATGGCGGTGGACCGCCGTGGCAACACCGTGGCCCTGGGCAGTCCGCAAACCGTGGCGTATGTCGCCTTAAACCCAAATGCGGAATATATCCGCGCCGGGCTTGGTGCGCTGGCCACCAGTGGTCGCAATACACTGAACTTCCCAGGGGTGAACAACCTCGATTTTTCAGTCTTTAAGACCATTACTTTGCGTGAAAACTATCGGCTGCAATTCCGGGCTGATTTTTACAACGTAACCAACACACCACAATACATCCTTGGTTCGCCAAATGGGGTAAATCCAATCTCCACCACCAGCGGCAGTCAATTCCGGACAGTCCTGGTGGCTGATCCAAATTTCAATCGCTCAGAGCGAGGGTTTAGCAGCAATCCGCGAACCATCCAGCTTGCGCTGCGGTTTGAATTTTAGGGATGAAAACCTCGGGCTGAGGACTGAGGGCTGAAGAAAACGGGTCAATACACTAAGGGATCGTTAAAAATCAACTTCCGGTTTTCGTTTGGAGGACAGGTATTTGGATTGAGCATCCTGAAAGGCTGCCGTTCGGATAGCCGGTGGTTGCG
>CAZXCE010000653.1:0-4912 GCA_964639175.1 uncultured Clostridia bacterium
AGTCGTGACGCTGCCTTGGAGTGGCTGGGGCGGGGCTAACCGTTCTCATCGCTCGCCGCGCGTGATATGATGAACACTCCCACTCAAAAACAGCGAGCCACCTGATGAGCGAACAAATCGTTGAATTCACCGTCGATACGCCCAAAGAGCGCCTGGACAAACTGGTCGTCGCCCATGTCGGTGATCGCCTGTCCCGCGCGCAGATTCAGGCGTTAATCAAAGACGGCCTCGTCACCGTCAACGGCGAGCGAGTCAAACCAGGGATCAAGCTCAGGGGTGGCGAACAGGTGCAGGTCACGATTCCAGTGCGCGAAGCCCCGGAAGGAGTCAAACCGGAGGCGATCCCGCTGGCCGTGCTGTACGAAGACAAAGACCTAGCCGTGATCGACAAGCCCGCTGGCATGACCGTTCATCCGGGCCTGGGCAATGAACAGGGAACGCTGGTCAGCGCCATCCTGTCACGCTGGCCGGAGATCGCCAAAATGAATGTGGACGAAAAACGCGCGGGCATCGTACATCGGCTCGATAAGGACACCAGCGGTCTGATCGTGATCGCCCGCCGCGATGTCGCCCGACGCAAGCTGATGGCGCAGTTCCAAGCGCGCACGGTCGAAAAGACGTATATCGCGCTGCTCGAAAAAGCTCCACCAACTGAGGTTGGCCGCATCGACGCGCCTATCGCCCGCGACGCCAACCAGCGCAAACGCATGGCGGTCGTGCGCGGCGGTCGCCCGGCCATCACCGAGTATGAGGTGATCGAACGCGACTTCAAGGAAGGGCAAACGCTGGTACGTATCCGGTTGCACACCGGGCGCACACACCAGATTCGCGTGCATATGGCCTTCATCGGCAGTCCCATCGTCGGCGACAGTGTGTATGGCTACCGTCGCCAGCGCCTGGGACTCAAGCGCCACTTCCTGCACGCAGCACACCTGTGCTTCGACCATCCCCGGACGGGGGAGCGGTTGTGCTTCGAAGCGCCGCTGCCCCCCGGGTTGCTGGATATTCTGGAGAAGTTGCGCGCTTAGTACTTCGCCATGCTGCGGTCGATCTCATCGGCCCAGGCCAGGATGCCACCTGTCACATTGACAAGCATGTTGTTGTAACCCGCTTCACGCAGAAACTTAATCGAGTCTGCGCTGCGCTTGCCGCTGCGGCAAAGAAGTATCACTTCTCGATCAACGGGGATTTGTGCCAGAACCGTGTCCTCGCGGCGCTTGCGACCGGCCAGCACATCGTTCTTGGCCGCTTCGATCTGCCCCTTGGGAATCCGTAGTGTGTTGTCGAGCGCGCTAATCTGCCACTCGTGTGGGTCGCGCACATCCAGTACTACCAGATCATCACCCTTGTCCAGACGCGCCTTCAATTCACGCACGGTCATCTCTTGCACAGGCTGCTCCTTCGTTGCTCCATTTGTGCTGGTCTTGTACTCGCTGCGGTCGTGCGCGGGCATTCCGCAGAATTGTTCATAGTCAATCAACTGCACCTGCTCCGCCGGAATGCTGCAAACCGGGCAGTGTGGGTCCTTGCGAACCTTCAGTCGTGTGAAGCTCATCTCCGTGGCATCGTAAAGCAGCATCTTGCCAATCAGCGGTTCGCCGATGCCCAGTATGAGCTTGATGGCCTCGGTTGCTTGAAGCGTGCCAACCGTGCCGGGCAGAATACCCAGCACGCCACCTTCGGCACAGCTCGGCACGAGACCAGGGGGCGGTGGTGTGGGGAACATGCAGCGGTAGCACGGCCCTTCTTTGGCATAGAAGATGCTCACCTGCCCCTCGAAGCGAAAAATGCTGCCGTAAACATTCGGCTTGCCCAGCTTAACACAGGCGTCGTTGACCAGATAGCGCGTCGGGAAGTTATCCGTGCCGTCGATAATGACATCGTAGGGTGCGAACAGTTGCAGCGCGTTGGCGGAGGTCAGCGGCTCGTTATACAGATCCACTTGCAGGAACGGATTGATATCCAACATCCGTTGGCGGGCACTCTCGACCTTGAGCTTTCCGACGCTTGCCTGCCCGTGGATCACCTGCCGCTGCAAGTTAGCAAATGTCGAACAAATTGTGTTGGATTGGTCCAGCGGTGACGAACAAGGTATTCCAAATGTCTTGTTACCTTACCTTGCTCACACAGGCTTGTCAAAAGACGAATTCACGATTTGTGGCGAACGCGGGTTTTCATTGGCGAAATGAAAAAAAATGAGTATGATGCGCGGTTCAAATCCACACTCAATTCTCCGTAGTTCAAAGTAGTCATCATCTATGTCAGTTCAACATCATCCATTTGTGCAATTTTTACGTCAGCACGATGATACTGCCTGGGAACAGCTTCTCAATCGGTTGCTGCCTGATATTCATCCTGTTGATAAGAACGCCACCCAAATCTGGTTTTCGTTTTTTCCGTACCTGTTGCTGCGTGAGTATGAAAATGCGCCGGATAAAGCAGCTTTTACCCGCGATTTGCTGCTCCAGGGAAAATTCCTGCTCGCCGACCAGGTTGACTCGTCGCATGCTTTCTTGTTTGGTTATCGGTATTGGGCTGAGACCAAACAAATCGTGGTCAAACTTGTCAAAGAAACTCCCAGACCGACCAATCTCGAAGCCTTGATTCGAAAAGTTGCCACGTCAACTGCTGAGTATCTGCACACTGAGCCATCGCTGGTGTTGGGGATTACGGCGGTTGCCTTTATGACCCTGCAGCAAGTGGGATGGGAAACATTTAACCACCGGGCAGACACAACCATTCCGCCGGTGCCCAAATCTCCAAAACAACTGCTCGCCGACCGTGAAGCTGAACGGGCTGATTTACTGAATTTCATGCGCACGATTGATAAGCGGTATGAAGTCTGTTACGACGAAACCAACCCGCACGCGACCTTCCAGGTTATCAATCAACAGCCAATGACCACGGCTTCAACCCAGGTCAGAGACAACTTCAAAAAGCAGGATCCACGCCGGGTCGAAGGGCCAATCCCCATTGAATGTCAAACCGGGTCCTGCGGTACGTGCTGGGTGGGAATTTTGGGTGGGAATAACCACGTCAATGAAATCTCGGCTTTTGAAGTCAAGCGACTGGCCAAGATCGGGTATCCGTACAACGGCCAGGACCGTCCCATCATTCGACTGGCCTGTAAAGCGATTTGCAGTGGGTCGGTCACGATTGTCATTCCGCCCTGGAATGGCCAGATTGCACCCCTGTACCGCAACAACCAGCCAGAACCACCTGTTGCCGAACCCGCAACCGCTAAGATGACAAAATAACAACTGACCGGGTGACACCGTGACCAGTTGTCAGTTGGTCACCCGGTCAGTTTATCAGTTGTCATCATCACAGCTTCTGCCACGGGATTGCCACCTCACAGGTTCCCTCACCGCGTTCAAACTCCACAACTGCATATTTCCAGCCATTGCTTGGTGATGGCGGGGTAATCATTCGGGCATGGCCGCCACGAACAGCCGGACGGTTGACTGAAATTGGAATTCCTGGAAATCCATAGACCGTGACCCGTTGACTGCGTCCAGCCGCCCCGGTCCACACTGCGATTCCATTTCGCGGATAACTCATCACGTCTTGACGCGAGTCTTCATCCCGTCTGCGTTCACGTGGCCAGTCTCGACCACGGCGCGAATGAGCGTCAGAGGAATATTCGTCATCCGGGTCAGATGACTCTGCGTCCTGTGACCGTCGCCGTTTCATCGGTGATGGAATCTCAGTTTCGTCATCTTGCCGCCGATTGGTTGCCACAATGACCGAGTTGGCATCAGATTCAGAGCGTTTAGAGCGTTTGGAGGGCGACGATGAATCGGTGCCCGGGGTTGCGGTTGGATTGGACCTGGAACTGCTTCCCGCAGGGATGATCGTACCGCCAGAGGTTGACTTTTGAGAGGCAGAAGGTTTGGATGGCGGTTCGTTGTTTCCGCCAGGAAGTGATGACTGCCCTGTGGAGGATGACGACTGGCCAGGCAGTGATGTGCTGGAAGTTGATCCGGCTGGACTTTGCTGAGATGGACCAGACGATGAGCCGCCGCCAGTGCCGGGGGAGATTGGGTCAGCCCCCATCGTTTCTTCGGAAGTGGATCCTCCAGGTTGTGACGTTCCTGAATCGGGTTGAGTCCCGGTTTGGTTGGCCGAAGTGCCGGATTTGGCCGGTGAACCAGCATCTTTTTGATGAGCGGCGGCCAGTTCTTCAGGTGAGGGGACGTGCTCAAACTCGCTATTCACAATTGATGGTTGAACTGACGGGGAATTCGAATTTGGGCCTTGTCGCGCGAAAAAGATACCTGCCAGCGTCAATCCAACCGCGAGACACACACAGACAATCGCCACCATCTGCCGCAACCGACCTGGTCTATCAGAAATGATCAGTTGCGGAATCGGAGCGGTAACTCGTTCGCGTGAGGGCGCCACCGGCTGACTCATCGGTTCAGTTTGGGCCAGACCGTTGGTTTGATACCCCGGCACAATAAACACTTCAGAGGTATGGGGGAGTGGTTCGCTTGGCACCCCGGCGTTGGTTGAAGCAAAGACCTCAGTGGATGGCAATTCCCCAGATTGTTGAGAGATTTGGGGAAGCCGAAGATCACCGGTCGGAATTTGTTCCATCCGGGCACCACAGAAGGTGCAAAACCGTGACCATTCACGGAGCTTGCGACCACACGTGGTACATTGTGGATAAGATCCGCCTGTTGATGGTGTTTGATCCAATGAACCTGACATAGACCACCCTGACCTTGTGTTTGACTCCGGGCTTGCCTGCCGCACCGAGCTTCCAACGTGACGAAGTGCCCACGCGGCGGTGCCGGGACTATAAAAATGTATGTGAGAAAAATGAGGAGGCGTGAATGACTGGGCGTGAGAAGCTTGGTGTGATGTGAAAGGTTGCCCAGGGCAGGAAACGGGAAGAATGAAGAATGAA
>CAZXCE010000654.1:0-4908 GCA_964639175.1 uncultured Clostridia bacterium
TTTTCCGTGTTTTCCGTGGTTAAAATGTTTGGAAATTTTCGGTAAGGTACTTACCTGGGCTGGCAACCCCGTGGTCTGACGGGTCGCGAGCCGGATGGATCGTCTTTGGTTTGATTGAGCGTGGTGCGCAGGTGGAGGATCGCCTGGGTATGAATCTGGCACACTCTGGATTCGGTGATACCTAAAACTGCTCCGATTTCTTTCAGGGTTAATTCTTCTAAGTAATAGAGTGCGACCACCTGTCGCTCGCGCTCCGGCAGGTTATCAATCGCCTGGGCTAAGCGTTCTTTTCGCTCAGTTTGCTCATAGACGACCAGCGGCGAGTGCGCCGGGTCATCAGGAATGCGACTGATGGCCAGATGCGAGTCTTCCGGATCATCGTCGTCGCCAAAATCGGTCAGGGTCAGGCTGCGGATGGTTCCGAGCAGAACCTGAAATTCATTGAGCGGTACCCCCATCGCTGCCGCGACTTCTTCTTCTTCGGCGGGACGGCCATGGGTGGCTTCAAGCCGGGCATAGATGCTTTCAATTTCACGCGACTGTCGCCGGATTGACCGCGGTGCCCAGTCCAGGTGGCGTAAACTATCTAAAATCGCCCCCCGGATACGAACTTCGGCATAGGTTTTAAACAACACGCCGCGAGCCGGGTCAAATTTATCAACCGCATCGAGCAAACCAATCACCCCCGCACTGATCAGGTCTTCGAGCAGCACAGTTGCGGGCAATCTGGCGGCGATCCGTTCGGCAATCCATTTGACCTGCGGAAGGTGGGCCTCAATGAGTGTATCTGTGTTTTGCTGGCGGGCGGATCGGTTGTAAACCGAAACACACCGTCCTGTGCGGGATGGAATTGGCATAGGTGACACAACTCATTCTCCTGGTTGCTGGACACGTGCACCACACCCTGGATTTGGGCTACACGCCACAATGGCGTGCCCTCAGGGTTAAGCGGCGGCGGCTGATGCGGGAGATGTCAGAATTCTGACTGCGACGGCATTTGGCGTGGCCGGAACCAGGTCTTCGGGGATCCGTTGCCCCGTTCCGAGGTAGGCCAGCGGAAGTTTGGTTTCTTCAATGATTTCAAGTGCTCCGCCTGGTCGAGAGGTCTCGTCCCATTTGGTCATCACCAGTTGATCCAACCCGTACACTGAAAATTTACGAAAGGCAATCTGGGCGTCAACCGGGTTGGTTGTGGTTTGTAATACCAGTGTTTTAAGTAATGATTTTGACTGGCGAAGATACTCAGCCAGTTCGAAATGATCGGAAAGGTCATTGGGGCTGCGGCCAACCGTGTCAATCAGGACCAGTGACCGGTTGGCGTGTTTGTGGACCAGCGCATCCAGTTCGGTGACTGAGCGGGCGATGTGACATCGAACCCCAATAATTTCAGCATAGGTCTTGATTTGTTCGACCGCGCCGATCCGATAGGTATCGAGCGAAATAAGTTCGACCCGGTGTTTGGTATGGAGTGTGGCCTGAGCTGCCAGTTTGGCAATGGTGGTCGTCTTTCCGACACCCGTTGGGCCGACAAAAATGAGTCCAGCCGGTGCCGACACACCTGGAACGGTTTCCAGAATGTTTTTTCCAAACGGCACTTTATCAATCAGCAGCGAAGTCAACCCCATGGAAATCACATCTTCTCTGGTTCGGGGGCGGGTGGTAATCACACGCCGGTTGAGCATGGACTGCACCGCGTACCGGGCCTGGTTTGGATTCAGGCCAAGTGCCGCCAGATCAAGAAAGGCTTCAAAGTACGGTGAGTCATACAACTCAGGGCACACTTCAAATTCAGCCGCCATCTCGGTTTCCAGTCGCTGCCGCAACATCGAACCACTCAAAAGCTGAAAGGCATATTTCATTTCCCGGAGTTCGGCCTTGATGCGTGAGAGTTCTTTGGAAACAGCCGAATTTTGATTTCGATCTGAGGTGGCTGGTGACGGGGTCGGCCCCGTCGGAGACAGAGTGGCCAAAAGGGGCTCGGTTTGCGGGGTGCGAGGCTGTCGGTCTTCCGGCTCTGGGGACGGTTGAGCCGAACCGGTCGCACTTTTAGGTGTTTTGCCAAGCTGGGCCAAAAAATCTGAGAAATTAACCGGGGATGAATCGTCGGTCGCAGGAGGGCGGGTGTCTTTTGAGGAAGCCGTACTTCCGGTGCGTAAAAACGAGGTCAGCGGTGACTTCCGGGTATAGTTTCCGCCAGCCGTCGTTGAACCTGCCGTTTCGGCCTCACCCGGTGTCATTGGGGTCAGGTCAACCGTGTCGAGCTGTAAATTGAGTGAATCCAGATTTGGTAGCGCTTCGGTGGCCGGAACAGCCTCCTCGCGGTTGGACCGGATTGAGAGATTGGCGATAGCGTGTAGCTCAACCAGTTCGCGTGAACCAAGTCCGAGAAAACCTTTGGAGCGCGTGCGTTTGTGCTCCAGAACCAGCGCATGTTCGCCAAGTTCTTTTTTGACTTGTTCGAGGGCTTCGCGCAACGTTGGGGCTCGAAAAATTTTAATTGGATTCATAACGTTTGAGTGACCGTGTTGGGGGTGTGTGGCGTGTGACCACGGTTGGAAATCAATTCCAAACACGAAAAAAATCACTCATTCGAAATGCAAAACGTGTGCCGGAATCTCGGCAGACTCAAGGCATCGAGCTGAGGGTTGGCATCAAACCAGGGCTCCACCCTGATGCCTTATGAAATCACCCCCAGGGCCACCAGCCGAATATGTGGCGAGACCTCACCGTGCGAAATAACCGCCAGTTGAGGCATAAACCGGGTGGTCAGTTTTTTCAAATGTGGTCGAACCGAAGCCGAACATAAAATCACGGGCTGTGAAAGAATGGCGGTCTGACAGGTGGTTTCGATTTTTTCAAGCAATGATCGGGCAAAATCAGGTTCCAGGCCGGTTGCAAACGCGGCGCCCTCCAATCCAAACCGCTCTGACAACTGGCGCTCGACCTTCGGATCAAGCGTGAGGACAGCCAGCTCTCCCTGCTCATTGGCTAAATGTGAACAAATCGTGCGCGAGAGCGTCAGGCGGACCGCCTCGGTCAGCGCGTTGATATCGTGGGTCATGGCGCCGACATCAGCCAGCACTTCGAGAATGCTCGCCAGGTCGCGGATTGGAATGTGTTCGCGGAGTAGATTCTGGAGGACCCGTTGGACTTCCCCAAGGCTCAACACTTTTGGCGTGGTTTCTTCGACCGTTTTGGGATGCGTTTTGGCAAATTCATCGAGCAATCCACGGGTTTCCTGGCGGCCCAGCAATTCAGGGGCAAAGTCTTTGATGACTTCCGAAAGGTGGGTGCAGACCACGGTGATCGGGTCCACCACGGTGTATCCGGCAGAGAGCGCCCGTTCGCGGTCCATGCTATTGACCCAGAGCGCCGGCATTTTAAACACCGGCTCAATGGTTTGGGTGCCTTCGAGTTGTTCCCGGACAATGCCTGGATCAATCGCCATCAGGCAATCCGGGCGGACCTCGCCCGAGGCAATGCGTTCGCCTTTTAATAAAATCGTGTATTCGTTTGGGGGGAGTTGCAGGTTGTCAGTAATGTGAACCGGCGAAACGATGATGCCCAGTTCAACCGCAATTTGGCGCCGGATTTCGCGGATCCGAGCCAGAAATGACGGATTTGAACTCACCAGCGGAATCAGGCCATAGCCAATTTCAAGTGCCAGAACATCGAGTTTGGTCAAGGCTTCAATCGGCTCAGATGGCTCGGCAGCCGCTTCCTGAGCCAGTTGCGCTGACTGCAACGCCTCTTTTTCCAGTATTTTTTGCTGGTATTCCGAAGAGAGAAACCCAATTCCAGACACCATCAGGGCCAGTGTCAGAAACGCGACATGGGGCATGCCAGGGAGGATGCCCAGCATCGCCAGCACGCCAGCGGTAATGTAGAGCGGTCGCGGATTGAGCAGCAGTTGCGCGGAAATATCGCCGCTCAAATGTGATTCGTGAGCGGCACGGGTCGTGATAATGGCTGCGGCCACGGAAATCAGCAGCGACGGAATTGCCGCCGCCACCCCATCACCAATTGTCAGAATGGTATAGGTCTTTCCAGCCTGAACCACTGACATATCATGTTGCAGTACACCGAGGGTGAATCCGGCCAGAATATTTACCCCTGTGATCAGAATCGAGGCCACCGCGTCGCGCTGTGTAAACCGGATTGCCCCATCCATTGAGCCATGAAATTCAGCCGCCTGATTGATTTCGGCCCGACGGTGTTTGGCAACTTTCTCGTCAATGATTCCAGCGGCCAGGTCGGCGTCCACAGCCATTTGTTTTCCCGGCATGGCATCGAGGGTAAACCGGGCCATGACCTCGGATGAGCGCACCGCACCGTGATTGACCACAATAAATTGAATCACGAGCAAGATCAGAAAAATAACGATGCCAACCCCATAGTTCCCGCCAATGACAAATTCTCCGAAGGCTTTAATCACCGAGCCGGCTGCATTTTCCCCAGCTTCGCCATTGAGCAAAATCAATCGGGAGGTGGCGACATTTAATGCCAGCCGAAACAGTGTGGTCAGCAATAACAGGCTTGGAAACGAAGTAAACTGGACCGGTTGGAGCACATAAATCGAGACCAGCAGCACAATCACCGACAGCATCAGGTTAAAGCTGATGAGGATATCGAGCATCCAGGTGGGCAGGGGCACCAGCAAGACCAGCAGGATGACCACCGTTGCAAATGGCACCACCAGATGGACATGGCGCCCTGCCGTATTTAGCAAAGTGTGGGTTGATTTCGACATACAAAAACTGCCCTCAGCCCTTCGGAATGAGAATTAGATAACTTCATCATTTTTTCACCACAGAGGACACAGAGGAACACAGAGGAAAATCAATCAACCGAACCCTCTGTGTTCCTCTGTGTCCTCTGTGGTGAGTTTTTGACTTCCGGTAGAGTTTG
>CAZXCE010000655.1:0-4907 GCA_964639175.1 uncultured Clostridia bacterium
AGGCTGAACATCTGCAGACCGTGGCCGATCTGCTGGGCATGGTTTCGCTCGACCGCGCCGTGGTTGTCTTTACTCAAAACCCTCTCGTTTTTGGTTATCAGAAATGACCGGATGCCAGTTTCGCCATATTTTTCGGGTGTGGCCGTGATTTCATAGCCGTTTCCGTCAGAAGTTAACCGGCTGGCAAACCGGTAGCCTTCGACCGGGCCACTGGCAAAACCTGGAGCGAGCCAGCCAAGGGCAATCAGTTCGTCAAACGTGGCATAGCGGCCATTGCCTTTGGTGGCGGCATAAGCTTTCTGGAGATTGACCATCATTTCCAGAATGCCGGTCACGTAGCCTTCAATTGCCTGTATTTGCTGTGATCGTTTTTGCTGGCGTGCGATAGCGTCAAAAACTTCTCCTCCCTCAATGAGTCGCCCAGTTTCAAGGTAGAGAACACCAAGCACCGGTTTTACTGCCTGGTCAAACTGCTGCAAGTTTTCTTTGACATAGTCCGGAATATCTGGAGTGGCATCACCCTGACGGAGCAACCCGGCCAGATTTTCAAATGCCTGCAGGGCTTTGTGTTTTTCACCGATTTCCCGATACACATACCCGGAAACAAACTGCAGGGCCAAATCAGATGTGATTGATTCGGCTGGTTTGAGCAGGTTGGCCGTATGGAGTGCCTGTTGGAACGCCACAAATTCGGTACGAACCTTCTCAATCGTGGCCAGTGCTTCGGAATGCTGGCCCAGATCGTGCTGGACAAGTCCGAGTCCAAGTTGAGCCCCCAGTTCTGTCAGTTTGAGTTCAACATTGGCTGGCGATATCGGATCGGAAGCCGTCTGCCCGGCACCGGATTTCGACTGGTTGATTCGATTGAGTGCAGTCTGGAAACTGTCGCGAGCTTCGGGAAAAGCTCTGACGCAACAGACGGGTGAGTTTCATAACGCCTCAAATAATCTTTGGAGTGCTGTGACTTGTCACAGCTTTTGTGTTGATGGTTTGGATGGTTTGAGCGGAGAGCGTACCGAAAACAGCCTGAAAATTTTAAGCTCGAACGGCGAGGGTGACAATCCAATCCTTTGAGCACGTGAAACAACTTGGTGTGAATGATTTTTACTTTGAGATTGACGCCGACCGTGAGTACACCGGATAGTTGTAATCCGGCTGGCCTCCGTACCATTACGGAATAAACGTGATAAAACCAGTCAGTGGTCAGTGATCAGTAGTCAGTGGTTCACTCAATTTATTTGTTTGAACTATTTAATCGTATTGTTCGCTCAAATTTGGGGGTGCTTCCGAAACATTGAACCTGACCCGCATCCCGGCACGGGATACCTCCCAACACCCGTGGGTCAGCGTCAGCGCCACCCACGGAATCATCGCCCACCTTCGGTGCGTCGGAAAGTCCGTGATGTGAGTTGAGCGACTCGTTTTGGTGGGCGATCTGGTCGGCAATCAACCCGTTCCGGGTTGGGATCGGAGGGACGTTCTTCGCCGTGGGGGGCGCTGACGCTGACCCACGGCTGAAACAGGTATCCCCGTTGGGGATCAAGCACCGTCATTTTTCAAAAACCATTCAAAATTTGAGCGAACAGCCAGTTTAATTGCCCGATAAATCAAATGTTTCATTCCACATTGATATCAGAAACCAGGGTTTGTTCCTCGGTCAAGCCATTTCAAATCAGGAGATTGCTATGTCGAAACAGTTGGTGTGCCTGTTGTTTTTGTGTGTCGGCTGGTTTGGTTTTTCCTTACCTGTGTGCGGGCAGTCTGAGCCGATAGCCTGTGACTATATTCCAACCATTGAAATGAAGCATCCGACCTACCCGCCGCTGGCCAGATCAGCCCGTGTTACCGGTGTGGTCCGGGTTGAAGCCACAGTTGACCCAATGGGGAAAGTAACCCAGGCCAAAATAGTCGAAGGCCATCGGCTCCTACAAAAAGCGGCTGAATCTGCCGTCACCAACTGGCAATTTGTGGCTGAGCCCGCATCAGAACACCTGCGCACGGTGGTCATTACTTATGATTTTCAGATTGACCCGAAAGAAGATGGGCCTGAATCTGAAGTGATTGATGGCGAGACGCCGACATCGTTTGTGATTAAGGAGCACTCAGTTTTGAGAACATTGGATCACGGGTGTCGGCTTGAAGCGCCACAATCTATTGCAACCCCGGTCAAAGGCGAATACTGGGAAAATTACAGATTGAAGAAAGGGAAGGGACGCCAGTAAGGTTCAGCAGGGATTATGAAAAACGTCAGAATCAATTTACTTAAAGCAATGACCTGCTCAGGCATGGTTATTTCTACATGTTCAATTGGGATTTGGCTGGCTTTCGGTTGGTCGTGGTTAGGGGCACGCTATGAATTTCTAAACCAGGCAGTCATAGATAACAGCCTGATCAAAGTAAAAGTTGCTCTTTGGCTTGGCGCTGATGTCAACGGTAATGATTATGTCGCTACTGCTTGCGCTTTCGAACCAAATATTCCGGTCATGACGGCAGTTTGTACCCATCATCACCTGGTGCTTGAAGAATTGCTCAAACACGGGGCAAATCCAAACTTTCTCTATGCAGATGGGGTAAGCCCACTGGGATATGCCATTCAGAGTAATGACTTTAAAAGCCTTGAGCTGTTAGTACAGTATGGCGCTGATCCTCGTCTGGAGACGGTCTCTGAAATAAAGACTGAACTGAGGTGAATACCCCATGTGTTCCTTCATTACCGCTGTTTTGCCAGCGAAGATGGTGTCTCAATCCGTCAAAGCAATTTTTCATGAGCAAGGTTTTGGGTTTCAACCTGTTTCAAATGCCAGTCTCCAGGAAATACTTTCAGCCGGAGATCAGCAAATTTTGACGACTCCAGGAACGTGCGATTGTGGAACGGTTCTTGGTTCAGCCTCAACTGGCAACACGTCACCAGCAACTCGAATGGAACGCGATCTTCAAAAACTCCGCTCCAAAGGGTGGTCTGAAGCCAAAATCCAACGCTGGCAATCACAAAGAGAAGGTGCACAACACAATCACCAGCGCCCCTCTGAAGCTGAGCGCTGGATCCTGTTGATCCACAAGCTGTTGCAACAACCACAGGCCAGGCGGATAGGTTTGTTCCTTCACTGGTATTCGGCTTCGGTTGAACAGGAACGCCTTATTATTTCAGATCCCCGAAAAATACAACTGAGCGAATTGACGGTGGACTTCCTGACGCATCTGCAAGAAGATGTGGTGTATACATTTGTGAATGATCAGTAAAAGGGCAAATTATTTTTGCTGAGATTGTTACTGGAAAATCTTGTTGGTTATTCGAGAGTTGTGCGAAAGATTAACAATTCTGATCTGGTGACCATCCAGGCGAAATCCAGATCATTTCCACAGGGGAAATCCCAACATCGAGGATTATGCACCTGGCTTTTTATTTTGAAGTTATGGATAAAGAGCCGGAGTTGATCGAAATCTGGCTTTTTTATGCAGCGCTGGCCGTCACTGGTTTCTGTTTGACCCGGTTTCGTTACTGGTTGCTGGCCATTGTTTTTCCAATCAATGTGCTTTTGGGAATAGGCTGGTTAACTGAGCTTCACGATCAACATATTGGCCCGGCCATTCTTCGGGAAGCCGGGTACGCGTATGTTCTCCAGTCTTATCTGGCCATCGTGCTGGCGGTAGTGCCTCCCAGTCTTGGAGCTTTTTTGAGTTGGAGAAACAAAAACAAGACATACAGGACTTGAGGAATATTCCAATGCTGGCAGGTGCTATGAATCGGAGTGTCCGCTAGACTTCTGGCTCACAATTGGCTACAAGTGACCTCCGTGAGTCCCACCGTCACTGGAGGTATCTGTATGACTGTTCCGTTCAGGTCAGTGCGTCTCACTGTGCTTGGCTTTCTGGCGGCGATGGTGCCGGCGCTTCTGATTTCTTTTCCTTCACCCACAAGTCTGGCTGGGATCAATCGCCGGGTGCAACTGCCCGGAGATTTCGCCATGTCAGTCACACCCAATACACCGCGAACCATTACACCCGGAACGACTTCGCAGTATGAAGTCCGTATCGAAGGCGTCTATGGCTTTACCCAGAGCGTCAATTTCAGCGCCAAAATCACACCTGCCACAACCAA
Organism: uncultured Clostridia bacterium; assembly: GCA_964639175.1. Lineage (GTDB taxonomy): Bacteria > Acidobacteriota > Blastocatellia > Chloracidobacteriales > Chloracidobacteriaceae > JACQXX01. Next base: position 4,100 of record CAZXCE010000655.1, read on the forward strand.
CATCGGATTGAACTTTTCGGCTTCGGCGGTGACTCCGGGGAATGGCACGCGATTGACGGTGACCACCACGGGAAACACGCCGCTCGATGAATACACCCTGACGGTCACCGGTACGTCGGGGAGTCTGGTTCATTCGGTGGATGTCAAATTCACCGTCGAACAAACCATTGCCCCTGATTTTGCTTTGAACTTCAATCCAGGTGAACGGGCGTTACTGCCTGGTGGCGCCGCCAGTTTCTTGATTCAAACCAGCCCCCAGGCCGGGTTTGCCCAACTGGTAAATCTCACGGCTGATATCACTCCGGCTGATTCCACAATTGGAATTGCATTGTCTTCAAACCTTGTGAACGCAGGTGATGCGGCAATGTTGACCTTGACGACCACATCGGAAACTCCGGTGGCTGGGTACACGATCACTTTGACGGGGACCTCTGGACCGCTTGTCCACACTGCCACTGGTACCCTCACGATCACAAATCAACCTGACACTTCACCGCCGGTTGTGACCGATGTCGCGTTTTCCAAAAAGAAAGTCAACCGCAAAACCGACCCGCGCGTGGCGATTGTCTGGTATTCGATTGATGACCAGAAACTGGCCAGCCACTCGATTGTGTATGCCACTGACGGTGTCAATTTCAACACGACGGTTGTGACCGGTCTTTCGGGTGGAACACAGTCTTTTCTCTGGGAAGTTTCTAACGCTTTGCCGAAAACCAAACTCGGCGTGGTGAAAATCATTGCCAGCGATGCTTTCGGCAATGTCGGGGAAGGCGCCTCCGCCACGAAACTCAAAATAAAGTAAAACAGG
>CAZXCE010000656.1:0-4900 GCA_964639175.1 uncultured Clostridia bacterium
CCGATACCGTCGGCGCGCAAAACATTCTCGCTCGCACCCTGGCGACTTTCGGGAGCCTAGAGTCCCCGGAGCCTCAAAGGGATGTGGGTTAGTCGGTGTAATATTCGACTATTCACTTCTCAACTCTTTGACTGTTTTTAATACAGAGAGTTTTCGGTGGTAAGCGTCAATCGCGATGGCGAGCGCGACGAGGATCAGAATCTCTGCAACAGTGAATGTAACCTGCATACCGGCGGCAATGGCATCGGGACGCGCCCGTGTGATGTTCCTGGATACAAGCGCGAAGATGGCCCCCATCACCGAGGCACCGGTAATGAGCCCAAGATTGCGTGACAGGCTGAGCATGCCGGATATGACGCCGCGCTGATCAGCGTGGATATCTGCCATGACAGCCGTGTTGTTGGCTGCCTGGAACAGTGCATAACTGAAGGTGAGGCACACGATGGGGGTGATATATCCAGCAATACCAAATGTCGCCGGTATAACGGCAAGAGCCAGACATCCAGTTGCGATTCCGATGAGCCCGGCGATGGTCATGGGTTGGGCACCAAAATGGTCCACGATACGACCCGCCGGCACACCGGTCAGGGCAGCGACCAGTGGGCCAACCGATAAGCAGAGCCCAACCAGTGCTGTCTGAAGACCAAGTGCCTGAGAGAGATAAAATGGTCCGACCACCAGAGCCGCCATCATCACCGTCGAAACAAGCAGGCTCATAGCAAAACTCGCACTCAAAATGGGGTTGCCGAACAGGGCCAGTTGGATCAAAGGGGATGCGGCTTTGGCCTCGGTTCGCACAAAAAGCACGACTCCCGCGATGGTTGCCAGGAGTAGAGCCAGATTGAGCGCACCAAACTGGCCCTGTCCGATGGTCAGGGCAAACGCATACGCCGCAAGTGTCAGTCCAAGCACCAGCGTGCCTCGATGGTCAAAGCTTCCCCGATCCGCCTCTGGTTGCTGGCGATCAACGGGTAGATACCGCTGTGCGAGAAGAAAATTCAGAATCCCCAGTGGAATATTGATCAGGAAAATCGCCCGCCAGCCGAGACTGGCGATCAACAGACCACCGAACGATGGCCCCAGAGTGGTGCCAATCGCAGACATGGTGCCGAGTAATCCCATGGTGCGACCAGTCTGTTCTTTTGGAACAGTTTCACTGACACACGCCATGGTGAGGGCCATCATGACGGCAGCGCCGAGCCCCTGTGCCGCCCTGGCAGCAATCAGAACCCAGAGCGTGGGGGCAAGGCCGCACAATCCCGAGGCCACCGTAAACAAACAAATTCCAATCAGGAGTAACCGGCGACGGCCAATGATGTCACCCAACCGTCCGACACTGACAATCAGCGTGGTGATGGCAAGCAAATACGCGAGGACAATCCACTGGACTGCCTGGAAAGAGGCGGTAAACGCCTGTGCCAGCGTTGGCAAACCAGCGTTAGCGATGCTGGTATCAAGCGAAGGCATTAATATGGACAGGGAGAAACTGGCCAGTGCCCAGCGAATCGAAATCGTGTGCTCACCACTCCCAACGTCTTCCACAACTGGTTTTGTCATCATTGGCTGCAACATAGACCCTCTTTTTCCGCAATTCTCAAAATAGGACGATCCGAAGTGTAGGCTGGTGTTTGATATGGCGGAAGACGCATTATTTGCACTATATTCGTGCATTGAACGCCATATCAAAAAAATAAACTGTGCTACCATCACGGCATGTCAAACCCAGATTTCAACTTGCTTCTCACACTTGATGCGGTGCTTTCAGAGGGCAGTGTGGCGCGTGCCGCTCAACGGTTGCGGCTGAGCCCATCGGCAATGAGTCGTGCACTGGCGCGCTTGCGCGAAACGACCGGCGACCCACTTTTGGTCAGAGCCGGACGCGGTCTTGTTCCAACACCCCGAGCAATTGAACTCCGCGAGCAGGTCCGTCAGCTTGTGCAGGATGTTCAGTCCGTTCTCCGGCCATCTGAGCGTTTCAACCTGAAACAACTCGTCAGGACGTTCACAATGCGTACCCGTGAAGGCTTTGTCGAGAATTTCGGACCGGATCTCATTGCTCGCATCAGCGAGGAGGCGCCTGGTGTGCGGCTTTGTTTTATGGAGAAACCAAACAAAGAAAGCACGCCGCTTCGTGATGGAGTCGTTGATCTGGAGACTGGCGTAGTGGGAAAGGTGACCGGTCCAGAGATTCGGGCACAGGCGCTGTTCAGGGATCGGTTCATTGGCGTGGTGCACCTGGGGCACGAGTTGAGTCAGGGCGAGATCACGCCGTCCCGATATGCCAGCGGAAAACACATCAGCGTCTCACGGCAGGGACTTGACAGGGGACCGATTGATGAAGCCTTGATGTCGCTTGGGCTTGAACGAGAAATCGTCACCATTGTCAGTAGTTTTTCGACGGCACTGACGCTCGCCCGGACCTCGAATCTGGTGGCCAGTGTTCCTGAACGACAAACCGAAAACCTGCGCAGTGGAATGCATAGTTTTGCCCTTCCGATGACTCTGCCGGAAATCACGGTTTCACTGCTCTGGCATCCGCGACTTGATGCTGATCCAGCACATCGCTGGTTGCGCGGTCTTGTTCTGGATACTTGCGCTACGACTCGCTTGACCGGGTAAGTTTTGGCTCAGGGTTGTACATTCAACTATCTGGAAACACAGTCGGAGGAAAAATGAGCCCCAGGTAGAGTCAAACCTGAGTCAACCAGTTACATATAGGATTTCAGATAAAGAAACCACGGAATATACGGGATACACAGAAAGTAAGTCCAGATTTTTCAATGGTTTCTGAGACTTCCCAAAATAAAAACTCAGGAAATATTTAAGTGATGATCCCGTTTCTTGGTGCTGGAAACAGCCATGAGTGGTCAGGGAAGCCCTGTTCTTGAAAACAGCGAAGCGATCAAGGAGTCAAATGTACCTTACCGAAAACTTCCAGACATGTTAACCACCAAAATCACCAAAAAGATCAACCACTTACCAAACCCAATATCTCCGGAAACTTATGCCTCGGAGAAGGGGAAGCCGGCAGATTCCAGCGCCAGATTTCCTTCTGGGAATGCCGGTGTTCCCAGAAAATATGTAGTTGAAAAGCTCTGTCTGTTTTCGGCTGTTTCTTGTGGAACCTATGCCACGAGGGGTTTGCGAACTCTGACATGGAGAAAATAGGCCACCACCTGGGCGTCCTGCAGGTAAGGGTATGCCCGGATGGTTTCATCATCCGGGCACGGTTCTTCGAGTCGTTCAATCACAAACCCGGTTGCAATCAGAGCATTGATCCACTGTGCCAGCGTGTAGGTAAATCTGGGGACTTTAAACCTGGAGAGTCCTTCTTTCAGCGCAGGCGGGGCCGCCCCAAAAATCCACTCTTCAATTTCACCATCCAGATTGTGGAAATACTTTCCGACTTCGATGGCATAGGTCAGGCCGTCCGCCCCACGCAGATTTTTCCGGTGTGCCGTACTAAAGCACGGATGCGAGATGGAAAACTGAAAGAACCCACCTGGTTTTAAAATCCGATGGGCTTCGGACAGCGCCTTTTCCAATTCTGGAACATCCATCAAGCTCATAAACCCGGTGGCAAAGTCAAATGATTGATCGGCAAATGGTAACTCGACGGCGCTGCCGACCAGATAGGTAATGCCTGGCGGCGACTCGGCTTCGGCTTGCTGGGCATAGCCAATAAAGATTTCCGAGATGTCAATCGCCGTGATTTGTGCCCCTTGTTGTGCCAGGAGCCGGGTGTTGTAGCCTTCACCACAGCCAATATCGAGGCCAGTGAGCCCCTTGATGTCCGGCAACAGCGCGAAAAACGCTGGTGTATTAAAATAATTCCGATAGAGGTCATAGCCTGCCCGAACCAGTTTGGTCCAGGCTTCAGCATTCTCATTCCAAAAGCGTCCAGCCTCTTCGTGATTCATGAGTTTTTTCGTGTTCAAGGTTGTTGAACTGGTTGAAAAGATGTTTGGGCGAGAAAAGTAAAATCGTCGCCACCCATATAGTGCATGTTCCCAAGAAAAATTTCCAATTGCAGGGCGTTGGCCAATTTTTGTCCAAGCTCTGATTTATTCAGGTTTGGTTGGTGCTGTATGAATCTGATTGAAACCGGTTCGACCGGGAGTTGCGTTCTTTCTGGCTCATGGCCGGCATGGTGTTTTCGACTGATGTTAAATGAAAGTTGGCCACCCTCTGTTGTTCCTTCAGCCCAGCACCAGACGTTTTCGGCGTCTGTTTCAACGTGACAGATGATAAAACCAGTCGAAAATCGGGCAACAAGAGACTCAAGTGAAAGATCCGTGTAGCACCAGTAATCAAGTTGTGTTCGCCCAGTCATTTTCAGTTTTCTGCTTCAAATATAGTTTTTTAGATAAATATTTTGGCTTCTACCAGGGCTCAGGTCAGAGACGAATCAGCAGAACCGATGAGCCAGTAGCCGGCTTGACAGGAATCTCAGGGATCATTGCAGAATCTTGACTTATTGTCTGTCTATTCCACATTTTTTGTTCTGAAAATCTATAAAGCCAGCTCCATATAGATGTCCGCCGTTGCATATTCGGTATGTTCCGGAAGCGGCTGATGCACAAAGCCAAGCGACTCATAGAGCCGAATCGCCGCCGCCAGTTTTTTGTTTGAAACCAGAGTTATTTTGTGAATGCCGCTGGCCTGGGCAAACTGGATGGCTGTCACCATCAATTGCCGTCCAATGCCACGCCCCTGAGCTGAGGTGGCAACGGCCAGCTTCACAATTTCCACTGACGTAGCATCAATTCGCAAAATCGCGCAGGTGCCGATGACTGTTTCTTTTTCGAGTGCTACAAAAATCTCTCCGCCGGAATTGATAATTGTCTCGAGTGTTGTGTTTTAGATTTACCCCCGACCAGGAGTAGGGTAAAAAGGAGTG
>CAZXCE010000657.1:0-4892 GCA_964639175.1 uncultured Clostridia bacterium
TTGATGGTGGACTATTACACCCGACTCAAAGCTGGTGAAGGCCGCTCAGCGGCGCTGCGCAATGGGCAGTTGGACATGCTCAAAGACCCCAGACGACAGCATCCGTTTTACTGGGCATCGTTTATTCAATCGGGTGAGTGGGCCAATCTGGAGGGGAAACGATAGATACAACCAGTCAGGAGACGGCAACCTGCTTGCGTATTCTGGCCCGGTTTTGAGTTCACTTGTGGGAAGTCACCTTCCCAATTTCGGACAACACGATCTGAAATTGGGTGACTGGTGGGTTGAGGAATCTGGCACTGGATCGGATGTTTGCTCAGATCTGGGTTGTGGCACGCGACTTGGCATGTGAAGGGGTGACCTTACCTTTTTGATCGTCCTTGTCCAAATCGGGCCGCAATTCTGAAACAGGAAACACACCGCTATGGGATTCCATCTTCGACAAAACCTTCGCTTTGCCTTTCGCATGCTGATCAAAATGCCGGGCTTTTCGATTATCACCTTGCTGACCCTGGCGCTGGGGATGGGGGCGAACACTGCCATTTTCAGTGTCTTAAACAGCGTGGTCTTGCGGCCATTGCCCTATCACGCCCCAGAACATCTCTTTGAATTGACTGAGCGTTCAAACCAGCTTGGCGAATTATCGGTTTCGTATCCGAACTTTCTCGATTGGCAGGCCCGGTCTCAATCATTTCAAAGCATGGCGGCTTACCGACTTGAAAACTTTAAGCTATCAGACGGGCAGATCCCTGAGCGGGTGAAGGGAAGACAGGTTTCTGGCCAATTTTTTGAAACGCTGGGCGTCAAACCGCTGCTCGGTCGGTTGATCTCGGTGGCTGATGATCAACGCACCAGCGAACCAGCAACCGTTCTCAGCTACGGGTTATGGCAACGCAAGTTTGCCGGAGAACCAGGGATATTAGGACGGGTTCTCAAGCTCAATGACCGGCCCTATACCGTTGTTGGTGTGCTGCCTCAGGATTTCCGCTTTTATGGTACCCAGGATGTTTTTGTCTCTATCGCGGTTGATGGCCAATCGCTGCCCTGGTTTGAAGAACGGTCAATTCATCCTGGAATGTTTGTGATGGGGCGGGTGAAATCTGGTGTTTCCGTGCACCAGGCAAGGGCTGAACTCAACAGTGTCATGGCACAAATCATTACTGAAAATCCAAACGTCACTCAAGGTCATTCAGTCACACTGACACCATTACAAACAGCCATGATCGGAAATTCGGGCCGATTATTGTGGATTTTACTTGGTGCCGTCGGGCTGGTGCTGCTGATTGCCTGTGTCAATGTGGCCAATTTATTGATTGCCCGGTCAACGATTCGACAAAAGGAGATTGCCATTCGGTTGACACTTGGGGCTGGACGCGGGCAAATCGTGTCGCAACTCCTCACCGAAAGTCTGGTGATCTCTTTTCTGGGTGGAATGATGGGGATCTTGCTGGCTGTGTGGGGAACGGAAGTTCTGATCAAGTTCCTTCCTGATGTGATGCAGGCGGTTAGTTCGATTGGGGTAGATTGGCGGGTGGCAATGTTTGCCGGTGGGTTATCGGTTTTTACCGGCTTGTTGTTTGGGCTCACCCCGGCGTTACAACTGGTTCGGGTCCAACTTAATGACACCCTGAAGGAACATAGTCGGAGTTTTATCAATGTGCGCCACCGGGCACGCAGCCTGTTTGTTGTGGCTGAAGTCGCGCTGTCTCTGGTGTTGCTCGTTGGGGCGGGGCTGCTGCTCAAGAGTTTTCTGCTTTTACAGAATGTAGACCTTGGCTTTCAGCCCCAACACCTCCTCACATTCCAACTGACATTGTCAAAAGAAAAATTGCGTGAAAGTGGTCAGATTCTGTCTTTTTCCAATGAACTCCTGCGCGCCACCAGCCAGTTGCCAGGAGTAAAAAGTGCGGCTTTAACGTCAGATGTTCCAATTTCAAGTGGCTCTGAAGCGCCGTTTAAGGTGGTTGGACGCCCGATTGAAGATCGAACCGAGCAAAACTGGGCAGTGTTTTATTCGACAACACCCGACTATCTGAAGACGATGCAGATTCCGATTCGAGCGGGGCGTGGATTTACCGAGCAAGACACAGCAGCCTCCCGCGATGTCGTACTGATTGACGAAGCCTTTGCCCGTCAATACTTTCCAAATGAAAACCCGATTGGAAAGAAAATCAATATTGCCGACATCAAACCGGATTGTGAAATTGTTGGCATTGTTGGCCACATCAAGCACTATGGACTGGACGAAGGTGCCCGCGACACCATCAAGGCCCAGTTGTACCTGCCATTTGCTCAAATTCCAGAGCAGTTTTTCCCGCAACTTGCTGGAAATTTGAGTGTTCTGGTTCGAACCGAAGGTGATCCATCCTTACTCGTTGATGCCATTCGCACCAGAGTCAACGAACTGGATCGGGATATCGTGATGTTTAATACCAATAAAATGGAGGCGATTGTCTCTCATTCATTGGGTGAAAAGCAGGTCCTGACGGTTTTGCTTGGAATTTTTGCTCTGGTGGCGGTGACGCTGGCCGCGATTGGAGTATATGGCGTGCTTTCGTTTTGGGTCTCGCTCCGCGTGCCTGAAATTGGACTTCGGCTGGCGTTGGGTGCCTCTCCGGCTGATGTCGTTCGGCTGGTGGCCCGATTTGGTGGCGGTCTGGTGCTTTCCGGGATTTTCACGGGCATCATTGCTGCCTGGGGGCTTTCACGGTTGATTTCAACCATGCTGTTTGAGGTCAGTGCATCTGACCCAATCATATATGTAACGGTATCCATCGGGTTTTTGGCAATTGCCGGGGTTGCCTGCTTGGTACCGGCAATTCGAGCCGCCAGGGTTGACCCGCTGGTCGCCTTGAGGAGTGAATAAGAGTAGTCAGTAGTCAATAGTCAATAGTCAGTAGCTCACTAAGTTTATTTGATTAAACTACTTAACTGTCTTCGCATACAGAGATTCCATTGCAAATCGGTATCATTCAATCAAATCAGCTTAACGAACCATTGGCTACTGACTACTGACTACTGACTGATTTGGAAAAAGGCAACAACTCTCTGAATGGTTTCGATACACCACTCCCGCCAACCATTTTGTGTTGCACAGCACCTTCCATCAGATCAAACTCCAAAAGAAACGCGAGGTTGAAACCGATGGACACAAAATGGAAACCCTATTTTTTTATAACCATCGCCACAGTATTGGTGATTGGTTCAGTTCTGGCCATCCATAAATCTTTGAGTGTTGTCCCAACGCTTCCACCAATCACGGTACACAACACAACCATTACCAACTCGATGGTGGTTGAAAAAATTCAAAAGGTGGCCAAGGTGGTTTCCAGTGAAGTCACTGTGCGTGACGTCGTGACCTATGAAAACACCTGGTACGGCTCGACCAAACGAACGCTGGTGGTTGTGACCGGGAAAATCATGGGCGGGATCAATTTGGATTCTGGGTATGACGTGCGGATTGATGAACCGGCAAAACGGATTTCGATCACGCTTCCGAAAGCCACCATCCTGGCAGTTGAAATCGGAGAGATGAAAACCTATGACGAGCAAGGTGGGTTGTGGAATCCAATCACCGCCGCAGATCGGGATGCAATCTTTAAACAGGCTCGAAACCAGTTTGAGCAATCCGGGCAGACATTAAAAATCACCGAAAAGGCTCAAACGGGCGCCAAAGAGTTATTCGAAGCGATGTTTTCAAATCAAGGATATGGTGTGGAGGTTTCATTTCGATAAGTACCTTACCGAAAATTCCAATACATTTTGAACCACGAAAACCACTATCAGCCCTCAGCCCAGGATGATATAACTTAACATAAGTAAGCTTATCAGACTCAAAAACAATGTACACCCAATCTCCGATTGCCCTCCTTGGTTTTTGCTCAGATGAAAATTCGTCGTTCCGGCGCGGTGCCGCCCAGGCACCGCCCTTGATCCGTGACGCCCTGTTGACTGACGCTTCAAATATGTGGACTGAAACCGGGGTCAATCTGGGCGAGCTTCAGGAAAAAAAACTCCTGATTGATGTCGGTGACATCGCTCCCACGCCCGGAGAGGATTTTTTCGATCAGATCCAAACCACCATCCACCAGCTTTTGGCCAAACAGAGTTCCCCGATTTCCCTCGGAGGCGATCACGCGATCACGTTTCCGATCCTTCAGGGGGTTGCCCGACATTTTCCTGAACTCACCATTCTGCACATTGACGCCCATCCAGATCTCTATGACGAACTCGGTGGCAACCGCCTCTCCCATGCCTGCCCATTTGCTCGAATTATGGAAGCCGGCCTGGCCACACGACTGATTCAGGTTGGTATCCGGACGCTCAATCAACATCAGCGCGAACAGGCAGCCCACTTTGGGGTTGAACTCCACGAAATGAAAGACTGGCATCCGGGCCTGAAGCTAAATTTTGACACGCCCGTCTATGTTTCAATTGATCTGGATGGCCTCGATCCGGCGTTTGCCCCTGGTGTTTCGCATCGCGAACCCGGAGGACTTTCGACCCGCGAGGTCATCAACCTGATTCACTCAATCCCAACCCGGATCATCGGCGCCGATGTGGTTGAATACAACCCGCTGTGCGACGTTCAAGGAATGACCGCAACCGTTGCCGCGAAACTGGTCAAGGAGTTAGCCGGGAAGATTTTTTGTTCAGTTTAAGGTCAAGAGTTGCTGCCTTCAGGTGGGTTTTGTATTCCAAAATTGATCGCACAGGATAGGCTGCCGCCTGAAGGCAGGACGCTTGACTCTTTCCAACCCTTAAATAAAGCATTGCTGATTCTCGTGTTGATAGGCAGTCAAATAATTCAATCAAATAGACTTAGCGAACTACTGACTACTGACTACTGACTACTGACTACTGCAGGATAGGCTGCCGCCTGAAGGCAGGAC
>CAZXCE010000658.1:0-4887 GCA_964639175.1 uncultured Clostridia bacterium
CTTTCGGGTGTAACAATCAAATCTGCGACTTCGTGTCGCACCTGAAAGGCTGTAGATAGAGACACGTCCAATGGATACATTTCCCCCGAGCCTTACCCTGCGTTCCGTAAAACCCGACGATCTTCCACATTTGGAAGCCGTTCGCCAGGCTGCGTTTGCCCCAGTTTTTGCTTCCTTTCGGGCAATCCTGGGTGAGGAAATCTATCAGTTGGCCCAGGCCCGTGATGACGAAGCCCACGACCAGGTTCTGATTTCCTTGTTGGCACCTGATTCAGGTTGGGAGGTCTATGTCGCCGAACAAGCGGGTGTCGTCGTGGGCTTTATTTCTGTGAAACTCAACCTGGAAACGCATGTTGGCGAAATTGGACTCAACGCGGTTCATCCGCACTATGCTGGACAGGGCATTGGAACCGCGATGTATGACTTTATTCTCGCACGAATGAAGGAAGCCGGAATGCAGGTTGCAACGGTTGCCACTGGTGGAGACCCGAGCCATGCACCAGCGCGCCGGGCGTATGAAAAAGCTGGTTTCACCGTACAAATTCCAGGTGTGTGGCTCTACCGCACGTTGTGACCTGCGGAATTCATTTCTGATAAAGGCACATCCACGCCGACTTGCCACAGTTGCTGTGCCTTTTTCTAAAATTCGATGGTTATTTGAGAGCGTCTGACTATTATATGGCAGGTTCGCGCGAGTGTTATACCATTTGGGGCTGAGGGTATCGGGCTAAGGGCTGAGGGAAATACCTTTGATCAGCAATTTAGCCTCTCGAAGATGCAATGATTTCTTTCCAAAATGGTATAAACGCATTTTCAATATTTGGATGAGCGCTATGAAAACCAGGCCGTTGCAGGTGCTCTTGAGTATCCTGTTGATCATTCTTTCTGCCCAGGCGGCGGCTCAAACGCCACAATCCCCGCCACCAGCGAATGAAGAAGAACCCACACTCCGAATTGGAACAGATTTGCTTCAGATTGATGCGGTGGTCACTGATAAGCAGGGACGCCCGGTTGATCATCTGAAGCTGGAAGACTTCGAGCTGCTTGAAGATGGAAAGCCGCAAGAAATCGCCTTTTTTTCCGTGGTGAAAAGCGGTGCTTCATCAAATCCAACGGGCGTGAAGTCAGAGCCGGGCCAGCCTCGCTCGACTGATATTTCGGCTGGCGGAGAAAACCCAGGCCGGACCCTGGTGTTGCTGGTTGACGATTTGCATATTGCTTCGGCACATATGCCAGGCGTCAAACAGCAGTTACTCACATTCATTGATAAAAGCGTTGCGGACGGAGATCGTGTCGCCATTGTTGCAACCAGCGGCGGACCTGGGTTTTTGCAACAACTCACCGCTGACCGTCGCGTGATGAAGCTCGCCGTCAACCGAATCAGTTCGTTGACCAGGACGTCAACCCTGCCGGGCGACCCCTCCCAGATGACCGAATATCAGGCCCAGAAGATCCTTGAAGGCGACCTGCCGGCAAAAGATCTGGCCATAACGACTTATCTTCGCAATACCGGCGATCCACTTCCTCGGGCAGCGGTTGAAACAATCGTCGAATCAACCGCACGTCAGATTGTAACGAACATCACCATCCTGACCAGCGCCACCCTGACCACGATGAGAAACGCGATTACCTCGGTCAAAAGTATACCGGGACGTAAAGCCATGCTGCTGGTTTCAGATGGGTTTCAGCTTGAGTTCCGCGAGGCCAGCCATGGCGCTGAGATGAATCGCGTGATAGACGCCGCAACCCGGAGCGGAGTCGTGATCTATTCGCAGAGCAGTGCTGGTCTGGTCGCGCTCAGCCCGTTTGGCGGCGACATCAGCAATAGTGGTGTGTTAGACCAAACCGGTGTGGCATACAGTCTGGCAACCCAATCGCTCAACGCCAGCACCTCGGCGCTCCGCACGCTTGCGGCAGAGACAGGAGGCACCGCAACGCTCAATACCAATGATCTTCAACTGGGATTTCAGAAACTCGTCGAAGACAGCCGACTGTATTACATTCTGTCATACTATCCTGAAAATACTGCTCGTGACGGGAAGCTCCGTACTATCGAAGTTCGCCTGAAAAAGCCAAACAACCTGATTGTGAAAGCTCGCAAAGGGTACCTGGCGCCCTCCGATACAAAACCTGAAGACGTTGCGAGCAAGAAAGAACCCGCCAGGAAAGAAAAAGAGAAAGAAGGGAAGTCATCCAACCCGAAAGCTCCCGCTGATCCGGTCGCTGAAGCGATTCAAAAAGCGCTTTATTCCATTGTTCCGCTTGAAGGACTGCGTCTGAAAGTGACTGGATCGTTTCTGGCTGCAGAGCGCGAAAAAGAGAACGCGACAGTTTCCCTGGCCATTCATCTGCCACTGGTTGTTTTCGAGAAAACCGGAACCCACCGGCGCAATACACTGACGGCAGTTTTGACCGTGCTGGCTCAGGACGGAACGATCATTGAAGCGACCGACAACAAGTTGCAACTCAACTTTGAGGAGCGGAACTTTGAAAAAGTCTCGAAGGGATGGTTTGTCTTTGGTAAAAGGCTGAAGCTCAAGCCTGGTTTTTACAACCTCCGGTTTGCCGTTCGCGATCCGATGAGCGAGCGTATCGGGAGTGTTTCCGAATGGGTCGAAATTCCCGATCTTTCCCAAAAACAACTGGCGATAAGCAGCCTTGTGATGCTGCGTGAAGATCCTTCCAGGGCCCCAGCCAAAGCCAGCGTTGCGGGTGAAGCCCCTCTGATTGGAAGTGATAGCCGGTTGCAGGCGCTCCGCATTTTTTCAGAGAGTTCGACCCTGGGATTTCTGAACTACGTTTACAACGCAAGTCCAGGCCACAACTTAATGCTTCAGATTCAAATCTTGCGCCATAATTCGCCGATCTTCACGGCGCCATTGCGACCTGTAACGGGGACTCCAGACAAATTTGACCGGATTGCCTGCGGAGCGAAAGTGCCGCTGGCTGGACTCCCGCCCGGACGCTACGTTTTGAGCATCACCGTTACCGACGGCACAAACACAAAACAATCGTCACAACAGCAGCAGGATTTCACGATTGAGTAGTACCAGTTGGGGCTGAGGGACATACAAGTTTATCAACTGATGCTCAACTGAAAACAAAAAAGTCAAGAGTTCCGCCTTCAGGCGGGTTTTGTATCCCAAATTTGGTCTGAAGGGACACCGGGGCCGCCTAAAGGCGGAACTCTTGACTCTTCCCGATCCCTAAACAAAGAATGGCTGTACGACACGGTCATTCCAAAATGGTGTAAGACTATTTTGCAATGAATCCCTTATATGAGAGAGTGGTTAAATAATTCAATCAAATAAGCTTCGTGAACGACTGACCACTGACTACTGACTACTGACTACTGACTACTGACTACTGACTACGAACTGTTATAATTATGATCATCGCTCTGGCATCGCCTGCTGTCGCAACAACGCTTGAAGATGGATTGGAAAAAGTAAACCGATGTTTGTCTGAAGCTTCGGCTCAAGGCACGGAGATTATCTGCTTCCCAGAAGCCTATCTCCCAGGTTTGCGAGGGCAGGATTTCGACGTCCTGCCGTTTGGGGTCGCAGAGCAGGAGCGGGTTCTCCACACCGTTGCACAATGGTCAAAAACCTATGCCATCGCCACAATTCTTGGAATGGAACGACTTACGGAAGCTGGTCGCCAGATTGCGGCCTGTGTGTTTGATGCGGACGGACAGATTCAGGGCGTTCAAACCAAGAATCAGATTGCTCCGACCGAAGATGAGTTCTATGTGCCGGGTACGACTCGTCAACTTTTCGAAGTCAACGGCACAAAGTTTGGCATTGCGATTTGTCACGAAGGCTGGCGTTATCCTGAAACCGTCCGTTGGGCAGCCGTCCGGGGTGCCAAAATCGTCTTCCATCCACAACATACCGGAAGCACTCGCGAAGGCCTTCGACTGACGGAGTGGGGTTCGGTTGAGGCGCCGTACTACGAAAAGGCGATGGTGATGCGCAGCATCGAGAACACGATCTATTTTGCGAGTGTCAACTATGGTTTGCCGTTCCAGGAATCAGCCACCTGTCTCATTACCCCATCGGGCGAGTGTCAGGCATTTCTGCCCTATGGCCAGGAAGGTGTGTTGGTACAGACCATCAATCTTGACGAAGCAACCGGGTTGATTGCCCGGCGATACGCTCCTGAGCGGTATCAGGAAGGGAAGGTTGAGTGAATAAGTCTTGTAACTGTTTGGTTGATTTATAGGCAAGTACATTGTAATATAGTCAGATATAAAACACGTTGGACTGGGCATCAGAACCTGGTGATGAAGTGGTGGAGATCACCAGGTTGAGCCGTCAGTGATCTGGATTCAACCAGGGAGAGAACATCAAGTCAACCGAGAGGGGTGAGATGCGACGAGCCTGCAAGGTGACGCTGAAATTTGCAACCGAAACCAAGCGGCGCAAGATAGCGGCGCTGCTGGAAGCGTACCGGGCGGCGGTCAATTTCTATATCCGGTCGCTGTGGGAGACACCCGGCAAGCTGGATAAAGCAACGCTGGGCAGGCTGACGGACACTCGACTCTCGGAACGGTTGAAAAGTCAGGCGCTCAAGCAGGCGCTGGAAATCGTGAAGGGGACCAGGAAGTCGGCGAAGGCACTCGGGACGAAGGCCCGGTGTCCGGTGTTTCGGGGAAGCGCGGTGCTGGACGCCAAGATTATTTCGGTGGAAGTGGGACGGGGAAGCTTTGATCTGGTGATCCGGCTGTCGTGCCTCAAAAAAGGCGAGCGGCTCGTGATTCCGACCAAACGCACCGCCGTGTTGAATCACTGGCAGGGGATGGAGGGGCGCGGCTCATCCAAGGATGCGCCCTGTCGGAGACTGGAATCGTGCTCTGGGTTGAACTCCCGGACCTGGAATCCAAAA
>CAZXCE010000659.1:0-4886 GCA_964639175.1 uncultured Clostridia bacterium
GCCTGGGTATTGGCAAATGGGCGGCCAAACGGAATTAAGCCAGTGGGTTTAGCTGGCTAGCAACGATGGAAAGTGGCACCGATTGTGGCATCGGTCGGGCCATAGAGATTGAACACTTCGGCGCGAGTGGTCCCAAAAACCCGTTCCAGAACCGTGGCGGGCAGGGCTTCACCGCCGCATTGCACCCGGCGCAGGGTGTTTCCAGCCACCACTTTGGGATCATCGAGCAGGGCTTCCAGCAGCGACGGCACCAGATCAATCACCGTGATTTTCTGGTCAACCAGCAGACTGGCGAGATAATCGCCGTCAAGCTGTCCGCCGGGTCTGGCAATCACCAGCCGGGCGCCCACAATGAGCGGGGCGAAGAGTTCGCACAACGAAGCGTCAAAACTGAACGAGTATTTTTGAACCACCCGGTCAGATTCGGTAAACGGAAGGTCTTTTTGCAGCCAGAGCATGTGGTTGCACACCGAACCGTGCAGGCAGACCACGCCTTTGGGTTGCCCGGTCGAACCGGAGGTGTAAATCACATATGCTGGATTTTCAGAGGTGACGCCGCTCACCGGGTTGGTGATCAGAGAGCGCTGAATCTCGTTTCGGTCGGTGTCGAGATAGATCAATTCGGCTTTGTTGACCGGCAAATTTTTCGCAATGTGTGCCTGGGTCAAAATTGCCGTGGGTCGGGCATCTGAAATCAGAAACGCCAGCCGGTCGGTTGGATATTCAGGATCCAGCGGCAGATACGCGGCCCCGGCTTTGAGAATGCCAAGCAGGCCGACGAGCATTTCCACCGAGCGCTCAACACAGATGCCGACGATTTTTTCAGGTCCGACACCGGACCCAAGCAGGAAATGCGCCAGTTGGTTGGCTCGCTGGTTGAGTTCGGCATACGTTACCTGAGTGCCTTCAAAATCAACTGCAATCCGATGCGGTGTGCGCTCAACCTGGGCTTCAAACAAAGAATGGAGGCCAGCGGCAGTTTCAAAGTGAGTTGTGGTTTCATTCCATTCAACCAGCACCTGGTGGCGTTCTGATTGGGTCATCAGTGGAAGTTCGGAAAGGAACTGGTCGGGATTCTGAACCATTGCCGTCAGCAGGGTTTCAAAATGCACCAGCATCTGGTCAATGGTTGAGGCGTCAAAGAGATCGGTGTTGTATTCGACCGCAGCCGCCAGCCCTTCCGGCAGTTCAGCCATTGAAAGGGTCAGGTCAAACATGGCCTTGGTTGACGGGGCTTCCAGTGGCTCCAGGGTCAAGCCGGTTAACTGGAGCGGCGGCATCGGCGCATTTTCCAGTGTGAACATCACCTGAAAGAGCGGCGTGTGGCCTAAATCGCGCTGTGGTGACAGCCGTTCGACGACCATTTCAAACGGTGCATCCTGATGAGCATAGGCCCCGAGCGCGGTTTCACGAACAGATCCGAGCAAGTCTGAAACCTTCCACTGGCTGGACAATCGGGTTCGCAGGACGAGCGTGTTGACAAAACAGCCAATCAAATCCTCGGTTTCGCCCTGGTTTCGATTGGCAATCGGTGTTCCCACCGCGATGTCAGTTTGCCCGGTGTAGCGATAGAGTAGCGTCTGAAACCCGGCCAGGAGCGTCATAAAAAGCGTTGCCCCGGCACCGCGACTGAGCCGGTTCAGGTCATCATTCAGGGCTTTCGGCAGGACGCTGCGAATGGTCGCCCCGTGAAATGACTGGACTGCCGGGCGTGGTCGGTCGGTTGGTAATTCCAGGACAGCCAGATCATCGCCAAGCTGTTGTTCCCAATAGGTTAACTGTTGCTCCAGCACATCGCCCTGGACATAAGTTCGCTGCCAGTGGGCATAATCGGTGTATTGAATCGCCAGCGGTGCCAGTGTGTGTGGCTTGCTGGTCACGAGTGCGTCATACAAGGCAGCTATTTCACGGACCAGCACCCCAATTGACCAGCCATCAGCCACGATGTGATGGAGCGTGCCCACCAGGATGTGTTCGGTTGCAGTCAGCCGCACCAGTCGCGCCCGGATGAGTTGCTCGCTCGACAAATCAAAACAGTGCGTGGCCTCGGCTTCAGCCAGTTTTTGGGCGAGTGGCTCACGCTGAGGAGCCGGTTCACTGGTCAGATCAGTCACTGGCAGACGGAATTCAACCACATCCAAAACGGTTTGAACGGCCTTTCCATCAGCGGCGGGAAAGCGGGTTCGTAAGGCAGCGTGACGGCTAATAACTTCGATAAAGCTTTGCTCTAAAAGGTCTTCTCTCAAGTGTCCGGTCAGGCGAATAGCAAACGACAGGTTGTACAAATAGCTGTTTGGGTCAAGCTGGGTAAAAAACCACATTCGCTCCTGAACAAAAGAGAGCGGCGCCGGGCTGGGTGTGTCAACCGGCTCAATTGCCGGCAACACCTGGCGCCGCTCAGGAGTCACCAGCGTGGAAATCTTTTGGGCCAGCGTGGCTGGTGTTGGTGCTTCAAACAGGCTGCGGAGCGGCAATTCAATCTGAAATGAGGTGCGTAGGGACGAAACCACTCGGGTCGCGAGCAGCGAATGACCGCCCAGTTCAAAGAAGTTGTCTTCCGCGCCGACGCGTTCCACCTTCAGCATCTGGGCCCAAATTCCGGCAATGTGGGCTTCAAGTTCGGTGCGAGGGGCGACATACGGCTTTTCCAGATCGGGCCGGAGTCCGTCGGGCGCGGGCAGGGCTTTACGGTCCAGCTTGCCATTGGAGGTCACGGGAAATGATTGGAGTGTGACAAAGGCCGATGGCGTCATATATTCCGGCAGGCGTTCTTTTAAAAAGCTCCGCAACTCGGAAACACCCGGAGACTGTCCGGCCTGGGGAATCACATAGGCAACCAGTCGTTTGAGACGGGGTTCGTCTTCACGAGCGATGACCACCGCGTCGCGAATGCCTGGATGCTGGTTGAGGGCGACTTCGATTTCACCGAGTTCAATCCGGTAGCCGCGAATTTTCACCTGCTGGTCAATCCGGCCCAGAAATTCAATGTTTCCATCGGCTTTGAATCGCGCCCGGTCGCCGGTTTTATAGATTCGGTCTCCTGGAATACCGCTCAACGGATGCGGCAGATATTTTTCAGCCGTCAGCCGCGATTCGCCAATGTAGCCCAGCGACAGACAATCGCCACTGATGTACAGGTCGCCGGGAATCCCCACCGGACAGGGCTGAAGCTGGCCATCCAGCACATAATACTGGGCATTGCGCATTGGCTTGCCATAGGGAATGCTCGGCCAGGTCGGGTCAACCGTGGTGACAGGATAGTAGTTGGACCAGACGGTGGCTTCGGTGGCGCCGCCGAGGGCAATCACATTGGCTTTCGGGAACACCTTGCGAACGGCATCCGGCAGCGGCACCGGAATCCAGTCGCCGCTCAAGTACACCAGCCGCAGGCGGTTCGTTTCCGATGTTGGTTCAGATGGGAAAAATGAAACCAGTTGCTGCAAGGCCGACGGCGCGGAGTCCCAAAACGTGATGCCGTCTTCGATGAGGACTCGCACGAGCGTTTCTGGATTCTGAATATCGCTTCGCGAAGCAACCCGGATGCTGCCACCAGCGGCCAGAACGCCAAACACGTCATATACCGAAAGATCAAACCCGAGCGAGGTGATAAACAACACTCGATCTTGCGGCCCAAGTTGAAATTTTGTGTTGAACCAGTCAATCAGGTTGCTCACCGGGCGATGGGTGACGACCACGCCTTTGGGCGTTCCGGTTGAACCCGAAGTGAAAATAATGTAGGCAATATCTTCTAGCGACGTCTGACGCGGCAGGTTTTCCGGGCTGAGGTCATCCCAATCGCCCGGTGCCCACCAGCGCTGATGCGGGCCTACGGCGGGCGTGGTTTCGGGTTTCCCGGCGACACAATCTGGAAGACACACGATTTCACGCAAATCCGGCAGTTTTACCAGCGATGACTCAAGGTCAGTCCGGCTGGTTTGCGTCACCAGACATCGCAACCGGAGTGTCTGGACAATCCATTCAATTCGGGCGGCTGGAAAACTCGACTCAAGCGGAACGTAGGCACCACCAGCTTTGGTAATTCCGAGGAGCCCGACAATCATTTCCAGCGACCGTTCCACCGCAATCCCCACCAGTTCGCCACTGGTAACGCCAAGTGCGTGGAGGTGACGGGCCAGCCGGTTGGCGGCGGCGTTGAGTTCCGTATAGGTCAGGCTTTGGTCGGCAAAGACAACTGCCGTAGCGTCTGGCGTCCGGGTGACCTGGGCTTCAAACCATTCGTGCATCAACACCTGATCGGGAAATGGACCGACCGTATCATTCCAGTCATAGACCAGTTGCTGGTATTCAGCCGGGGTCACCAATTGCAATTCATCAAGTGAGGCTTCGGGCCGGTTGAGGGCATCGTCAAGCAGTGTGTGAAAGTGACCCAGCAGCCGGTGCATGGTCGCTTCGTCAAACAAATCGGTGACATATTCAAGCATCAGGACCAGTTTGCCAGCCTGTTCGCGGGCAAACAAAATCATATCAAAGCGCGCCGTTTCGCCTGGAACATCCACTGGCGAGAGCGACAGATTGGACAGTTCAAGCTTTGGCACCGGGGCATTTTGAAGCGCGAACATCACCTGAAAGAGCGGTGTCCGGCTCATATCACGAACGGGGTGAAGTTCTTCGACGAGTCGTTCAAACGGGACATCCTGATGGCTAAAGGCGCCCAGGGCCGTTTCGCGAACCTGCTCCAGCAACTTGAGAAATGGCAGGGTGCCATCCAACTGGCTCCGCATCACAAGCGTGTTGACGAAAAACCCAATCAGCCCTTCGGTTTCGGTCCGGGCGCGATTGGTCACGGGTGATCCGACACAAAAATCCGTTTGCCCGCTGTAGCGATAGAGCAGCACATCGAAAATCGCCAGCAAGACCATGTACCG
>CAZXCE010000660.1:0-4865 GCA_964639175.1 uncultured Clostridia bacterium
TCCGTTTTGCCCTGGAAGGCGCCCAAATCGGTACCTGGCACTGGGATATTGTCACCAATGAAATAGAATGGTCAGATCGGTATTATGACATCTTTGGCCTGGACCGAAATCTGGCGCCCAGTTTGGAGCTTTGGGAAGGACTGTTGCACCCGGATGATCACGACTGGGTGATTCAGATGCTCAGTGAAATCCTTGAACAGCACAATGAAAGCAGCGCCGAATATCGAATCCTCAGGCCGGACGGTTCAGTTCGGTGGGTGAATGTCGTTGGCCGGATCAGCCGTCAGCCGGATGGTACCCCACTACAAATGGAAGGGATCATTCTTGACATTACGGATCGCCAGTTGGCCCAGGAGAAGATCCGCCGGAGCGAAGAATGGTTTCGAGCCCTGGTCCAGCATTCCTCCGATATTGTGGCCGTGATTCAACCGGATGGGATACGGCGGTTTGTCAGCTCTGGCGCCCGACGCGTTCTGGGTTATGCGCCCGACGACCTGATTGGCAAGAATGCGTTTCAAGGCGTGCATCCCGAAGATATGACCCGGGTAGAACAAACCTTTCGAACTGTTTTAGCTGAACCGGCCCAAACCGTCCAAATTGAATTCAGGTTCCAGCATCTGAACGGCCATTGGGTAGACCTGGAATTAATCGGTGAAAACTATCTGGAAATTGGTGGAGTTGAAGGGGTTGTGGTCAATATTCGTGACATTACCGCCCGTAAAAAAGCCCAGGATTTACTCTTACGAAGCGAAGAAAAATTTGCCCAGATTTTCCACGATAGCCCTATGGCCATTTGTATTATTTCGCTCCAGACAGCGGCAATCCTGGATGTGAATCAGGCTTTTTTGGATATTTCCGACTATTCACGCCAGGATCTGGTTCACCGCACACCGGCTGAGGTTGGGCTCTGGCGATCAATTCGGGGGTTAGAGCGATTGCGGGAAAAACTGCTCGCTTCGGATGGGTTGTTATCGTTTACGGCTGAATTGCGCCGTCGCACCGGTGAGATCCGCATTGCGGAAGGGCGGTCAACCTTGATGGAATTACCTGAAGAACGCTGTGCCTTGACCATTTTTGTGGATGCCACCGAGCGGTTTCGGATGGAACAGGCCCTCAGGGTCAATCAAGAGCGACTGACTGAGACCGGGCGTTTAGCCCGCGTCGGTGGGTGGGAAGTTAACCTTCAGGCTGAACAGGTGTATTGGACGGAAGAAGTTTTTCTCATTCACGATATGCAGCCTGGACGTCAACCGACCAGAGAAGAGGCCTTTCGGTTTTACCCGCCTGATGCCCAGACGGTGCTGCATCTGGCAGTTGAGCAGACGATTCAAACCGGGATTCCCTGGGAGCTTGAGTTACCGTTAATTACCGCGACTGGGCGGCGGATTTGGGTTCATTCTCTGGGACATGTTGAATATCGCGATGCCAGACCCTATCGGCTCCACGGCGCCGTTCAGGATGTGACTGACCGCCACCTGCGTGAAGAACGGATGCGGTTGCTCGAATCGGCGATTGAACATGCCAACGATGCGGTGTTTATCACCGAAGCGGAGCCGGTTGACCCTCCAGGACCTCCGATTGTGTATGTGAACCAGGCCTTTGTGAATGTAACCGGCTTCAAGCAATCTGAAGTCATTGGCCTGACGCCGAGCATTTTGAAAAGCCCTCGTGCCAAACCTGACGAACTGGATCGCCTGATTGAGGCGATCCAGCGACACGAGCCAATTACGTTTGAACACATCATCTCTCGCAAGGATGGTTCAGAGTTTTGGGGGGAAATTTCAATTTTCCCGGTGATTGATGTCACAGGCAACCACACCCACTGGGTGGCGATTCTGCGGGATATTACCGAGCGGCATGTGATCGAAGATCGTCTCCGGCAGTCGCAACGGATGGAAACGCTGGGGCAATTTTCCAGCGGCGTGGCCCATAACTTCAACAATCTGTTGACGGTTATCCGTGGCTATGCCGATATGCTGGCCAGATTGTTTAAAACCGAGTCTTCGACCCTGGAGATGGCCCTTGAAATTCGACGAGCTGCAGATCGAGGCGCCGAACTGGTGCGGGAATTGATGGCCTTTGGCCGTCGTACCGAAGCCAATCGGGCCATTATTGATGTCAATGAAGTCGTTTTAGAAACGACCAGCCTGATGCAGCGTCTGATTGGACCACACATCCAGGTTGATCTGGATCTGGACGAAACCTGCCCCCATATTTGTGCTGATGCCAGTCAACTGACCCAGGTGCTGCTCAACCTGGCGGCCAATGCCCGCGATGCGATGCCCACCGGAGGCATCTTAACCATCCAAACCCGGCTGGTTTCGGTTGACGAACAAACGCTGAGTGAGTTGATTGATCGCCCTGGAAAAACAGTTGTCAGCACCAATCCAATCACGGTTGGAAAGAAGGTAAAAGTAACGGTTCGAGATACCGGGGCCGGCATCCCGCCCGAAGTGCTCAAACGAATTTTTGAACCATTCTTTACCACCAAGGACATTGGCAAAGGGACCGGGTTAGGGCTGGCCACCGTTTATGGATTTGTCAATGGGACGGGTGGTTTTATTGAGGTGTATTCGCGACCCGAATATGGAACCACGTTTCATATTTACCTGCCCAGTGCCAATCAAGAAACCCTCATCGGGATTGATTATGACCCATTGCTCCCCAATCTTGAAGAAGGCATCCGAACGGTGCTGGTGGTTGATGATGAACCCGCTGTCCGCAAAATGGTGAAAGAATTGCTCCATCAAAACGGTTTTCACCTGCTGGAAGCCGGCTCAGGTGAAGAAGCCCTGGCCCTGGAACGATCCTTTAAGGGCACGATTGATTTGATTTTGAGTGATTTACTGATGCCGAAAATGAATGGATACGAACTGGTCGCCCGCTTTTTGACCCGACGACCCGCTGCACGAGCCCTCATGATGACTGGTGATGGCTCCAGAATCACTGCCGAAACCGAACACACCCTGTTGCCATTGCTGGCCAAGCCCTTTACGGAAGAACAACTCCTGGCAGCAGTTCGGCGCTCGCTGACGGGCAGACATAGGACTGAAGAATGAAAGATAAGGCTCGTAGCCCAGGTGAGCCTTCGAGCCCTCGGAACCTGGTCATCCCCGTCTTTCCCCGCCCGGCCAGCCACCCAGTTCCTGGGCTCAAATCCGCTCATTTTTTCAACTCTTCATTGGCATCAAAAGGAGGCAACCCCTATAAATCCTGAAGGAGCCAGAGTTGAGCGGAGCGCGCAGGCGTGACCAGGACGTGCTGATGATTGGGAAATGTTAATTCGTTTCCACTTAAAACATCACGGTACGTGCGATCTGGTAGTAATCCTTGAGTTGAAATTGGGATGTGGGCCTGGGTGTCACATTTATTGATACTGACCAAACCCAGGTGTTCCCGGCGAAATACAAGGTAACAATCGTCATCAGCCAGCCAGTCCATTGTTGTCCCCTGGACGGCATTATGAAATCTGATCATTGCCACCAGGTCTTCTCTACGGAAGGCATCTTTCCAGTTATTGGTAAACAGGCCGTCGCTTTCCCCATGATCTGAATACACCGCAGGTACGCCTCCATCACGTCCAAGCAGATAGGCATAAGCCAGGTGTTCATCAGTGCGGTCCATAATCAGTCCCCGAAATGTGGAATTGTTCGGAATGTCGTGGGTAACGGTAAAGGTGACAGCTCTGAATTTCGGGAGGGCATGGCCGTCCAGCTCTGGGTCACGAAGTGCTGACAGCGATCCGCCTGGGCGAAACGCCGAGACCAGTGTGTTGTGAAGCGGAAAATCCATCGCACAGTGGTTGGTTTGGTCAACATAATCTTCGATGAACGGAGGGGCCCGGCGAAATTCCGAATCAATCACTTCACCAAAAACAAACATGCCATCTGCCAACCCATTGCCAAATACGGCATTGAGGTGGCTGGTCGGAAGATGCTTGGCGGCATCCACTCGAAACCCTTCAATCCCCAGGTTTTTCAAGGCAAAAAGATAGTTACGCTGTTGCTGGATCACCCAATCATTCGATTTAAGATCCGGTAGCCCGGTATCGTGCTCGCCACAAATCCGACCTAATCGAACTGCCTGTGCATCGTTCCAGTTAAAGATGCAAAAGGGCAGGTTGAAATCCTGGTCTGAAAAGAGGTTATGGCTCAAATCCCCAAAAAGCTTATCATCTCCGAAAGTGGGATCCGCGGCATACTGAGCCAGCGTCTCAGCTCCGGGAAATGTCAAATCCTCAGGTCTCGAAGGCTCGTTGGCCATATGATTGAGGACCACATCAACCAGCACGCCCAACCCCTGCGCCCGAACGGCTGAAATCATTGAGACAAAGTCTGCTTTATTGCCAAGGGGAGATCGCACAACACGGTAATCTCGGGGCTGATAGCGTCCCCACCAGGCTCCTCCGTTCGAGAGTGAAGGCGGAGAAACCAGAACAAACCGATATCCACACTGACGAAACTCGTCAGCGTGAGCCGCTACATCGCGATAGTTCCAATTAAAAGCATGGACAATAACATTGCTGGCATCTGGCATAGGATCCTCCATTCAAAGCGGTAAAGTCGAAAGTACATCTGGGAATTGTTTGAATTGAATAGCAGAAAAAAGTGACTCTATGGAAAAGAGCGGATTTTCATTGAGAATTAGGTCAGCTTTTCTATACTCCCAACCAAATACTCTGGTGATGGGGATAGCGGTTCAGAGAAAGAAGCTATGGGATACACCAAAATACACAGAAAACAAGTCCAACTTTTTCAATGAGCTCTGAGATTTCAATAAAACACAAATCGAGGAAATATTTATCTGAAGAACTAAGGGAGCGTTAAAAAACAAGTTCCCGTTATGTTCCAGAACTTCTTTTATAT
>CAZXCE010000661.1:0-4862 GCA_964639175.1 uncultured Clostridia bacterium
TAGTTCCCCAACGTTGGTAACAGGTTTGGCTGTACCACAATGTTGATGGTGTTGGTGGTTGTGGCCCCGGCACTATCGGTGGCGGTGACGGTGATCGGATAGGTTTTCGAGGTGTTGGTTGTGACCAGCGAGCATTCCGAAGCTGCAGTCACAGCCAGAGTTCCACTGTTGTTGTTGACAGAAGCGGTCAATTCAAATGGCAGATTTGAAAGCGCCACGGCGAGTGCCCCGGCAGTATCCTGGCCATCGGCGACTGTCCCAACATTTGTGGTAACCGATGGGCTGCCACGCAGAATTGTGACGCTGCTCGTGATGTTCACGGTCGGCGCTGTGTTGGTGCCGGTGATGGTGAAGTTGGTGTTTGAAATGTCAAAAAAGACATTTCCGATGGCTTCGACTTTGATGCGCGCCTGGGTGGTGGCAAACGCATTGTCATTTGGAATCAATACTGACTGGCTTCCATCATTGGGTGTTGTGGCTGCCAGGACCGTCGGGAAGGTATACCCGCCATCGGTTGAAAGCAGAATCCGAACGTTGGCAGTGTTGACACCGTTGGCAGTCGTTCCAGCCACATTCCAGGTCACGTTGAGCGCGGAATTGATCGCAACTGACGTGGCCGTGTTTGGCGCTGTGACGGCAAATGGGCCGGCTGAAGTGGTTGACGTGACAGTCATTTGACCCCGGTTGGAGCCTCCGCCGTTGAGGCGGTTGTCGCGGACCGTCACCCGGAAGGTCATTGTCCGGTTCGTCGTCGGCAAAAATTCACCTGAAGCAAACGTTCCGCTAATCCCTGGCAGGCTGATGGTGGCCGGCGGGACGTTGGCATTGTTGAGAATATACTGCAACGCCGGGAACGTTCGGGACGGACTGGTCACCGGATCATAGGATCGGAAAATCGGTGATGAGCCGTTATCACGCGGGCTGACGGTTGGGTTTTGGGTTGGGCCGAGGTCAAATTCTTCCCAGCAATAGGTCAGTACATCGCCAACATTCGGGTCGCTGGCTGAAGCCGTCAGGGTAAACGGCGTCTGGTTTGGAATGGTGAAATTGCTGAGTGCCGCAATCGTGGGCGGGGTATTTCCCGTGGCGGTACTGGCGCCGCAGTTTCCGGCACCAGTTGAGGTGTAGGTATCAATTTCCTGATAGCTGATCGCGTGGAAATAGTCGTCGCTGTTTGGTTGGATATCCGAAGCGTCGCAGATGCCAGCATAGGCCATGATGGTGTTGCCGCTGCCGACTTCATACGCTGTCGAACCGTTGCGATTGCCGCCAGCACAGTTCCCAGTATTCCCATTGAATGGGTGGTTCCCGCCAAACTGGTGACCCATTTCATGGGCCACATAGTCAATGTCGTAGGGGTCACCGACTGGATTGCCCGAACCCGTTTCCCCACGGGCTTTCTGTCCGGAACGGCACACCACGCCCAGTCCGGCAAGCCCGCCGCCGCCGGTGCTGAAAACGTGGCCAATGTCATAATTGGCAGAACCGATGACCGAATCCAGGTTGGATTGGTTTTCGCTCAACAGGGCTGAGGCATTGCTGTTGCTGTAGGGGTCAGTCGAGGCATTGGTGTAAATAATCCGGTCCTGGTTGTTGACCAACACCAGACGGATGGCCAGGTCGCGTTCATACACCGCACTGACGCGGTTGACGGTTGTGATAACGGCACCGAGACCGCCGAGCACCGTTCCGCCACCGGCAGCGGCAGTGTATTCAGCCGTTGTACCGACAGCGGTGCGATAGGTTCGCAAATTGGCGCCGGTAGGCAGATTCGGCTGGAAGTTCCGGGTCGTATGGGCTGATTCCGGATCTTCGTGAAGCGGATTTTCAAACAGACACCGAAATGGCTCAGCATCTTTGCGGAAATCCCGCTTATCGTATGACGCATAGAGGTCGGTATTATTTTTCAAGTATGGATCAATGTAGGTTGTTCCATGGACTGAAAGAATGATGGCGTGAAAGCCTTGTGGCACTGTATCGAAACGGACCACTGCCGTCGGGTCGTCAATCCCCTGGCCAGAATAGGTTTTCATATCAGGATATCTGGCCGCCAACTCAGATTCCATAATTGGCGATTCAACAAAACGAAAGCGGGCAAATTTTCCATCCGGCATCGGAAGGGAAATGATTGCGGTGCTGGAAAGACCAGTTTCAACTGACTCCATCGGGGCACGTTGCAAAACTTGCTTGAGCGCCAGGTGATCAAGGTTGATGGTTCGGAAGGCAATCGGCGCAACATTTCGCTGAACGACACCCGCCGGATAGCGAGCCTGAATTTGAGATGACTCGACATCTTCCCAAATTCCGTCATCCGATTTGCGAAGTTGGAGCAGTTCCGGTTGTGATTGAAGTTTCGAACCAGTTTGCGTGGTTGACCCGGAAGGCGAAGAATGAAAGGCAAACAGTCCACTGTTTGCACGGCTGTTGGAAAACCAGAAAGCGGTTCCAATCACAGCCAGGGCAGTAATAAAAAGAAACGGTCGAGACAATCGGTGCATAAACCCCCAGTGATTGTTGTTGTAAACTGACGTGACGATCTGCATTCAAACAGGCTGGCTCAGTGAGTTCCCTGACGGGTCACAATATGCAGCTAGTTGATGGATATCTGTTGACTGAGCGAGTTGTTTCAATCAAGCGAATCTGGCGAGCAAACGGCTTTTACTGTGGTGGGATACAGTCTTTAAGAATAAGGACACCTCAGTAAAAGACGAAAAGAGAACAGGTTTCTTCCGTTGATCCCTCTGTGTTTCAGGTAAAATGCTCCATAAATTGGAGAGAGAGTCTGGAAGAAATGGTGTGTGACGGAAGTAAAACTTGAGAGGAGTCAGCAGTGATGATCTGGCCTGGTGCTGAGCTAAGGCAGGTTAGACAACAACAAACGATGCGGCAGGAGGTTTACTGACTCTGATTGTTAAGCAATTCAGTTGTGCCTTCGGTCACGCCTGGTGGTTGCCGAAGCGTCTGCGGATTTGATGGAGACCAGAGGTCATCAACTGCATTGAGGTTGTCACCTGGAGGCAAGGAAGCTTGCCCCGCTGGAAGGTGTTCACGGGTTGTATAGCGTTGTGACCGATTCGTCGTGTCAACCGTGGGTTGAGCACCGAAAAACTGACGGATCAGCGCAATGAGCCGACACCAGGTAAACGTGATCAAGATGCCTGGAACGGCCAGGAATGGAATGATTTCAATGCCCAGGAAGAGCGATTCAATGAGTCCCGCCAGTGCCATCATAAAAGTCAGAGTGGCGCCAACCGTAAGCCCACGTCTTCGGTACGTGAGTTGAGACAGCAAAAGCAAGATCCCCAGTCCGAGTGACAGAAATGCCAGACTGAAAAAATATGGATCAACTGCTGGAAGAGGTGGAAATTCCAAAAATGCAACGGCTTTAATGACGACAATCAGCATCAGGACCGCACCCAGATTGATATCACGTTGGCGCAATGGATCTTCGTCGAGTATCAGTCCTGATTCTTGTTGAGAGTCGGTATGCAACAGTTTATGGATACTATCTACCTGCATCCCGCAGTTTCGACAGAATTTTTGAGATTCAGACGCCTGCTGGTGACCGCATCGGGGGCAATAGAAAGAACCAGATATCATAGAATTTCCGCAGGTAGGTTGAAGAATAAAAGAAAAAGCTGAAGACAATACAGAAATTAAACTGAACTTTTTTTACATTCAACAGGATGTAGGCTGAAAAAAAACAGCACGTGTTTTGATGGTGGAAGTCCAGATCAAAATCTATGGCACAACCAGCTCACACCGGGGGAGTTAGGAAAATGTTTCCAAATAAACTGTCCGGATGGCTTTCGTGTGCCGTTGATAATCTTCTTCAAAGGCTGAGGCACCTCGATATTTGAGAATCCGCGCCAGTAATTCTGTCTGGGCTGGCAGGCGGGAGGTGTGACGTTCGACCAGCAGCCGCATGGCGTGGTCGAGCGTTCGTAAAAAGTTATATCCGTCGCGCAAGATCCGGCCAGCTTCGGGTCGGATCGCCTGACGTGTGATCAGATTGTCAATCAAGGCAATGGTGCCATATTCCGGGGGATCTGGAATGCCATCGCGCATTTGCACATAGCGAGTGATGAAATAGACATCCATCATGGCGCCAATACCAAATTTGAAATCGCGTTCAGGTGACCGGCCACCTCGCTCAGATTGCAACCGGCTGCGGATTTCAGCCACCTCATGGCGCAAAATGTCTCCGCGTTGGCGGGCATACTCAAAAATGACCTCGCGGGCTGCCTGTTGAAGTTCCGTTCCAAACTCCAGATTGCCAGCCACTGGCCGCATTTTCAAATAAGCCAGATGTTCCCAACTGGCAGCTCTTCCACGGGCATAATTCAACAAACCGCTTTTACTCACCGCCAGCGGACCATTTCGCCCATCGGGGCGCAATCGAAAATCAACCCGATAGAGCATTCCATCAGCGGTCAGGGCCGTCAGCAAACTGGAGACGGTTTCGACCATTTTTACTACGGCCTGACAGTTGGTGAGACCTGGCGAAGGAGTTGGCGCCGTTTCGTCATACACCACAATCAAATCCAGATCTGATCCATAATCAATGCCCTGGTGTCCGAGCCGGCCCAACCCAAGAATTGACCAGGTTGGCATTGGGGACACAAACTCACAGGTGCGGGCCACATACTGGCCAGCAAATTGACAGGCGGCTTCAATCGCGGCTTCGGCCAGTGCGGTTTGGGCAAGGTTGATAACCCGGAGGGGGGCTCCTGAAATGACATCTGCACGCCCAATCTCAAGCAACGCCACCGAATGTATTTGCCGCAACGCCGCGTTGGCTTCACTCAAGGTGACACAGTTTGCGAGGGCAGCTTCAAACTGGGCCGCCAGCGTCTCACGCG
>CAZXCE010000662.1:0-4839 GCA_964639175.1 uncultured Clostridia bacterium
AAGGCTGGGAGCAGATAAAAGATAGCTACGCCTGCCACTGAGGCCATTGCCCCCATACCGCACATCCGGCCCTGATAAAACTCAAGACTCGAAAATGGCTGACGGGCTGTAATGAAAGAAAACACATTGAAGAGTACTCCCATCCGAAGTGGGTAACAGATGGTACACAATGTATCCGCCAGAAAAATCCCAGCGATCCCAAGCCAGATTTTTGCTTTTTTCGAGAGCCATACGTGCGGTTGAGTTGGAGTTATTGTTATCTGAGCAACGGTCTGGGCGAGTTGGCACCGCTGACAGATGTTGGCAACCGGGTCAAACTGATCTGCCTGATGACAGATTTCACAGCGCGTCGGATAGTTTTCGGCTTTGATCTGAAAATTTGGCATCGTCAAATCCCCTGATATGAGGAAATTGAAACCAGAATCCTGGAGTGACGTCATCAAACCGGGAAAGAAATTCTGGAATCAACAGGTATCAACTTCCAACGGATCCTCAGGGTTAGAGTCCAGGTCAACTCCATTTGTTCCTCAAAAATCCGCAAATGAATGTGTGGGAAGCAGAAACACCATTTTATTCTTATTCCTCGCAAATCTGAAAGAAAACACTTTTCTTTTGACATCATTCCTTGATATGAACTCAAGGTGCTTGTTTTCAAGTGAACAAACTTTGTTTTCAGCGACGTATTGGGAGCTTGTCTTCACAGACAACTTTCCAAAACACCCCATGAAAGACGCCCTTGCTGGTTCAAAGAAGGACTATGGCCTTTTGTTTTGCTTCTTTCTCAAGTCAGCACTTCAAGGTATTTTCACCCTGGTTTCTCCGATTGGGTGTCATCCTTATTCTCAGCATGAGCTGGCCATTACTTGTTCAGGCAGAACAACTTCCAATTACAACCTTTACCACGACCAATGGGCTGGCACAGGACCGGGTCAAGAAAATTGTCCGTGATTCTCGCGGGTACCTCTGGTTTTGCACCGCGGATGGACTCAGTCGGTTTGACGGGTATTCGTTTACGACCTACGGCACGGACCAGGGCCTGCCACACCAGTCAATGAATGACCTGCTCGAAGCGCAGGATGGCATTTACTGGGTGGCGACCAATGGTGGCGGCGTCGGGCGCTTTGATCCGGCGGTCAAATCAGAGTTTGTTTTTGGGTCGGGTGTGACTCGATCTCAGCAATTGACTCGCCAGCTTTTTGTCAGCATTCCCGTCGGAGACGAATCACCAACCAATCGCGTCAACGTGGTGTTTCAAAGTCAGGATGGCCGGATTTGGGCGGGTTCCGATAAGGGATTGTTTGTTCTGGTTGAGACACCAGCGACCCGGACGTTTCAACTGGTTGACCTGCGACCAGATTTACCAGCCACGGCTTTTCTTCAAATCTGGGCCATCGTTGAAGATACAGATGGAAGTTTGTGGATTGGAACTTCGCATGGGCTCACGCGCCTGTTCCAGGATGGCCATATTATCGTGTACCAGTTACCGCCGCCGGCGGCTGATGTGGTTGTGTGGTCAGTGCTCAAAGACCGCGACGGGCGGATCTGGGTTGGGTCAAACCGTGGCGTGTCAGTCATTATTCCACCGGCTGAGTCGGCTATGGGAAGTCCGACCCGGCTTTCGATCAAGCCCGTTACCCCGCTGACCCTGTCAAGTCAAACAAAAAATTTCATCCTGCCAGCTACCCAGCCCAACGGGTTGACCTTTGCCAAAGAAAACGGTTTGCCTGATTCAGTCGTCAGGTCTCTTTTTCAGGCTTCGGATGGAACCATCTGGATTGGTACCCGGACTGGGGCTGCGATGTTTTGTACCGGACAGCTTCAACAGTGCGTCGGTGCGGCCCCAATTACCAATCAACTGATTCTGACACTGGCCGAAGATTCAGCCCATAACCTCTGGCTTGGAACCGAGACAAGCGGTGCCTTTCGAATCGCTCACGATGGTTTTTCGGCATTTACCAAAGACGATGGTCTGGAAGACCCTGAAATCCGGACTGTGCTGCTTGATCCTGCCGGGCGAGTGGTTGGGATTGGCAATGGCATGCTGCAGGTTCTGACTGGTCAACGGTTTACAACCGTCAGGCCCTTGATGCCCGCCGACGAAAACAAGGATGGAAAAACCAGGTATCGGGCTTTTCTGTTGGATCACACTGGTGTCTGGTGGGCGGCCACAACCAAAGCCCTGTATCGGTTTCCAAAGGTTGATACCACTGAGTCGCTCGCCGCTGCCCGGCCCACGAAAATCTGTTCGACGGATGATGGCCTGGCACTACCTTCGCTCCTCAAGCTGGTTGAAGATCAGGACGGTAATTTATGGATCTTAATGACTGGCCAGCAACCACTGGCTCGATGGGAGCGGGCAACTGAGAAACTCCATATTTTCTCAGAATTTGATGGAGTCCCCGCGTACAGTACCCCCAGTGCTCTGTGCCAGGACAAAGCCGGAAATATATGGGTTGGGCTGCGCGAAAATGGGTTGATGCGCTACCGGCAAGGACAATTTGAGCGCTTTACCCGGAATGATGGGGTACCGGGGTTTGAAATTCGGTCGCTTTACCTGGATGAATCCGGTCGCCTGTGGATTGGTTCAACGGCTGAAGGCGCCGCCCGAATTGATCACCCTGAACATCTGCGTCCGGTTGCCATTCGGTACACGACCCGCCAGGGATTGACCAGTGATATTGTTCGCTCAATTTCGGCTGATCTTCACGGAGACATTTATTTAGGCACCGCACGCGGAGTTGACCGGCTCGATCCACATACCAATCGAATTAGCCATTACACAATTGCAGACGGATTAAACGGCAGTGAAATCGAAGCTTCGGTGTGCGACCGGGACGGGGCGATCTGGTTTGCCACTCGAACCGGGCTTTCCCGGTATCGTCCGCCTTCCAATACGGCTCCAGCCGTGGCACAAGTCAGCATTACCGGTTTAAAAATCAGTGGGAAACCCAAATCCCTGCTTGAATTTGGGGAAACAGAAGTCAGTAATCTGAATTTGGACTCCGATCAAAATAATGTCCAAATTGAGTTTTCAGGGTTGTCCTTTGCGGTTGGTGATGATGGGTTGTTCCAGTATCGGCTTGACGATACGGATGACGATTGGAGCCCTCCGACCCGGCAACGGTCAGTTACCCTCGCCAATCTCTCACCGGGGTCCTATCGCTTTGAAGTTCGGGCAGTGAGTGCCAGCAATCGCCTGAGTTCTCAACCTGCAGTCATTCAGTTTGTGATTCAGCCACCACTCTGGCAACGGTGGTGGTTTCTCTTGCTCCTGGCCTCTATTCCGGCTCTGGTTGCCTATGGTGTCCATTCATACCGATTAGCTCAGGTGCTGGAACGCGAACGGTTGCGGATGCGCATCGCCGCTGATCTGCATGATGAAGTTGGCGCCCATCTGTCGCAGGTGGCTATTTTGAGTGAGGTTATTCGGCAAAAGGCTGGCGGGATGGGCGACCAGGTGGATGATTTGCTATCGCGGATGGCCCGAAATTCAATCGAAGCCGTCAATACCATGAGCGATATTGTCTGGGCGATCAATCCCCAGAAAGACCGCCGCAAAGATCTGGTCCGGCGAATGCGCCAACTGGCTGGCGAACTGCTTTCGGCGTCTGACATTCGGTTTCGATTGGAAGCAACCGAATCAGGCGCTGAAAAAAAAATGCCGCCCGATACCCGCCGCCAGATTTATCTGATTTTTAAGGAAAGTCTGAATAATATTGTCCGTCACGCCAGTTGCACTGAAGTTCAGATTGAATTCCGGGTGCAGGCCAGTCAGATTGTGTTGCAGGTCACCGACAACGGCAAAGGCTTTGAACAACGACTGGCCGGTGACGGAAACGGATTAACCAATATGCGTCGGCGGGCTGAAAGTCTGGGCGGGGAACTGATCATTGAGACCAGTCCAAACCAGGGCACCACGGTTCGCCTGACGGCCCAACTTTTACCCAAAAATGAACCTGGAAAGGTACGAAAATGGCTGAGCAAATACTTGCCAATCACCAGCAACCGGCTGAACCCAAATCAATCCGAGTGGCCATAATCGAAGATTTGCGTGATCTGCGCGAAGGGCTTCAACTCTTTCTGGAAAACTCAACCGGGTTTGAATTGACCGGGGTGTTTGGTTCGATGGAAGAGGCGCTCCGTGGCTTGCCAACCAGTATTCCGGATGCAATTCTGGTGGATCTGGGGTTACCTGGAATGTCTGGGATCGAAGGCATTCGCGTAATGAAAGAGCGGTTTCCGGATGTTCAGTTGATTGCTCTGACCGTGTTTGACGAAGACGACAAAATCTTTGATGCCCTCTGTGCCGGTGCCAACGGGTATCTTCTGAAGAAGACGCCGCCGGCCAAATTGCTCGAAGCGCTCCGGGATGTCACTTCCGGTGGCGCCCCGATCTCACCGGAAATTGCCTCGCGAGTCATTCATTTATTCCGGCAATTTCGGCCACCCGCTGACCGCGAAGCATGTCATCTCACCCAGCAGGAAACCCAGTTGTTAAAGCTCTTTGTGGATGGCCACAATTACAAAACCGCCGCCGTCGAAATGAATATCAGCGTCAACACAATTTCGTTTCACCTGCGCAACATCTATCGCAAGCTGCAGGTTCATTCCAAATCCGAAGCAGTCTCTAAAGCGTTGCGTAGCCGGTTAATCTAGCTGGGAATAAGTGAAAAAATCTGGAATTCCCAGATTGAAGGCAAAGCCACGCGTCCAGAACCAGCAGATTTCTCCGTTGCGGAAAGGTCGGTTTTCGCCCGGAGGGCGGGGGAAAATAGCCGGTGGGAAGCCTGCTTTGAGGCGCACCCACCGGAATTCAGTCACCCAATGGCTTGCGCCCGG
>CAZXCE010000663.1:0-4831 GCA_964639175.1 uncultured Clostridia bacterium
GGGTATCGTGGAGGTTCATCAACTGGTTTAAATACTGATCCTCAAGCTTGTCCATAATTTCTTCGACATCATGAAAGGTTGCCGTATGGAGTGCCCGGCGGGTTGATTCCAGGACTGGTCCACTAAAGCTGCGCAAAACATTGAGCAGTTCCTCAGTCTTGGTCGCCAAATTTTCTTCTGACACGATGTAATTTACGAGACCCAACCGCTGAGCTTCCTGAGCATCCAGGACTTCGCCGGTGAGCAACATCTGAGCAGTGCGTCGAAAACCAATCAATTTCGGAAGTAAAATCGCCGCCATAGGCGGATAGACTCCAAGTCGGATTTCAGGTTGAGCAAACTTGGCAGTTGGCACCGCCAGTACCAGATCACAGAAGGCCACCAGTTCACATCCGCCACCGAGTGCCTGGCCGTTGACGACCCCAACCACGGGTTTTCCCAAAAAATTCAAATTTCGATAAATATTGTGAAATTCCTGGATCATCTGATAGACGATTTCGGGGCGATGTTCTTCAACGGCTGCCCCCGCCGAAAAAGCGGTTGACCCAGGGGCGGCAACCACCACCACGGCACACACTTCCCCAGGCCGCATCTTGCTGATTAGATCCAGGGCATTATTGATTTCGCGCATCAATTTGATGGTCAGCACATTCATTGGCGGACGGTTGAGCACGATATAGGCCACACGATTGGAAACGGCAAACTGAATATGGGAAAAAGATGAAGTGCCTTCCATACGACCTCGGGAGTTGTTTAACGGTGAATGATTACAACGTTTGATGAACTGTTAGCGGGATTTTCATCGTCTGGAAATAAAATGCAATTCAAAACGACTGTTCCGACAAGCAATTCAGGGTTTGACCCAAATTCGACCACAATACTTAAATTTCTTCTACCTCTATTGAAAAAATGATTTCAGTCCAGAGTCCAGGCTTCAGTTTGCGAAATCGCCTCCCTCGTGTTGGTTAAGTTCTTGATCAACCTTGAGTTGAGTGATCTGTTTGACTGAAACAAGCGAAAGCTTGCACTCTGGACTGTTTTCTAAAGAGCGATCTCAATTTTTCCGTGATTTAACCCCTGATTTGAACTTGATACATCTTCTGAATCTACCAGGTGGGTTTCGGAAAGTATCAATTTCAACATTGGAATGAAAATTAAATAACTTCATCATCTTTTCACCACAGAGGACACAGAGGAACACAGAGGAAAATCAATCAACCGAACCCTCTGTGTTCCTCTGTGTCCTCTGTGGTGAGTTTTTGACTTCCGATAGAGTTTGTTTCAGTTGACCAGGTTATTTTGTGTCCATTCCATCGTGAATCAAATCACGGAAAAACTTACCGCAAGCAATTCGTTATTGACGGGTAAAGTTAAACATCGTCGAGGTGGTTCCGTCTGGATTGCGAACCTGTATGGCCACTGTCTGGCCAACCTTGATCTTCTTTCCAGCTTTTTTGGCAACAAGTTTTCGGGTTGGACTTTGCGCATCGTTGGTGGTTGTTTTGGCGACGCCGTTTACCAAAACGATGGCCCCTTGACCAAAATTCTCGCCGTTGACAATCAAATCTTTGCCTGAAACCTCAACACTTGAAATTCGTGGTGAGGAATCGGGTGCGACGGTTACGGTCACACGTCCCAGATTTGAGTAGGCTGTACCATCAAATACCCGGAAGAAAAATGATTCCGTGCCAACAAAATCCCGTCCGGGCGTGTACGTGTACTCTCCCGTTGTCACATTGGTGATTGTCACAATCCCCCGGAAAGCACTCTCACTGCGTACGGTTTCAAAACGGAGCGGAGTTCCTTCTGGATCGGAAGCTGTCAGCTTTCCGGTTGTGGGCGTGTTTTGTTTGGCAGACAGTGTTGCGTCGGTTGCGGTCGGTGCTGAGTTAAGAATCGTGAACGCCACTGTACTGACGGTCGAACCACCCGGCCCCATCACCAGGATTGGTCCCGTCGTTGCTCCTGGAGGAACAACTGCTGTAATTTGTCCAGATGAGTTGACCGTGACGGTTGTGGCGGGCTTGTCCGCAAACCGTACCTGTGTCACGCCAGTCAATCGCGCCCCAACAATCACGACACTGGTTCCAGCACGTCCACTTGTTGGGGAAAAAGAGGAAATTTTCGGCGCGGCTGGATCAACCGTGAGCGTGAATTGCCGGGTACCGAGACACCCGGTTGCATCAGCCACGGTTACCTCAAACGAAAATCCGCCTGCCGCAACTGGCACACCAGACAAAACACCCGTCGTTTGGTTCAAGGCAAGACCTGACGGGAGTGATCCACCCGACAACGAGAACGTTTCGATTTGATCACCACCAGCCCCTGAAAACCGTTGGGTATAAGAAACATCAGCTTTGGCGTTCGGCAACGTTGATGGCCCAACCGTAATTGTCGGACAGGACGCCAGGTCATCCTCGAAAATGCTGCCCTCACCGCGTCCATCTTCGATGACTGCATTGACCGCATCGCCCAGCACGACAAAAAACTCATCCTCAGCTTCACCGCCCTCGGTTGCCTCCATAACTTTCACCTGGATCACTTGCTCGGTTGTTCCAGGAGGAAAAATCAGTTTCCCGGAGACCGGCTCATAGTTGACCCCGGCGACTGCGGTGCCGTCCTCAGTTTGATATTCGATTTCGACTGGCTGGCTGCTTGGAGCGGTGAGCGTGACTGGAAATTCAAAAATTTCCTCTCCGGCTTGCCGACCTCCCTCAATCGTCCCACCGGTATCGCCTGCATTGGCACCGGCCTGGACGTCGAGAGTATAGGCTCTGGTCTGGGTGCAGCCTGTCGAATCGGTCGCCGTAACCGTGAAGCTCGCCTGGCCGGTTGTTTGTGGCGTACCCGTGATTTGTCCGTTCGGCGAAAGCGCGACGTTTTCGGGTAAGTTCCCTTGTGAAACCCGGAAGGTGATGGGTTGAGTTCCGCCGCTGGCTGTCAACTGGGCAGTGTAGTCTGTAAACGCCGCGGCAACAGGTAATGTCGCTGGCCCGACAGTGATGGGTTGGCACCCTGAGCGCACTGAAAAAGCGGGCGAAAGATTGAAGAAAATGTTGCCAATCGCCTCGACTCGAACCCGGGCGTTGGCAACCACATTGCCAGGCGCCGTGACGGTGGCGGAACCGTTATTTGGAACACTGGCGGCCAAAACCGTCGAAAAGGTGGTACCGCCATCGGTTGAAAGCGTGATGCGAACATTGGCAGTGTTGATGGGTGCGGTGTTGGTGTTGGCAACGTTCCAGGTCACTTGTTGTTGCGAACCAGGTGTCCAGGAGGCCCCCGCCGTGGGCGACGTGACCGTGAATGGCCCCCGGTCACCCTGAACCGAAACTTGCAAGCCAGCGGATGCCGTCCCACCACCAGCCGCTTTATTATCGCGCACGGTAACGCGAAAATTCATGACCCGCGTCGTCGTCACCAGAGCTTCCCCGCTCAGGAAGGTTTGTCCGTTAACGTTGATCGTTGTCGGAGGCTCGCCGTTGTTCTCCAAAATGTATTTCAACGACGGAAAGGTCCGCGATGAACTTGCTGTCGGCGGATACGACCTGAAAATCGGGCGATTCCCGTTGTCGTTGTTTGGCGGTCCTTGCTGGCCGAGATCAAATTGTTCCCAGCAGTATGTCAAGGCATCACCGTCCTGGTCCGTGGCGGATGCGGTGAGCGTAAACGGGGTTCGCGCTGGAATCGCCGCGTTCGATAAGGAACCAATCACGGGTGGATTATTGCCGGTCGGCGTTTTTGCCGAACAGTCAGAAGCACTGGTCGAATAGGTAAAGATATTTCCCAGGCTGCCAACGTGGAAATAGTTGTCCGAATCATTGGCCAGATTTTCACCATCACAGATACCGCTATAACTCATGATAGTCGTGCCACTCCCCGGTTCCCAGGCCGTCGTCGCCTCGCGCTGGCTGCAACCAGCAGTCGTTCCGTTGTAGGAATGAGGGGCACTGAACTGATGGGCGTACTCGTGCGCCACACCGCCGACCACCGTGGGGCCTGATGGATCCAGGCCGATTGACGAAGCCCCCGTGCCTTTCGTCTGGCTTTGACACACCGAACCAAGCTCCGCGACGCCTGAAAACGGAGATGAAATCGTGGCATACACATGGCCAATATCATAATTGGCGCTCCCAATCACCTGATCCAGTTTGGCCTGATTCTCGGTTAAGAGGCTATTGTTGTTGCCATTGGTATAGCCATCGGTGTTTGTATCGGTGAAGACGAGTTCATTTTGCCTGGCGACCAGAACAAACCGAATGGCTGTTTCGCGTTGGAAAATCGCGGTAATGAGATTGGTCGAGGATACAATGGCATTCATCCCACCTGCGACTGTCCCGCCTCCATATTGTTGGGTGAATTCAGCCGTGACGCCGACTGCCAGGCGATAGGTCCGCAATTGTGTTCCTGAGGAAAACTGCATTGGAACAGCCTGGATACGGTTGTGCAAAGCCTTGGTCGATGTTCGGTTCACCGGATCGTCAGGGGTTCCAACGGAACAATGTCGTGTCCCACCACCCTCAAAATCATGGTGAGAGTCATATGTCATGTAAACGAGAGGTTCACCTCGGACAACTGGTCTGACAAATACGGTGCCAGTCGCCGATAACAGAATCGCGTGGAGCCCTTGTGGTGTCCAATCAAAACGGGTTGTGGCAGTTGGGTCATCAATACCTTGTCCCCGGTAGGTTTTTAACTCCGGAAACTTTGCGGCCAGTTCCGGTTCCATAATCGGGGACTCTTCAACGCGGAAACGTGAAAAAGAGCCATCCGGCATCGGAAGCGAAACAACGACGGATTGAGTCCTGGCGGCGTCGGTAAATTCCATCGG
>CAZXCE010000664.1:0-4810 GCA_964639175.1 uncultured Clostridia bacterium
GAAGCTCAAGCGGGCAGGATGCCCGCGCTCCCACCCTTAACTTAATGCCATTGCCTCTGCGGGGCGCAGGCAAAGTGGAGAGGAAGGTGAGAGAGGGTGCTTGGGTCCGGTGGTAGGCCCAAAGCGGCCAACCAACCGGCTATCCGAACGGCAACTCTTCGAGGTGCAAAACCAAAAACCGACACGTGAAAGCGGTCCTCTCTCCCTCTCAATAGTTTTATCGTCGAGTAAAGGTAAACAACGCACTGGTTTGGCCAGTTGAAACGCGTTGAACGGCAATTTGAATCGGCTTTCCAGCCGGAAGCCGATTGGGATCAACATTGGTAACGATCAATTTCCGGGAAATTCCCGAACTCAGTGTTCGGTAGCGGTGGTTTTCTCGCGGAAGTGGTGCGCCATCGAGTGTCACAACGGCGTCAGCTTCCGGAAAATTGTCACCCTGCACTGTCAACCGACGCCTCCCGGCATCGAACGCCACGGTTCGGATGAGCGGCAAGACACCTCGCGT
The DNA here is from genome assembly GCA_964639175.1 of uncultured Clostridia bacterium. GTDB lineage: Bacteria > Acidobacteriota > Blastocatellia > Chloracidobacteriales > Chloracidobacteriaceae > JACQXX01. The sequence goes on from CAZXCE010000664.1 coordinate 509, forward strand.
TGGTACAGCATTGAGCGCTTTCACGAAATCTACCCGACCACGTGCCGCCCAGGTCTTTCCAGCATCTGGTTTATCGTCTGGGTCGTCAGGAAGTTCCTGAGTTGCCGTCACAATGAGATAGCGAATTTCTGCTGCTGTTAGTGCCAGGTTCTGTGTTTTGGCCTGCGCCACGATCAATGCGGCCAACCCCGAGACATATCCAGTGGCAATTGATGTGCCAGCGCTAAACGCATACACCGGCGTTCCGGGATTTCCACTGCCAGACATCGCATCAAACACACTGAGTACTGACGTCGAAAGGGCAAATCCCGGCGCCACAACATCAACTGCTGCTGGGCCAAACGAACTGAAAAAAGCGCGTTCGGCAATGGCTGATCCATTAAAACCACGCGGCGCTCCGCGAAACCCACTGTCAGTGGCGCCGACGGCAATCACACCGGGTAACCGGGCCGGAAATCGCGGTGAAGCCGTGTTTTCATCTCCGGCGGAAGCAATCACCAGCGCACCTTGAGCCTGGGCAAATTCAATTGCTTCACGAACAGCGGCACCCACTGTTGCCTGACTTAAACTCAGGTTCAGAATCTGCGCGCCATTTTTTGCGGCATAGCCAATGGCGGCGGCCAGGGCGTCTTCACTCACCGGTCCATCATCGCGAGCAACCTTGAGTGGCATCAACTGACACCGCCAGGTAGTACCGGCAATGCCAGTGCGATTGTTTCCGCGAGCCCCAATCACACCGGCCACAATTGTTCCATGCGCGGTGTTTTCATCGGCCAGGCCATTTCCATCGTCATCGCGACCATTTCCCAAATCTGGATTTGGATCCGGCGTGTTCTCCGTAAAGTCCCAGCCATTGACGTCATCAACGAAGCCATTCTGGTCATCATCCACCTGGTTGGCTGGAATTTCACCGACGTTGCGCCACAGGTTTTCTTTCAGGTCTGGGTGCTCCAGCCAGACCCCCGAATCAATCACCGCAATCACCACGTCAGATTGACCAGTCGTCAAACCCCAGGCAGTTTCAGCATTCAGATTCCGATCAGTTTCAATGCCATCAAAAACCCAGCGTTGAAAATCAGTTCGAAGGTTGCCGTTGTTGGAATAAAACGGATCGTTTGGAACCAGATCGAGGTGGTAGCCGATGAAACCGGGTTCCGGGTTCCGGGTTCCGGGTTCCGGGTTCCGGGTTCCGGAAATGTGGAGGGGCGATGTACGGCTTTGCGTACCGCGCCCTTCACTGGCGACCCAAAAATTGAGGCAAAAGATAGCAAACAAGCCACTACAGACTACTTGTCGAGGTAGCATAATGAAAATTCCAGTGGTATTCTCTCGCATTGCATTCAACCTTCATTCTGACGGCGTTCTCATCATATCGTTTCACTTTATCGCAACGCATTCATTTCTTCCCCCATCGCCGTTGGGAGTGATCAACCTTTGACCTTGCTGGTCCGAAATTTTGAGGAGTTTTATCTCATGCGAAATGTAGATTACTTTAACCTGGATTCGCAGTTCACCGAAGAAGAACTGATGGTTCGCTCGATGGTTCGTGGCTTTGTTCAAGAACAGGTGCTGCCAGTCATCGAGGACGCCTATGAACAGGGTGTGTACCCAACCCAATTGATTAAAGCCATGGGCGAACTGGGCATGTATGGCGCTAACCTTCCCGAAGAATACGGGTGCGCTGGAATGAACAGCACCGCCTATGGGCTGGTGATGCAGGAACTTGAAGCTGGTGACTCCGGGGTGCGCAGCTTTGCTTCAGTGCAGGGCTCGCTGGTGATGTATCCGATTTTTGCGTTTGGAACTGAAGAACAAAAACGCAAATGGCTGCCCGAAATGGCCAAAGGCAACAAAATCGGTTGCTTTGGTCTGACCGAACCGGATTTTGGGTCCAATCCTGGCGGGATGGTGACCCGTGCCGAACGCACCAAATACGGCTGGAAACTCAATGGCGCCAAAATGTGGATCACCAACGGCACCGTTGCTGATGTCGCTGTGGTGTGGGCTAAAACCGGTGATGACAGCCGCAGCATCCGTGGCTTTCTGGTCGAAAAAGGCACGGCTGGGTTTTCAGCTCCGGAAATCAAGCGCAAGCATTCGTTGCGCGCTTCGATTACCTCAGAACTGATTTTTGAAGATTGCGAAATTCCAGAAGAAAATATTCTGCCTAAAGTCGAAGGACTGCGCGGGCCACTTTCCTGTTTGAATCAGGCCCGATACGGCATCGCGTGGGGAGCGGTCGGATCAGCGATGGCGACCTACAATGCCGCGCTTGAATATTCACTGTCACGCATCCAGTTTGATCGCCCGATTGCCGGATTCCAGCTCACGCAAAAGAAGCTAGCCGACATGATCACTGAAATTACCAAAGGTCAGATGATGTCGCTGCACCTGGGCCGGCTCAAAGATCAGGGCAAAGTCACGCCGTCACACATTTCAATGGCGAAACGCAACAACGTCGCCATGGCGCTCGAAACCGCCCGCACCGCCCGCACCATCCTTGGCGCCAACGGCATCAGCGGCGAATACCCGGTCATGCGCCATATGAATAACCTTGAATCAGTACTCACCTATGAGGGAACACACGACATCCACACCCTCATCATTGGCAACGAAGTCACTGGCATTCAGGCGTTTAAGTAAAAGTTCCCTTCCCCAACACTTGAAAGGGCACTCCCTGTGCGGGAGTGCCCTTTTTTGTTTCAACACTCATTCTTTTGATTGAAGATTATTTTTGCAGATTGATCACAGCCTCCCAAAGATAGGTGGCAAATTCCCGCGCAACCGGGTGAGTCATTCGTAAGGAGGTTTTTCCAAGGTCATTAAAGATAAGATTACCATCAACTCTTCTCAATGGCCTCTCTTTAGGAATAGATTGATCGGATGTAATTTCCTGTACACGCTCTTGCTTAAAATCAAGATTAGGGCTGGCAGTGACAAACACAAGCACGGTGTTGTGGACAAATCCAATCCACCGCTCCGAAGCAAAAGCAACATCTCCAAATGCGTCCAGCCTGTTTGAAGGTCCAGCATTTGAGACCATCATTTTTATAAATTCCAGGTATTCTTCAGCTTCTTTTTTTGAAGGAAAAGAGCGAATGTCTACATAAACTCTATATTGTTGGCTCTCGAACTCTGAAAAAACCTTTGCTGTAGCCCTACCGTCATTGGAAGAACTCTTCTGAGCTTGTATAAATTTCGATTTGTTCTCGCATAGCTTTTGCTTCAGTTCTTGATATAACTTCTGTACCAGTGCGTCTGGTTCTGGGAGTTTGGTTTGGGCTTTAACCTGGGTTCCAAAAAACAAAACAGTAGTCACCAGAGCGATCATCACACAGATTTTCTTCATTACCTTCCTCCAAGTCCTAGAAAAGTGAGCCAGTTTCTTTCAGAAGTCGCTGAGTCACGATTTTCCCAGATTCAATCAACGATTCCAGGCCGTTGGTTCGATACAAAACAGTCGCTTTCCCAAGTGTGTCCGGTGTGACCGTCACAATTGGAATCTGGGGAAACTGTGCCTGTAACTGATTGATTTTGAGACTGTTTTCCTGACGGTGCTCGATTCGGTTTGAAATATCAACCACCAGTATTTGGGCTGGCTGAAACGGCTCGGAAAACAGTTTATCAACTGGAAGTTTATTGGTCACGCCACCATCAATCAGCCGAAGTTTGCGGCTTCCGGCCAGACATTCCCGAGGCGGAAAAATCCCAGGAATCGCCACGGCCCCACGCAACGCATCATTGAGCAGGAGTTCTTGTTGCAGATTGTGGAAGACGATCTCTTCGCGGTGTTCGAGGTCATACGCCACCAGGCCAATCCGCTCAACACCGTGAAACAACCGGTCACCGGGCAGATTGGAAAGTCGGTCCAGATATTCCGGGATGATACCTGCCAGACGTCGAAACCGGTGCTGAATGGGAGGCGAAAACCGTCGCAGAAACGCCCATCCGAGCAAGTGCCGTGAACTCATCCCCAAACCTAATTTCCGCATCGTCGGCACATCAAGCCCAACGGCGGCATAGTAGGTCAAAATCAGCGCGCCGACACTGGTACCGACAATCTCCGCCAGTTGAAACCCTTGTTCAGAAAGGACTTCGAGGACACCCAGGTGGGCCAGTCCACGCACGCCACCGCCGCCCAGGACAACGCTGAGCGGCAAATCCTTACGAAGTACTTCCTGAAGTTGAACCAGCGAACCAGAATGGTTGTTCTTCATTCTTCAATCTCAATTCTTCATTCTCAACTCTTCATACTTAATTATCAATTCTTAATACACAACTCATCATTCTACATTCTCAATT
>CAZXCE010000665.1:0-4803 GCA_964639175.1 uncultured Clostridia bacterium
AGTATTGATTTCTAAACGCTAACCACTTTCTTCATTCTCAATTCTTCATTCTTCATTCTTCATTCTTCATTCAACTTATTTCCCAAGCAACGCCACCACGGTCCTCGGGCCGGTCCAGTAGTGAGTTTGCGGGTCAAGTTTAATTTCCTCTCCATCATCCGCAATATCGTCCGGAGGACCCAGGTGGGTGTCAGCGATCCGATACCAGGATTTTCCATGGGTCAGAGCGGGGAGCTGAAAATCACAGCCTTCCCAATGCATATTGGCGATCAGATAGAAATGAATGGTGTTGGTAATGTCAGCCGGGATGTCTGACCCGGCTGGGTGGCGAGCGCTCCGAATATGCAACGCCAGGCACCGCGAATGGTACGACTTATCAAAAAAGTCGAGTTTGGGGCCGTGAAATTCCGCCGAAGTTCCTTTTTCCCACACCTGCCCAAATTTTCCATGCCGAAAAATTGAATAGCGCTTACGAAACTGGATCAGGAGCCGAAAAAACCGGAACAGGTCGGCATTCTTTTCGAGGAGTTCCCAATTCTGCCAGCTTATTTCGTTGTCCTGGCAATAGGCGTTGTTGTTGCCTTGCTGGGTGCGCCCCACTTCATCGCCAGCCAGGATCATTGGAACGCCATTGGAAAGCAGGAGCAACGCCGCCATATTTTTCATCTGGCGTCGCCGAAGATTGTTGATTTCAACCACATCGGTCGGGCCTTCGACGCCACAATTCCAGCTATGGTTTTCATCAAGTCCGTCGCGGTTTTGCTCGCCGTTGGCTTCGTTGTGTTTGACGTTGTAGGAAACCAGATCCGCCAGCGTAAATCCGTCGTGGCTGGTAATGAAGTTGATGCTGTGGTGTGGCGTGCGTCCGCTGGCAAAATACAAATCCGGACTCCCGATCAACCGCTGGGCAATAGTCCCCACCATTCCGGCGTCGCCTTTTACAAATTTCCGCACATCATCGCGAAATTTCCCATTTAACTCGGCCCAGCGTCCCCAGGCTGGAAATGTACCGACCTGATACAGCCCGGCAGCATCCCAGGCTTCGGCAATGAGTTTGGTATTGGCCAGGATCGGATCCGCCGCAATTTGCTCTAACACCGGAGGGTTGGCCAGGACTTCGCCATCCTGCCCACGTCCCAAAATTGAAGCCAGATCAAACCGAAAGCCATCAACGTGCATTTCAGTCACCCAATGTCGCAAACACTCTAGAATCATATCCCGAACCACCGGGTGATTGCAGTTGATGGTGTTTCCACAGCCGGTAAAGTTAATATATTCACCGGTTTCCGGGTCTATCATGTAGTAAACCGAGTTATCAATTCCCCGAAAACTGAATGTTTGCCCCGGCTTGTCGCCTTCCGCCGTGTGATTAAAAACCACATCCAGGATGACCTCAATCCCGGCTTCGTGAAACGTCTTGACCATTTTCTTGAATTCTTTGACCTGTCGTCCGTGGTGGCCGTCCACCGCATAGGCAGCTTTGGGGGCAAAAAAGTTGATTGGATGGTATCCCCAATAATTTAAAAGGGTTTCGCCCGTAATTGGATTGGTCCGTGGGTTTTCCAGTTCTTCAAATTCAATGATTGGCAGGAGTTCAACCGCAGTGACCCCAAGTGATTTCAGGTAGGGGATTTTTTCAGTCAATCCCAGGAATGTACCGGGGTGTTGGACAGTTGATGATGGATGACAGGTAAAACCCCGGACATGGACTTCGTACAGAATGGTTTCCGAGAGTGGTATATTCAGTGGCTGGTCATGACCCCAATCAAAATAACTTTCCACAATCAATGATCGGCGTTTACGGACTTTCCAGCCGCTGTCGGCATCTCCGATTCGATGGTAGGGAATCCCCCAAACAGAAGCCCCCGACAACGCCTTGGCGCACGGGTCAACTAAAATTGTGGCCGGGTTGAACTTATGGAGATCCGGTTCCGGGTTTGGCTCCATATCCATCCGATATCCATACCGGATTTTTGTATCCAGTCCACGAATAAAAATATGCCAGACATGACCGGTTCGATTGATATGCGGGTCCAGCGGAATCTGGGCAATTGGCTCATATTCACCCGTCACAAACAGTACCAGCGTCACCGCCGTCGCATTTTTTGAAAAAATAGCAAAATTGATTCCATTTGGCCTTAGAGTTGCACCAAAAGGGGACGGACTACCGCGTTCAATGGTGAAAATTTTTGAAAAAATCAGGGCAAGCTTGCTGTGGTCAGAAGCAGTTGGATTCATTGGTGTTTGGTTAGTTCGGAAGAAAAACGGATGATTGGTATGGCAACAGGAACAAATTGCAGGTAGGGGCGTCACTACCTTACCAGAAGCCGGGAAAGTTGACTATTTCCCAGGTTTACTTTCGATGAAAAACCACCAGCTTGCCACCGGAATCGTTCACCAAACAGCACGGCCTGTGGTAGAGTGAGGCTACCCCTTATGATTTCCACCCACGATCAATTTCCACCCCACTCAGCAGAGGAGACTCAGATGGCTAAACGTTCGCTCAAATTCAATAAAAAACCAGACCCGATCCAGGAAGCAGCCAATGCCGAGCGAGCTTACAATGCCTTTATGAAATTGCTGGCACTGGCACCCGACGAGTTGCATGGGGAGTTTTTTGATCTGCTGGGGGATGAAGACCGATTGACCAACCAGGATCAAACCCGGGAACGGTTAAACGGGCTGATTTCGCAGCTTGATCTGGAAAGCAACCGGGCGGAAATCGTCGAAGTACTGTTGGAGCTGATTCCAGTTGAAGAACTGGTCCCCGAAGTGTACCAAAAATACAAGCCGATGGTGGTTGACGCTGGCAACATCATTTTGAGCCGGTTGAGCCGCGAGCGGCTGCAAACCAAGCTGGTTGAACAGTTAATGACCCCGCTCGAAGCATCGGTCCAGGAACGGTTGCTGACCTTGATTGCCCGGATGCCTACGCTCCAAAAACTGGGCCAGATTATTGCCCGCAACCATAACCTCGATCCTGAATTCCGGCATCGGTTGCAGGAACTGGAAAACAGCATCCGCGACGTCACGCATGAATCAATCGTCCAGCGGGTTCAGGAAGAGCTGAAATCCCAGATTGAGTCCTACAAAATCAAAGTCAGCCCCCGGATTTTGGCCGAAGCCAGCGTCTGCGCGGTGGTGCCCTTCACCTGGAAAGCTCCTGGAGGCGAACGTAAACGCGGGGTGTTTAAAGTCCTCAAGCCGTTTATTATGAAGTACTGGGAAGAGGAGTTGAAAACCCTTGAAGCCCTGGCCATTCATTTTGACCGCCATCGGGCGAGCTATGGTCTGCCAACGGTTGGATTCAAAGAGCTTCTGCGCGAAGTCCGTGATTTGCTCAAACGCGAGGTCAAGCTCAATTTCGAACAGGAACGGCTTCGCCAGGCCACCCGGTTTTATTCCGACCATGAAGACGTTCGCGTTCCGGAACTGCTGCCGATGCGCACCAAAGCCATTACCGGAATGGAGTTCCTCTCAGGAATGAAAGTCACGATAGCTGCGAAAAAGAACCCGCATCTGCGTGACCGGATTGCACAACTCGTGATTGATAAGCTGATCTTATCGGTGATTTTCTACCCGCAGGAAGAAGCGTTGTTTCACGCCGACCCGCACGCTGGCAATTTGTTTTATGAGCCGGAGACGGATGAACTGGCGCTCTTTGACTGGGGCTTGAGTTGTGTAATTGACCGCGAAACAAGACGCTACATCGTGCAACTCATCCTGGGATTTTTTCTCCGAGATCCCAAACGGGTCTTTAAAGCCACGTGCAAGCTGACCACCGGCAAACAGGGGCCTGAGCAACAGGAAATCATCCGGCGCAAGGTTCAGGAAATCATTGATGAGTTGCCGCTCTTCCCGCTGGTGCGCATTGATGCTCTGACCCGATTGCTGGACGAACTGATTTTGGAAGGCATCCGATTCCCGGCGGCTCTGCTGATGTTCCGCAAGAGCCTGTTCACGATTATCGGGGTGATTCACGACGTAGATTCGACCTTCCACCTCGACTGGCATGTGACCCGATATCTGCTGAGCCAGATTATCGGAGAAATCCCCGAACGGTTGCGGCATCTGCCCTGGTCGCGAACCTACCCCAGCCAGATTTCCACCTGGGAATTACAGCAGGTTTTGTTTGGACTGTCGCGCAACCTGGCGCGTGTCGGATTAGTCACCACCCAATTCCTGGCAGAACTGGGCCTGGAATGGGCCGGAGACGTGGTCAATCGTTTCCTGGGAACGCCTGAAACCCTGGCGGAAGCACCGGCAGAATGAAGAATTGAGAATGAAGAATTGAGAGTGACCTGAATCTTGCCCAAAATAGCCTGACTCCGGATTTGCATTATTTTCGTTGGTACAACATTGCCGACTGCCCCACCAGTTCAGTCTCGTTTTCGGTAAGAGTCAACATCCCAAACACAACGTCTCCAGGCAAGCTGGTCAGATTGACACCGCCCCACAATTCAATTTTGGTTTCTGTCTGAGGATTTTCATCTATAAGCACTTCCTGACGGTCGGCGTCCACCGCATACACTTTTCCATTTTGGTCAACGATTACACCCACCAGAAGCATTTGCCCACCTCGAAGTTTCCGGTTTTTGATGGCATCCGCGATTTTATGAGCTGTGGCCTGATACTGATTTGAGGAAATGACAAATCCTGAGGTCGTAGCCATTTTTTTCAAGCAATCGTTTGGATAACTGATGAAATAAACGACAACTATCAGCGCAAGCAAATCAGCCAGGACAAAGTCAATACTCCGGACAGTATAAACCGAATTTAAGCGGCGATGAGGCCGAACTGGTG
>CAZXCE010000666.1:0-4802 GCA_964639175.1 uncultured Clostridia bacterium
AAAATAAACTTAGCGAACGAATGACGAATGACGACTGACAACTGACTGGTATACCTCATTTTTTCCTCGATCATCAGCGCAAAATCTGTTCAAACCTTCACCGAATGGATTAGACTGCGGCATTCCAAAAAGCTCGATTCTTGAATCCTGTCTCCTCTCTCTGAATTTTCCATCAAATCCCCTTGTGCCGGGTATCTTGTCAGTACCACCTGCGTGAGCGGACGGGGTTGGCAGCAAGCAGGCCCACCCACTGATGCAGATGGTCCTGACTCGTTGGTTTTGGCTGATTTGTTTCCAACACAAAATCCGGTGGAAACAGTCATAATTTGTATTGATTTGAGGTGTTGTGTGTTTCGCAGTTCTCGCTTGAAAGTCCTTATCAGTGCTTGCTTTCTAGTTGGTGTTGGTCTGGTTGTCGCCTTGACAACCTATCAGGCCAGGGCAATGCGCGAACTCAAGCCTGACTTAGCCAACGTTGAATATGCCGGGTCAGAAAGCTGTCGTCAGTGTCATCAGTCGGAATTTGATCATTGGAGCGAGTCGCACCATCACAAAATGACCCAGGTGGCATCGCCGCAATCCGTGGTTGGAAATTTCAACAATGCCACCTATACCTTCAATGGTGTCACGTCACGGATGTTTCGCCAGGGGGATGAGTTTTTCATGGAGACGCTTGACCCCAGCGGCCAGATGGCAACGGCAAAGATCGTGCGCACAATTGGGTCACGTCGTTTCCAGCAGTATGTGACCCAGGTTGGCCCGACGTTTTGGCGGTTGCCGATTGCCTGGAACATTGAAAAGGGGTACTGGTTCAACTTACAGGGATTATTTCTGCATGCTGACAATCCGAATTTTAGCCAGCACACAGCGATTTGGAACCAGAACTGTATTTTTTGCCACAACGTCAAGGGAAATCCAGGAATGGACTTTGACACACGACAGTTTGTCAACACCAATGTCAAAGAGCTGGGCATTGGCTGTGAAGCGTGCCACGGACCCGGAAAACTGCACATTGAGAAAAACCAGATTCCCGGCTGGGCCTGGTTTCGCAAAAAGGTCCGTGCTGACGATCCCACTATCGTTGAACCGAAGAAACTTGAGAAAACGACGGAACTCCAGGTGTGCGGACATTGCCACGGCCAGCGGATTCCGGCTCAGGAAAATGCTATTCGCGATGTGATGGAAAAGGGTGATCCTTACACCGCAGGTGAAAACCTCTCAAAATATTTCACTCCGCTGAACATTACTTCCAAAGTCGGAACCTACAGCTTTGCCCAGCGGTTTTACCCGGATGGCACGCCCCGCCTGACCGCCTATGAATACCAGGGGGTTTTGATGAGCAAGTGTTATCAGGCCGGCGAAATGACCTGCAATAGTTGTCATGATGTCCACAAAGGCCGTCAGCAGTCGCTCCTCACTGACGACATGCGGGGCAATACCGGATGTGTCCAGTGCCATCAGGACATCAACGCCAGACTCACTGAACATACCCACCATAAAGCAGACAGTAACGGGAGTTCGTGCAATGAATGTCATCGCCCACGGATCATCTTTGGGCTTTTGACGGCCAAGCGTACACATCGCGTGCTGAATCCCAGCCCCGATAAAAGCCTGACGACGGATATGCCCAATGGGTGCAATATGTGCCACCAGAAAGAAAGCACCGCCTGGGCTTCGAAATACCTGACCGAGTGGTATGGTCCAGAACATGCCTTGACGGCTGAAAACCAAACCCGCCCTGAAGCCAGCGAGTCAGAGATGGTTCGTGAGCTGTTTAGTGTTGACCCATCAGCCCGGTGCGTGGCGGCCTGGGCGCTTGGCCAGCCAGGGGCCACTGAAAACCGTGATGCTGCAAAATGGGCAATTCCGTTTTTGATCGAAGCGTTGCGTGATCCATACCCGGCGGTTCGATACTTTGCCTATGATTCGCTCAAGCAACTGACTCAGGACGACAGCCTGAAATTCTTCTATCTGGCTGATTCCAAAGATCGTGAAGCCGTCATTGCCTCATTTGTAACCTGGTGGGAAAAATCTCCGAAACCAGATGCCCGATATCGCCCGGCGACTGTGCCGCTCGATGCCCGCTGGATGATTCCAGTAACCGAACAGGCCAGATACAAAGCCAGCATTAACAAAAGTTTATCAATTGAAATCGGTGAATAAAAAAGTCCAGAGTTCCGCCATCAGGCGGCCTTGTCATTTGAGAAAGGAAAATGTGTTTGTGGAAACTCAACTGATTGAAGTCTCAACCGGCGCCAAATTGTATGTTGCCAAAGCTGGCACGGGGCCGGAACTGATTTTGTTTCTCCATGCGGTGGGCGGAGATCATTCGTCCTGGATGCCCCAAATCGAAGCGTTTCAAGATCGCTATACCTGCATTTCCTTTGATCAGCGCGGGCACAGCCGGTCTGAGATTCCGGAGATGCTTCTGGAGCACATCAATGTCATGACCTTTGCTGAAGACGCCGCTGCCGTGATTGCCCATTTCGGTTTTCGTCGCGCACATCTGGTTGGGCTTTCGATGGGCGGCGTGGTGGCGCTGAAGGTTTTTCGCCGGTTTCCACACCTGGTTCAATCCCTGACGCTGGCCAATACCTGGGCCTTTCATCCGGAAGCTGAAGCCCGGATTGCCTTTATGCAGCATCAGTTAGAAGAAATGAGCCTTTCGAAAAGCTCGGAAATGCTCATTCCAGGGTTATTTGCACCGCGGACAGCTCAGAAGATTATTGACCAGGCGATTCGGGTCGAAGCTGCGAAAGATCCAGATGTGTTTCTGGCTTCGTGGCAATCCATGTTCGGCGTTGATTTTCGGGAGATGTTGCCATCCATCAACGTCCCGGTCTTGCTGCTTGGTGGCACCGAAGACAAAGTCACCCCAACGGACCCGCTCCTGACTGAAATTTTTGCAAACGTTCCAACGTCGCAACTGGTGAACATTGACGGCGCCGGGCATTTTTCGAACCTTGACCATCCAGCGGAATTTAATCGGGCACTGGGCGTCTTTTTGGGTCGTTCCCGAAGTCGAAGCGGCGCCAAAACCCAGTTTCAGGCCAATCCAAATGTCACACTTGAAGCTGACACCGTGGCTCAAGGGCTGATGGCCATGCTTTCGCAACGTGGCGTGGATTGTTTCTTTTCCAATTCCGGGACGGATTTCACCCCGATCATTGATGCCCTGGCGCGGTACCAGAACAATGCTGAATTTAAGCTCAAGACGATTGCCATTCCCCACGAAAACACCGCGATTGCCATGGCCCACGGACATTACCTGGTGTCGGGTCGTCCACAAGTCGTGATGGCTCACGTCAATGTTGGCACGGCGAATATGGGACTGGGAATCATCAACGCCGCCCGGTCACGGATTCCAATGCTGGTCCTGGCCGGGAAAACGCCCTGGTACGAATCAGACGTTGATGGATGCCGCACTAATTTTGTCCAGTGGGGACAGGATACCTTTGACCAGGGTGCGTATTTCCGTGAATTCACCAAATGGGATTATGAGTTAAAAGGGGCTTTCAATCTGGAAACGATTGTGGATCGGGCCCTGGCGATTGCCGCCAGTGAGCCTGCCGGCCCGGTCTACCTCACGCTTCCAAAAGAAGCCCTGTGCCAGAAATTCGAAACGCCATTTCACATTCATCAAACCCCGCGTCAGCAACCAGCCGGAACTCAGGAACCAACCGCCGAAGCGCTTTCTGTGGCGGTCAACCTGATTCAGAACGCCAAATCTCCCCTGATTGTGACGGCTGATGCCGGACGCTTTCGCGGTGCGGTTGAAGCCTTACTTCAGTTTTCAGAAACCTGTGCCATCCCGGTGATTGAGCACGGCAAACGCAATTTCTTTAATTTCCCGACTGAGCATCCGTTGCACCTTGGCTTTTCACCATCACCCTATGTTGAGCAGGCAGATCTGATCATTGCGCTGGAATGTCCCGTCCCCTGGATCCCAGCCCTTTCCCAGGTCAAGACTCCGCCAACGTTGATCCAGATTGGGGTGGATCCGCTGTTTCAAGCCATTCCTATGCGCAGCTTTCCAGCCGATGTGGCTCTGGCCGGAGACCCGGCGGCAACCTTACAGAAACTGACCAGTTTGCTCAGTCAATGTGAGCATTTGGAACATCGCGCCCAACGCCGTGAAACCATTGCCGTGGAACACAACCGGATGGTGTCAACCTGTCGGACGGCAGCGGCTGGCGATAGCTCAAAATCAGTGATTACCAAGCGGTTTCTATCGTGGTGTATTGGGCAGGTGGTGGATGATGAAACGGTCATCTTTAACGAATACAACCTGGATCCACAGCTTGTTTCGCGCCGGTTGACGGATAGCTGGTTTGAAAATTCAGTGGCCAGCGGTCTGGGTTGGTCGCTTGGGGCCGCACTCGGCGCCCAACTGGCCAGACCTGAACTCACAATGGTTGTTACCCTGGGTGACGGGAGCTATTTATTCAACACTCCGCTTTCGGCGCACTATGTGGCCGCAGCCTACAATTTGCCGATTATCATTGTGGTGTTTAATGACAGCGCCTGGACCACGATCAAGAAATCCTATTTAGGCACCACGCCTGAGCCCTGGGGTGTCAAAAATAACACCTTCCCGCTGTGCAATTTTGATGTGCAAATCCAGTTTGAAAAACTGGCTGAGTCGTGTGGCGGCGTTGGGTTGACGGTTTCTGAACCAGGAGACGTGATTGATACCCTCAAGCAGGCATTTCACATTTCCCGTCAGGAACGACGACATGTCCTGGTCAATGTGCTTTGCGAGCGGGATTGAACATTTGGGTTCCGGGTTCCGGGTTCCGGGT
>CAZXCE010000667.1:0-4793 GCA_964639175.1 uncultured Clostridia bacterium
GTTTTTTCTAAAACCCGGAACCCGTAACCCGGAACCCTTAACCCTGTCTTTAAATCCCTGAACCATAAAATTAAGCACTTTATCCACACTGGCTAATATACTCGTGACGAACTCGAATCCCTGATCTGGGGTGCGATTCAAAACAAAGGCAAGCGGTCAACCGAACTGGCTGGCAAGTCCGTGGCGTTGATTTTTTTCAATAGTTCACTCAGGACGCGTTCCAGCTTCGAGGTTGCAATTGCGCAACTTGGAGGGCATTCGGTCACGCTCGAAGTCGGCAACGGTGTGTGGGACCTCGAATTCCTCGAAGGCGCGGTGATGGATGGCAAAAAGGCCGAACACATCAAGGACGCCGCCCGTGTCCTCTCCCGGTATTTTGACGCAATTTGTGTGCGGTCCTTCCCCAAACTCCAGAATCTGGCCGAAGACCTGGAAGACCCGATTGTCGAAGCCTTTCGCCAGTATGCGTCCGTTCCGGTCATCAACCTGGAATCGGCGCTCTATCACCCCTGCCAGGCAATGGCGGATGTCATGACGATCAAGGAAAAGTTTGGTCAAACCTCGGGTGTCAAAGTTGCGCTTTCGTGGGCCTATCACATCAAGGCACTGCCAACTTCGGTGGCCAATTCCTTCGCGGTGGCGACGCATCAGATGGGATGTGAATTGACGATTGTGGCGCCGCCGGGATTTCCACTCCCAGAACCAGTGATGGCGCAGCTTCCGGGGGTAAAGGTTGTCCATGATCAAAGCGTGCTCAAAGACCAGCAGGTGGTTTATGCCAAGTCGTGGGGGTCATTGCTTGACTATGGAACGCCACCGCCCGAAACCCTTCGCCACTGGATGATCACACTGGAAAAGCTTGGAACGGCAAAGTTTATGCACTGTATGCCGCTCCGGCGAAACGTCGAAATTGCTGACGACGTGATGGAATCAGCCCAGAACCTTTGCTATGACGAAGCCGAAAACCGGCTGCATATCCAGAAAGAGATTTTGCGGGCGTTGATTTGATCTCACTGCCTTGTCTGCGAAAGATTGACCTGACACCAGGCTGGGCGCACAATGGGTGTACACCATCAAGTCCAAGGAGTTTTCTAGTATGCGTGGAAATCAATCTACCAGCCAGCGGGAAAATCGGTTAAGCATTCGGATTAAACCCCAGCAAAAAGAACTGATTGTCCGGGCGGCGGCACTCAAAAATACAACGGTCAGTGATTTTGTGGTCGAACAGGCAGTCAGTGCCGCAACAGAAATCCTGGCAGATCAAACCCACTTTGTCTTACCTCCGGAACAATGGGAAGCCTTTTGCCAAATCCTTGATGCTCCTCCAAAACAGAACCCTCAATTAGCGGCGTTGTTTTCCCGGCGGAGTGTTTTTGATGAGTGACAGCGTGCTGAAATCACCCGTACTGCTCTCACGTGACCATCATCGGGAGCTTTTTGATTGTGGCGTTCCGGCGCTTAATGAATTTCTCAAAAAGTACGCCCTTCAAAACCAGAAAAAGGATGCCGCACGGACCTACGTCGCAGTCAGGGACAATCGCGTAGCTGGATATTACACACTGGCTTACGGCTCTATCGCACCTTCAGAAGCGGCGAACAAACTTGCCTCTGGACTGGGGCGATATCCAATCCCGGTTATGCTCCTGGCGCGGCTGGCGGTTGATGTGACTGAACGAGGACGCGGGCTTGGTGCTGACCTGCTTCGGGATGCGTTGCTCAGAACCATTCAGGCGGCTGAAATTGCCGGATTGCGGGCTCTGATTGTTCATGCGAAAGATGATGCCGCCAGGGCTTTTTATGAAAAATTTGGGTTTGAACCTTCACCCAGTAACCTGTACCATCTTTTTCTCCCAGTCTCAGAGATCAGGAAAACAATTGGACGTGAAGAACTGTGACGAGGTAGCCTATTTCCAACTCTTCACTCGTCGTACTGGCTGCTGACTACGTTCTGGAGAATCAATGTATGGAAGAACTTAGCGTCTTAAAAGAGCATATCCGTGCTGGTCGGTACCGTGATGCCCTGACAGTCATTGAGGAACTCGAAGAAATGAGCAATCAAGATAAGTTGAATGCCATTAACTCGTTTCTCATCAGATTATTAACCCATCTCATCAAATGTTATGCCGAAGGAAGGCTGACCGGCTCGTGGGCAGCTTCGATTGCCAGTTCAGTTGATGAAATCCGAACCCGCAACCGGCGCGATAATGTCACCCATTACATTCAATCTGGAGGATGGGAAGCTCAGGTGGAACAGGCTTTTCGACGGGCACTCCGTGAAGCAGCCGTCGAAGCATTTGGCGGGATTTCTCCGGCTATACTCTCAGAACGCATTGATCACACAACAGTTATGGCGGAGGCAGTCACGTTTCTGGAACTGAGTTATGAAAAGAATCAGGATCAGTTTGATGCAGAACTTGACGACCATCTGGCGGCATTGCCTGGGGGTGATGTATGGATTGGCAGAAGAGGTGAAATATGAGTTCTTTGGTTCAACCTCAGCTTGCAATTCCAACTGAAAAAGAAGCCCTTTCTTTTGTGAACCGGTGGCTTCATCGCAAAATTGGAATGGCACTCCATTCAACAAAAGCAACTTTTGATCCAGTTTCTTTCTATTGGCATTTGCCCGTTGAACTGGCTTATCCAGACCGGGGCACAATCGGCACCATTGGCGATTTGTATCTTCATGCGATTACGGGTTCATTTGCAGGGATTCCTGACCCTGAAGAACTGAAGAATCGTGCTGAAATGCTAGCAACTCTTCACGGGATTGAATGATGATTCCCTGGTTTGGCCAAGAACTCCCATCTTCTTGTGTTTCAGCTTGCGTCCGAATGGTGTTAGCTGGATTTCAAGTTTATTTGACTGAAACTGAGATTCGAAAATTATTAGGACATACCAAACTGGGACTATCACTTTGGACAGCCACACAACAGATGGAACTGGCAGGAGCAATTCTTGAACTTCACGACGATTGGAACCTGGATGATTTGCGCGATACATATAGAAGGGGGCTAGTTGTAATTGTAGGAATTGAGCGTCATTTACTTGGATTTCCTCCAGCATCTCATGCCCTTGTGATGGTTACTTTCAATCGAACAGATATTGAAATTTTGGATCCACTCGATGGTCCAGGAACTCGACATTATAGCGCTTCAGCTTTTGAGCAAGCCTGGGTTGAAGCGGGAAAAGAAGCTCTGGTGATTCATACACCGCCTACCTGGAGGTAGCATGCCCATCTCAGTCATCAAATTTGGGGGTGAACTTCTGGTGAATCCAGACACGGTGGCACAGCTCTGTAGGGACGTGGCCACACTCCACGAAAATGGCCACTCTCTGGTCATTGTCCACGGCGGAGGCGCTCAGGTAGACGAACTGTGCCGGCAACTGGGCATCACTCCGAAAAAAATCAATGGTCGGCGCATCACGGATGAAGCTTCGCTCGAAGCCGCCAAAATGATTCTTGCCGGTACAAACAACACCAATCTTTTAGCTGCCTTGCGAAAGGTCAACGTGCCAGCGGTCGGCGTGAGCGGGATTGATGCCGAACTGATTACAGCACACAAACGGCCTCCTCGAACGGTTACCGATTTGCAAACCGGCGAAACCCAACTGGTTGATTTCGGCTTTGTCGGAGACCTCGTTTCGGTCAACCCAACGCTGCTCAAAGTCCTGCTGGCTGCCCGAATGGTTCCGGTTGTCTCCCCGCTGGTTGCCGATGAAACTGGTCAGGTGTTGAACACCAATGCCGACACGGTGGCGACTGAACTGGCAATTGCGCTCCAGGCTGATCAGTGGATTGCCGCGACAACGGTGGATGGGGTGCTTGATGCAAACCGGCAGGTCATTCCCGAAATCAACCCGGCTTTGTTTGAACAACTGGCTGCCGCCAAAGTCATCACTGGTGGAATGTATCCCAAGTTAACCAACGCATTTACGGCCCTGAACGGTGGCGTCAGGTCAGTACATATTGTGAACGGTCAACGCCCTGGAACGCTGGTGGATGTCGTGACCGGGCAACCCGTGGGAACCAGGATTCAGATGACAATCTGACAAGGTGACAAGGTGACACATAGATTTTTAACTGAAAACCCAGAACTCGGAACCCGAAACCCGGCATTTGAAAACCCGGAAATTGAAGCCATCTTCCCAAAACTGGTTGAAATTCGCCGTGATTTGCACCGGCATCCAGAGCTTTCCAATCGCGAAGTCCGCACGTCAAAAATTGTCGCGGAATTCCTTACCTGTCTTGGGCTGGAAGTCACCACCGGCATTGCCCATCACGGTGTAGTCGGCATTCTGCGCGGGAAACAGCCGGGGCCAGTGGTGGCCGTGCGGGCTGATATGGATGCGCTTCCGATTCAGGAAGTCCGGGATGTGCCGTACAAATCCTGTGTTCCAGGCGTGATGCATGCCTGTGGTCACGATGTTCACACAACGATTGGTTTAGGGACGGCAGAAATTCTGGCGCACCGCAAAAATGACCTGACCGGCACTGTCAAATTTCTCTTCCAACCGGCTGAAGAAGGCGCCCCGGTTGGCGAAGATGGCGGCGCCAAGATGATGATTCGCGAAGGCGTGCTTGAGGATCCATCTCCCGAGGTGATTTTTGGCCTCCACGTCTATCCACCGCTTAAAGTTGGTCAAATTGGCTATGTCGCCGGCCCGGCCATGGCTGGTGCCAGTCGGTTTGAAATCAAAATCAAAGGCAAGAAAGCCCACGGCGCCTATCCACACACCGGCGTGGATGCTGTTCTGGTGGCCTCGCACACGGTTGTGGCGCTTCAGACAATTTC
>CAZXCE010000668.1:0-4788 GCA_964639175.1 uncultured Clostridia bacterium
GCTGCCACCTAAAGGTGGGGGTTTCTACCTTCCCAGCCTTGTGACAATGAAGAATACGGTTAGTGGTTAGTGGTTAGTGGTTAGAAATCAATAGTTTCCAAGCCCCAGGCCCCAGATGCCAGCCACTAGCCACTAGCCACTAACCACTAACCACTAACCACTTTTTTCATTCAAAAATGACTGACAAAGTCTCAGACCAATCTTCATTTCGCATTGCGCGAATTTCTCGAAAAATCATGAGCCATTATGAGCGCCGGTGTCGCGATGTAGGAGTGACCCCAGTCCAGCTTCTGGTGCTCAGTGCGCTCAACCACCGCAATGCGTCCACTATCGGAGAGCTTGCCGACGAGCTTGGGTTTGATTCAACCACCATGACCCGGTTTATCCAGCGCATGATCGAACTCAAACTGGTCGAACGAATCGCGGATCCGGCAGACCGGCGGGTACAACGCGTCTATCTGCACAAAGAAGCCAAAAAACGGCTCAAATCGTGGCTTTCGGCGGCAGAGAAAATTGAAACTGAACTGTTTGCCCAGTTGAACGAAGCTGACCGAACTGCCCTGGAACTGACACTGGCCACGCTGGAACACCTTGAATTTAAACCTACTTAACTGAGCCAGCTTCCATTCTGATTGGCTCAGTCCCAATCGGAGAAGATTATGGCTTACACGCTCGTTTCCCGCCTTGTGCTGATAGTGCTCACCATATTTTTGCTGGTGGCCTGTGGTGTCGAACCAGCCGCCGCGCAAAATAGTCTGGTCGGACAATGGGTTTCAGAAACCGAACAGATAAAAATGACCATTCTTTTGTTACCGGATGGCCGGTACAGTGCTGAAATCGTGGTCGAAAATACCCCGGTGCGTGAAACAGGCCGGTATGTGGTTCGTGGGACAACGCTCCGCTTTGAGCCGGAAGGCGACACACCAGGTGAGTATCTTGTTTCACTGCGTGGAACACAGATGACCTTAACCGGCACCAACGCCACACTCGTCTTCGAAAAGGTATCAGGCACGACAGATACCGTCGAACCTCCGACCAAACAGGCAGACACCACCCAGTTGTCGGAAGATGATCAATGGCGGGCACGCATCCGCATTGCCAAACTGACCAGCCAGCCACCCCAGGTTCCAGTTGGTGAAGTCCCCGCTGATCCCAATCCACGCCGAATCTTTAGTCAGCCGACTGTGTTCACCAATCAACAGCTTTACTACTGGATGACGGCTTTTCCGATTGTGGTGAAGGATCATCCAGAATGGGGCGAGCTTCGCAGCACAATGAAGTATTACTTTTTTACCAATGGCCGATTTTTCTTTAAATCAGTCCAGTACCACCATACCTACACGACGCGCGAAGGCAACGTCACCACAATTTGGGGACGCTATCACGTGCAGGAAGACGAACAGGTCCAGCTTGAAAGTGATGCTGGCGAAAAACTCACCCTTCCACTGAAATATGGTCGCCGAAATTTGATCTTTGGGGAAACGGTACTGGGGCAGATTGACTGGGAAAATGAAGCCCTGGAGCGATACCTGAACAAGTAAACCTGGGGCTGAAGATATTGGGCTTGCGGCTGAGGGCTAAAGAAGACGGGCTGGGGGCTCAGGGTATACAAATCGTTTGAATTCAATTGGTTTTACCCCAAGCCCCAAGCCCCAAGCCCAATGTCTTCAGCCCTAAAGCTATTTTTCCGGTGGGAAAATGACCCGGATGGTTTTCACCTCAACGCGGTCTTCGGGTTCTTCAGTACCACCTTTGATTTTGACGGCGGCAATCGCATCAACCACCTCCATTCCCTCAATCACCCGTCCAAACGCGCTGTATTTTCCATCGAGCGATGATTGTCGGCCCAGACAGATGAAAAAATGGGTGGTGGCACTATTTTCGTCATCACCCGCCCGAGCCATCGAAAGGGTGCCTCGTTCGTGGGGAATCACACTGAATTCCCCTTTCAGAGTTGGTGTTTCAAAATCCATCTTCTGATTTGGGCTGGTATCAAGCCACGTTCCAGCATTTCCTCCCTGAATCACAAACCCTTTGACAATCCGGCTAAAGGTCGTCCCGTTGTAATACCCCTGGTCAGCCAGCCGCAAAAACTGGCGGACGTGGTTGGGTGCCACCTGTCCAAAAAACTCAAGCGTGATGTTCCCCATTGAGGTTTCAATCACCGCCTGCAGATTCTCAAGCTGCTTTGGGCTGAGATCTTCGACCAGGCTTGGTTTTGGCTTCGTCAATGCCGGCGGTGGAGCAGGATTTTTTTTCACCGGTTTCTTTGACGGCGGTTGTTGCGCCGGCGGTGCGGCCTTTTCGGCTGGCGGCTGGCGCTTTTGTAATTTCTGGTTTTGCGCCATCCCTGACCCACCACATCCAACCAACACGACAACGACACACATTCCTGCACAAAGTAGCGTTCGCATAGTTTCAACCTCTGAGCAACATAATATTTGGGAGGGCTACGATGTGACGTAGCGTTTGAAAAGTGACTGGTACACATTTAAGAGAGTTGAACTTGCGGCGTCAAGTTGCCAGACTGCAAAGCCGCATCAAGGGCGCCGCGCTCCACATTTGCTTGTTCGCCACTGCCAAGTAGGCTATAAAAGCGGGCTCTCATCACCAAAGCGGGAATCACAGTCACTGCGGATGATTTGCCGCTCGCTATTCGCTATTCGTTCTTCGCTATTCACTCAAAATACCTATGTTTTTGCATATCCAGGAAAAACTGCGCGCCAAGCTTTCAGACAGCATCCAGAAACACTTTCACCTGAGCCTGCCGACCATCGTGCTGGAGCATCCGCCCAAGCTCGAACTTGGTGATCTGGCGGCGCCGCTGGCGTTTGAACTCGCCAAACAACTCAAACAGGCCACCGGCACCAAGCACAACCCACGTCAACTCGCCGAACAGCTTAAAGCCGACGTGCTGGACCTGCCTGAACTTGATCGGGTTGAAGTCGCTGGGGCCGGGTATCTCAATTTCTTTCTCAAGCGTGACGAAGTGTTTTTGCGCAGCCTTTCTCCAGAAGGCGAACCACCGCTCCAGCCACAAATCGGCGGGAAACTGATTGTCGAACACACCAGCGTCAACCCCAATAAAGCCGCCCACATTGGTCACATCCGCAATGCGGTGCTTGGCGACACGCTCGTTCGGCTGCTGAAAGCCTGCGGTGAAGACGTCGAAACCCAGAATTACATTGATAATACCGGCGTGCAGGTGGTGGATGTCGTCATCGGCTTTGTGTTTCTGGAAGAAAAATCGCTGGCGGATATTCAGCAAATCGAAGGCAAATTTGATTACTACTGCTGGGACCTCTATGCCCGGGTTGGCCAGTTTTACGAAGCTGACCCCGAACGAAAAAAGCTGCGTGAAAAGGTGCTCCACGAAATCGAATCCGGCCAGGGTGAAATTGCCGGGATTGCCGATTATGTGGCGATGCGCGTTCTGCAATGCCATCTCGACACGATGGAACGGCTGGGGATTCGCTATGACGTGATGCCTCGTGAAAGCGAGGTCCTGCACATGCACCTTTGGGATGCGGCTTTTGAGCGACTAAAAGCTTCTGGTTCAATTATTTATGAAACATCTGGTCGAAACAAGGGCTGCTGGGTAATGAAAGCCGAGCCAACAGAGACCACACAGGATGAAGAATCAGAACACGATGCTGACAAAATCCTGGTTCGATCAAACGGCACGGTCAACTACACGGGGAAAGATATTGCCTACCATCTCTGGAAGTTGGGGCAACTCGACCTTGAGTTTCATTACAAGCCGTTTCATACCTACCCGGACGGCAAAGTGGTCTGGATTACGACTCCGACCCTGCCTGAAAACGCGGCAGAACTTCCATCACGACCGGCATTTGGCAATGGCTCGGCTTACTTTAACGTAATTGATGTTGGCCAGAGTTACACCCAGGAATATGTCAAGAAAGGCGTTCTGGCGGCACTGGTCAATCAGATGGATACGCACCGCGTTGAGCGAAGCGCCCACCTGAGTTATGAAAAAGTGGCGCTCACTCCGAATAGTTGCGATGTGCTCGGGTTTGAACTGGACGAAGAAGAACGCAAACGAACCATCGTGAGCATGAGTGGTCGCAAAGGACTTGGCGTCAAAGCCGATGACCTGCTGGACCGCCTGGAAACCAGCGCGCTGGTCCACGTCACTGAACATCAGGCCACACTGCCAGCCGAAGAGCAAAAATCTCCCGAAGCCCAGCAGGCCATGGCGCACACGGTGGCAGTCGGTGCGCTCCGGTACTTTCTGCTTAAATACACCAGAGGCACAATCATTGCCTTTGACTTTAAAGAAGCACTCAAAGAACAGGGCGAAACTGGTATTTACCTGCAATTTGCGGCTGTCCGAATCAACAGCATTTATCGCAAAGCCAGCCATCGTGGAATTTCCACCGACGACCCGCTGTCAGTATTGAAAGCCAATCCTGAAAAGCTCCAGACCTTCTTTACCGGTGAAGACGGGCAGTTTTTCTGGGGATTGACCAGTCTTTCGCTTCAATTGAATGAGGTTCTGGTTCAGGCGGCTGAATTTCTGGAACCAGCTCAAATTGCCAAATATGCCTTCCAGATTGCTCAAACCATGAGCAGTTTTTTAAACAAATACCACGTTCTGGGCGAAGCCGACCCCGTCCGCCAGCAATTTTATCTGGCGCTCCTCGCGCTGGTTCGCCGCCAGTTGCAGACCGCCATGCACGTGATGGGCATTGATGTGCCGGAGCAAATGTGACAAGTAGTCAGTAGTCAGTAGTCAGTAGTCAGTAGTCAGTAGTCAGTAGTCAGTAG
>CAZXCE010000669.1:0-4757 GCA_964639175.1 uncultured Clostridia bacterium
GGGTTCGGTTGATTGATTTTCCTCTGTGTTCCTTCCTGAGTCAGTACCGCCTGTGTAAACGGGTGGGTAAAAATTATCCTTGCAGGTGAAACTGACACTTCTATCTCCCACCCGCTCACGCAGGTGGTACTGACTTGCCATTCTTGTGCACAGTACATTTCCCCTTTTTTGGATTACGATTGTTTTCCTGCTGCTGGTGTGGCTGGTGGCAATGGTTTGTGGGCAACGTGCGGCGATAACTGGATCAGCAGAATCGCCTCTTCAACGACAGGTGGGTCAGATACTTCGTGCCCTGGCATTGATCACGGTCATTGGAAGTCTCGCTTCAGCCTTGAATTTATTTGGGTTAACCGTACTTGTCTCTGGTCTGCTGGCCTGTGTACTGCTTGAGCATTCCTGGCACATTCGGCGAATACTGAGTGATTTTGCATCGGTGTTTGAGATTTGGGAGCGGGTTCGAAATCCGGATGTCTGGCACCGCATTCGGGCCCGGTTTTGGGCCTGGTTGAAACATCAGGGATCAACCTGGCGCCAGTCACTACTCTCGCCCACCATTCTGGTGTGGATTGGCGTCGCAGGCCTGCTGGCGGCTACGTTTTTTTTCGCCAAAGGCCAGTTTGCCATCTCCAACCTGCGGCTTCTGCACGCTGAAAGCTACGCCCTCCTCCTTCAGAGCAAATACACGCTATTTAATACAGTGACCCCTGACCGCACCGGCAACGGGCTGGCCGTTTTAACCGCGACGGTGAGCCTGCTGAGCGCGACTGATGCACTTCACGTTGTGCGGATGCTCGGGCCAATCATTGCGTGCTGGCTGGCCGGGGCCACGGGCTATCTGGTTTTCTGGTCTACGGGTCAAAAACTGGCGGGAATTGCAACTGGATGCCTGGTTTTGACTGGGATTCTGTCTGGGCCAATCCCGGTCCCGTGGCTTCAGCTCGCCTGGCCGCCAGAACCGGCTGCCGCTTTTGGGCTCAAACTGTTGACCACCTGTAACGAAGCGGTTGGACGGTCACTGGCTGGATTGCCGTTTGAAGCGGCGCTGGCGGCTGCCCTTTGTACCTGGCCAGCCCTGGCGGCCTCAGAGACACCAGATCAACTCTGGGACGGACTGGCTGGCATCAGCCTGACGACGCTGTTGCATCCAGGTATGGCGGTAGGACTCTTACTGGTAGCGCTGTTTTTTCACGTTGGGGTCATTCTGGTCTCACGACTGGCACTGCCGGTGAAACAGCTTTTTTTCGGTGCGCTGGCCTGGGGGCTGGCTGTAGGTATCGGGCATGGGTTGATCCTGCTCCAATCCCACGCTCAAATGCGGTCAACGGCGTTATTTTCCTGGCTCGTCCCCTCTCCCCAAATCGTGCCCAGGGGACTTCCCCCAGTTCACTGGACGGGTGCTGGCGTCATCGAAGCCCTGCGTGCGGCACCCTGTTTTGTATTTTTGGCCGGAGTTATTCTGGGAACCGCCCTGCTGCTCATGGTGATGATCTTCAGTCAGTCAGGTTCGGGCCGTACTCGACTGTTGAGTGCTGGCTGGCTGGTTTTCGTCTGGACTGGTCTGGTGTGCTGGTCAGGAATTGACCCGCTCCAACCAGTCCCCCCGGTTTTTCAAGAAATCCTCCAGGGGTGGCCCTGGATTGTCAGTTGCTGGATTGGACTTGGGGTTGGAGCCCTGATGGACTGGATTGAGGCAGCTTTTCCCAGATTGACCCAGGTATCGCTGTTTACAGCGTTTGCAACGCTGGCAGTATGCGGAGCCCTGGTCGGAGCCTCTCTCTGGCGTGGAAACCTGCCACCGTTTCAAGCCCAGGATCAAACCCTCCGGTTTTGGTGCGGAGATTTTGCTCAGGCTGGCGGCCTCTCACTCTTGGAATATGATCAGTCAGCACGCATCATTCAACAGATTACAAGGCGCTATCCACGTGGTGAATGGATGGTGATTGCTCCGACTGAACAATTTATCGAAGTGTTTGGTCGTGGCTGGCATATTGACCTCTTTGCCTGGAGCCAGCAATTCACTCAAGATCAAGTCCAGTCACCAGAGTTTCAGTTTCCGATTGAATTACCTGATACCTTTATTTTCATCGAAAAACGCCCCTGGATTTCCGACCCGCGCCCACAACCTTCTGTGGTAGGATTTGCCCAGCAAACCGACATCACGTTCCGCATGTACCGGAGTCCCGCTGGACGCAGCAGCCTGATGCAGTCAACCTTGAACCTGCTCAACGCCTACGGCACCCACCACACCAACCTGGGTGTGTTTTTTGAAGACGACCATCTGGTTGTCTTTCATCTGATCAATCAAAACTCAACCCGCTCACTGCCTTTCCGACTCATAAGGGACTGGCACGAAACCGGTGGGCCGGAAAGGAGCCCGACCATGACCAAACCAATGGGCTGTTTCAGCCTTGGACTGATTTTCCTGATGTGGTCAACACTCTCATGCGCTGCAACGTCGCCGCCCGCGCAACTCACTGCCCGTCAGCAATTGAAACAGATTCGTAACTATGTCCTCTATTATGGTTCAGGACGAGTTACAGAATTGCGCCGGTTTGAAGCCATCGTGATTGAGCCTCGAAACTACACGGCCACCCAGGTCACGGCGCTGAAAGCACCTGTCAACGGCAAGCGTCCGCTCCTGGTCGGCTATCTGACCTGTGCTGAAGTATTGCCCAACGATCCAATTCTGAAACAGGCATTTCCCCAGGATTACTATCGAGTCAACGGCGTGCCAGTTCGCATTCCTGGCTCAAATGCCTATGTCATGGATTTGCGGCAAAACCATTGGCGGCAACTCTTGATCAGCCAGATGCAAAAATTGATCAGTAGCGGCTATGACGGTGTGTTTCTTGATACCTTGAACATTGGGGATGAGCCACCCTATGCCGGAACACCAACCGGTGAAGGCTTTTTACAATCGGCTGGTTTTCTGACACGCGATATGCGAACCCGTTATCCAAATAACTTGATTCTTCAAAACTGGGGGATCAACCGGCTTAAAACCTTTACCGCCGGATACCTGGACGCAATCTGCTGGGAAAACTTCCAGGTTCAGTACCTTGAAACCGATGCCTGGTCACAGGCTCGACTGGCAGAGTTAACCGCACTGCAAGGTGGCGGACTGTCAGTTATGACGCTGTATCAATTAACCAGTGCCCAGATAACAGACACCGCCTATCAGTCACGAATGTATCAGGTGTCACGCAGCTATAACTTCCTTCCCTACTGTGCCATGCCTGGATACTCATCGGGGGTCAACCTGCTGCCGCTGCAAAATGGGTTTTAGAATGTCAGGGTTCAAGGTTCAGAATACAAATCGAAGTTCTTTTCTTCGAACGGGTGAACTCAAGGACCAGGTGACTTTATCGTTGTGGCAGGCAATCACTCCAGTATGATGCATACAGTGCTTCTGGCGACTGAAGGCACCTATCCATTTCATGGTGGGGGAGTCAGTACCTGGTGCAATGTGTTGTTGCATCGGCTGGAAGAGTTTCAGTACCAGGTGCTGTCGGTCATTATGCACCCCTATCTGCCTCCCCGGTATGATCCGCCACCCAATCTCAAAAGCATTATCAAAGTTCCGCTTTGGGGAACAGAAGACCCGGCTGAACAACAGTTTGACCGTACTTTTGCCACCATTCTCAACCGGCGGCGACAAACGACGGAGCCAATGATTCGGCGTCACTTCCTGCCGATCTTCGAAGCATTGCTTGACGACATCACAGGCAATGCCACGGGCGAAGTCACCGGGAAACGGTTTGCCGATATGGCAGCCTACTTCCGCCGGTTTGATTACTTTGAAACCTTTCGGTCGCGGGTGATCTGGTACAGTTTTCAGGATTTTCTACGCGCCTGGGTCGTGTCGGCCACACCTTCCCTGCCTTCCCCAACCGTGAGAGACGCGGCTGAATGCCTTCAACTCCTGACCCGGTTATTGCTGGTTCTGGACGTGGAAGTTCCGCGAACATCCCTGACCCACTCAGCCGCTGCCGCAGTGTGTGGCCTGCCCTGTGTGGTTGCCAAACTGCACCAGGGCACACCGTACCTGCTCACCGAGCACGGCGTGTACCTTCGCGAACAATACCTCAATGTTGCCCGAACGGCTCGATCAACCATCGTCAAACGGTTTTTGCTTGGGTTTTTTGGGGCGGTCGTGCGTGCCAACTACCACTATGCCGATGTGGTATCGCCCGTGTGTCAGTACAATGCTCGCTGGGAACTGGCCCAGGGGGTAGCCCCCGACCGATTGCAGGTAATCTATAACGGGTCCAATGAAACCCGATTTTGTCCGCTTGATCTTCCGCGACGGAACCGACCGACCGTTACCCAGGTAGGTTTGATTTTTGCACTCAAAGGTACCAAAGATCTGATTCAGGCCGCGGCTCAGGTCAGGGCAACGGTTCCAGAGGTTGAATTTTTGTTGTATGGGTCAGCCAGCGACCCGGCCTATTTTGCTGAATGCCAGACGCTTACGGCTCAACTTGGTTTAGAACACACCGTTACCTTTGCTGGACTGACGTCACATCCGGAACAGGTTTTTAACCAGGCGGATGTGGTCACCCTGAGCAGCATTTCTGAAGGATTCCCCTACACTATCGTTGAAGCCATGCTCTGTGGGAGTGCCATCGTCGCCACCAATGTCGGTGGCGTCGGTGAAGCACTCGCCGACACCGGGCTCCTGGTACCGCCCCGGACCCCTGACCAGCTTGCTCAAGCCATCGTGAAATTATTGACGAACGCTCAACTGCGAAGAGACC
>CAZXCE010000670.1:0-4746 GCA_964639175.1 uncultured Clostridia bacterium
GCGCCTTCATCCACCTTTCCGTCTACGATCGAGGGGGAATTGTCTGATGCCTGGTCGGTTGCTGGCCAGACCAATATTTTCGGCAGTATTCCGCTTGTGCAAGAAATGCAGTCTGAAGGCGGCGCCGCAGGTGCCGTACACGGTGCGCTCCAAACCGGCTCCCTGACCACAACGTTCACTTCAAGCCAGGGACTGCTGTTGATGATTCCCAACATGTTCAAGATTGCAGGTGAATTAACCAGTACCGTGTTTCATATTGCGGCCCGCTCAATTGCCACGCACGCGCTTTCCATTTTTGGCGACCACAGCGACGTCATGTCGGTCCGGTCAACCGGGTGGGCGATGCTTTTTGGCTGCTCACCGCAGGAAGTGATGGATTTTGCGCTGATTGCGCAAAGTTCCACACTCAAAGCCCGGGTGCCCTTCCTGCACGTCTTCGATGGTTTTCGCACCTCGCACGAAGTGATGAAAATCGAGCGGATTCCAGACGAAGACATCTCCGCGATGATTGACCGTGAAAGTGTTTATGCCCACCGCATGCGTGCCATGTCGCCTGATCGCCCGGTCATTCGCGGCACCGCGCAAAACCCGGACGTCTTTTTCCAGGCCCGTGAAACGATCAATCCTTTTTATACCAAAACACCTGAAATCGTTCAGGACACGATGGACAAGTTTGCACAGTTGATTGGGCGGCAGTATCACCTGTTTGATTATGTCGGTGACCCGGAAGCCGAACGCGTCATCGTGATGATGGGTTCAGGCTGTGAAACCGCTGAAGAAACCGTCACTTACCTGCTGGCACAAGGCGAGAAAGTCGGCCTCTTGAAAGTCAGACTCTATCGGCCATTTTCAGTTGAACATTTCCTGAAAGGGCTGCCGGCCACCGTCAAATCCATCGCGGTCCTGGATCGCACCAAAGAACCTGGCGCTTCGGGCGAACCGCTCTATCAAGATATCCTCACCGCCATCAGCGAAGATTACATCAACGGTCAGGTCCTGTCGCCGTTTACCAAATTTCCGAAAGTCATCGGTGGTCGCTATGGCCTGTCATCCAAAGAATTCACCCCGGCCATGGTCAAGGCCGTGTTTGACGAACTCGCCAAAGACAAGCCGAAAAACCATTTCACGGTTGGCATCAATGATGACGTGACGCACACGAGCCTCGATTTCGACACTAACTTTGATATCGAAGCCGATGATGTGGTGCGGGCGTTGTTCTGGGGACTCGGGGCTGATGGCACGGTTGGCGCCAACAAAAATTCAATCAAGATTATTGGCGAAGAGACTCCGTTTTACGCTCAAGGCTATTTCGTCTATGACTCGAAGAAATCTGGCGCGCGAACCGTTTCGCACCTGCGCTTTGGCCCACGCCCGATCCGCAGTACCTATCTGATCCGCCGGGCCAATTTTATCGCCGTCCATCAGTTTGGCTTTGTCGAACAATTTGACGTGCTCGAAAATGCCAGCGAAGGCGCGACCTTCCTGCTCAACAGTCCATATGGACCAGATGAAGTCTGGGACAAGCTGCCACGCTCGCTCCAGGAACAAATCATCCGCCTCAAGCTCAAGTTTTATGTCGTTGACGGCTATTCGGTGGCCAAACAGGCGGGCATGGGCAATCGCATCAACACCGTAATGCAGACCTGCTTCTTTGCCATCAGCGGTGTGCTGCCCCGTGAAGAAGCGATTGAAAAAATCAAAGGCACGATCCGCAAAACCTATGGCAAACGCGGTGAAGCCGTGGTGATCAAAAATTTCGCCGCTGTTGACCAGACGCTTGAAAATTTGCACCAGGTGGCAGTCCCCGAACAACTGACCAGTACCTTTGAACGACCACCAGTCGTGCCCGCCAACGCCCCGGATTTTGTGCGCAACGTTGAAGCCGAAATTATCGCTGGTCGCGGCGACCTGCTGCCAGTGAGCGCCTTCCCGATTGACGGCACGTTTCCCGTTGGCACCACGCAGTGGGAAAAACGCTGTATCGCTCAGGAAATCCCGGTGTGGGAAACTGATATCTGTATTCAATGCGGCAAGTGCGTGATGGTGTGCCCACACGCGGTGATTCGCGCCAAAGCCTATGATGCAGACGAACTCGCCACCGCGCCGACGGCCTTTAAATACACCGATGCCCGGTTTAAGGAACTGCCAGGAAAAAAATATTCGCTGCAGGTTTCAGCCGATGATTGCACGGGTTGCCGGCTGTGCGTCGAGGTCTGCCCGGTCAAGGACAAGACCCAAACCGGACGCCGCGCCATCAATATGGCACCGTATTTGCCACTCAGAGAAGTCGAACGGGAAAACTGGGAATTTTTCCTCAAGTTACCCGACATTCCAGTCCACGAGTCACTCAAGGTTGATTCCGTGAAAAACGTCCAACTCATCCAACCTCTCTTTGAATTTTCTGGTGCCTGCGCCGGTTGCGGTGAAACACCCTATTTGAAACTCCTGTCGCAACTCTTTGGCGACCGGGCGTTGATCGCCAACGCCACAGGGTGTTCGAGCATTTATGGCGGCAACCTGCCAACGACCCCCTGGGCAACCAACAAGGATGGACGTGGCCCAACCTGGAGCAATTCGCTGTTTGAAGACAACGCGGAATTTGGACTCGGCATGCGGCTCACCATTGATAAACAAACCGAATATGCCCGCGAACTGGTTCACCGGCTGCGCCCTGTCATTGGCGACAACCTGGCCGATGGTCTGCTCAATAGCCCCCAGGACACCGAAGGTGAAATCGGCGCCCAACGCGAACGAGTTGCCATCTTGAAACAAAAGCTGCAAACCAGCGATAGCGAATTTCCTGAGTACCACCTCCAAATTCGTGATTTGGCCTGTGTGTCGGAAATGCTGGTCAAAAAGAGCGTCTGGATTGTCGGCGGTGACGGCTGGGCTTATGACATCGGCTATGGTGGACTTGATCACGTGCTCGCTGGTGGACGAAATATCAACCTGCTGGTGCTTGATACCGAAGTCTATTCCAACACCGGTGGTCAGGCTTCGAAAGCGACCCCGATGGGTGCCGTTGCCAAATTTGCCGCCGGTGGGAAACCGACTGGCAAGAAAGACCTGGGCTTGATGGCGATCAGCTACGGCAATGTCTATGTCGCGCAGATTGCGATGGGCGCCAGCGACATCCACACCCTGAAAGCCTTCCAGGAAGCTGAAAGTTATGACGGGCCATCGCTCATCATTGCCTATAGCCACTGTATTGCGCACGGGATTGATATTGCCAAGGGCATGCACCAGCAAAAACTGGCTGCCGAAACCGGGTACTGGCCGCTGTTCCGCTATAACCCGCGACTGAAAGCCGAAAACAAGAATCCGTTCCTGCTCGATTCACGAACGCCGAAACTGCCGCTCAAGGAGTATGCCTATAACGAGACCCGCTTTAGCATGCTCGCCCAAAGCGATCCGACAACGGCAGCTCACCTGATGGAAATCGCCCAACGTGAAATTACGGAACGCTGGAAAAAGTACGAAAAAATGGCCAAAACCGAACAACCGAGCTGAGGAGGACGCGTTATATGGATCTGTCAACGACCTATCTGGGACTCAAATTAAAACATCCGGTGGTGCCATCGGCATCACCCCTGTCCAGAACGCTGGATAATATTCGCCGAATGGAAGACGCCGGCGCCTCAGCCATTGTCATGTATTCTTTGTTTGAGGAACAAATTACCCACGAAAGCCATCGTCTGGATCATTACTTAGCCTATGGCTCAGAAAGTTATGCCGAAGCCATGAGTTATTTTCCAGAGCCTTCGGCGTACAATCTCGGTCCAGATGAATATGTTAGCCTGATTGCCCGGGCCCGCGAGGCAACCGACATTCCAATCATCGGCAGCCTGAACGGAATTTCGACGGGCGGCTGGGTTGATTACGCCAAAAAAATCGAACAGGCCGGTGCGCAAGGGTTGGAACTCAATATGTATTACATTCCAACTGACCCGCACATTACCGGCACCGTGGTCGAACAAATGTATCTGGACATTGTCTGCGAGGTCAAACAAAGCATTTCACTGCCGCTCGCGGTCAAACTCAACCCATACTTTAGCGCCACAGCCAATATGGCTCATCGGCTGGCGACCCAGGGCGCCGATGCGCTGGTGCTCTTTAACCGGTTCTACCAGCCGGACTTTGATCTGGAAAACCTGGAAGTGGTGCCGCACCTGGTCCTCAGCAATTCCAACGAACTCCGATTGCCGTTGCGTTGGGTGGCAATTCTTTATGGTCGCGTGCCGGTTGATCTGGCGATTACCAGCGGCGTCCACACCTATGAAGATGTCCTCAAGGGCATGATGGCCGGCGCCAAGGTCACCATGATTACCTCGGAACTGCTCCAGCACGGGTTTAAGCGGATCAATGAAATTGTGGCCGATCTCACGCGCTGGATGGAAGAACGCGAATACGAATCCATTGTCCAGATGCAGGGCAGCATGAGCCAGAAGAATGTGGCGGAACCGACTGCATTTGAACGTGCCAACTATATGAAAGCGCTGCAATCCTGGCGCTCTGACCCAACCGGGATGCTTATTTAGAGTTCAGGGTTTGAAAACCAGGGGTCAGGGTTCAGGGTTCAGGGTCTGAAAACCAGGGGTCAGGGTCGGGGAAAAGATAAAAAAGATCCAAAGGACCTCAAGGACATAAAGGACGAAAAGGACATAAATCTCAAAAACCCGGAACCCGGAACCCGATTTCTGACCCCTGACCCCTGACCCCTAGCCTCTGCCCCCGAGGCTCTGCCCG
>CAZXCE010000671.1:0-4738 GCA_964639175.1 uncultured Clostridia bacterium
ACTGACCACTGACTACTGACTCATTCTTCAATAATGTATCCGAAAAGCGAAATCAACCACTCATCCGAAGGCACAGCGGCGCTGGCCGCTCCAGCTTCAGACGATAGTCAAGCGACACCTCATTCGACTTCACGGCGGTCACTCTGGGCACTGGTGCAGATCTTGCTCGGCGGACTGGCACTGGTTTTTGTCCTGCGCAAAGCCAACCTGACCGAAGTTGTTTCCCACCTGAAACAGGTCAACCTGTGGTATGTGGTGCTGGCATTTGGGCTCAATCTGGTGATGCTGGCGGCGATGTCGCTTCGGTTATCGGTGCTGGCGTGGGTCCATTCACGGGCTGTTTCTTTTCGTGAAGTCATGCTGGCACAATTTCATGCCGCCTTTGTCAACGGGTTTGTTCCAGGGAGCCTTGGTGGAGATGCCGTCCGGTTCTACACACTCGAACGCACCATGCGCAATAAACCACTGGTGCTGGCAACCCTCATTGTTGAACGACTGATTGGCACGTGGGGTGTCTTGCTAACGGCTGCCCTGGCACTGGCGGCCAACCACGAATTTCTCAACCCTCGCCAATGGCTCGGAGGACTGGTCTTTTTTGCAGGTGTCGTCACTGCCCTGACCGTGGTTCTATTCAGCCAATACCTCGAACAGTATTTGCTGGCTTTTCTGGCTTTTGGCTGGAGGCAGGTTTCCCACTGGTGGGGTGCCACGTTTGTCAAAGACATTCTTAAACGGATGCTGGGCGCGGCCCGGGCATTTCGAGCCGCACCGGGTCACATCTGGGTGTCACTGGTGGTCTCGTTGTTTGTTCGACTGGTATGGGTGCTGAGTGCCTATGCCCTGGCCCTCGCGCTTGGGTTAAACCTGTCCCTTCCGATTTTGTTTGGGTTTATTTCACTGGTTGATGTGGCGCGAATGCTCCCGATTTCCCCACCCAATGGCCTGGGCGTGCGTGAGGCATTGCTGGTCTACCTGCTCGGTCAAATTGGCATTGGTCACGAAGCCGCACTGAGTTATTCACTTCTGATTTATGCGTTGATGACAGCCAACGCCATCCTTGGCGGCCTGTTGTCAATCACCCAGGGCGTCTGGAAATTGCGCCAGTGAAATGGAAATGAAGAATCGAGAGTTGAGAATGAAGAATGAAGAATGAAGAATGAAAAACTACCTGGTTCTTGGTTCTTGGTTCTTGGTTTTTGGTTCTTGGTTCTTGGTTTTTGGTTCCTGGTTCTTAGAAGATAGTGGTTCCAAAGCACTCAGTACCAGGTACTAACCACTCACCACTTGTATTTTCTTCATTCTCAATTCTCAATTCTTCATTCTCAATTCTTCATCGCGGAGGCACTATGGGTAAAAAAGCAACTCAGCCGAAACACCCTCCAGTTGATCAGTTGTATAAGTTGGGACATGCCTTCTGGCAAAGCGGTGTATTGCTGGCGGCGTTGCGGCTGGGAATATTTGACGAACTCGAACGTCAGCCACTGACCAGTGACCAGCTTGCCAAACACCTGAAAGCGCAAAAGCATTCGATTGAGAAATTTCTGCAAGCCTGCCTCCGACTCGATCTGGTGACTGAGGCAGATGGTAAGTATGGCAATTCCCCACTGACCTCAACATTTCTGGTGCGAGGGAAACCAGCGTTTCAGGGCGAATTGATGCAGTACTTCGGAGACTTATGGACCCGCTTTGGTGAACTCGATCATTTGATCAAACAAGGTGAAATCGGACCGCTCGAGCGCGCCGTTCAAGAGGCGCGCACCGAAGCCGAACAACAACGCGCCGACCGTACCTGGGTTCTGGCCATGCATAATATCGCCATGAGTGGGCAGGCCGACGCCCTGTGTGCCGCGGTTGATCTTTCCACCTGTGAACGATTGCTCGATGTCGGCGGTGGTTCGGGCACTTATGCGGTGCGACTGGCCCAGAAATATCCAGCCTTGATTGCCGAAGTCCTTGATTCAGAAGAAATTACGGCTGTTGCCAGAGAACTCGTCAAAGGCTCGGATGTGGCAGATCGGGTTCAGATTCGAGCTGGTGATTTTGTCAATGATGCTTATGGCACCCACAATCAGGCCGTTTTATTTTCGGGAGTTCTGCATGGGTTTGATGAAACTCGGGTCAAGCGACTCTTAAAAAAAGGACTCAATTCATTGGTTCCAGGCGGAATCGTCATTGTTCAGGAAATGTTGGCCAGCCCATCCTCAAAAAAATCTTCAAGTTCGCCATTCCCAGAGTTGTTCGGATTGAATATGATGTCAGGCGGCACATACACGGCTGACCAGTTTACGCACTTCTTCACATCCGTTGGTCTCGTTGATATTCAAATCAAACCACTCAAGGGTGGCGCCTGGTTTGATCACGTTCTTTTAGGTCGGAAACCAGCAGACAACTGAAGGCTCAAGAAAGCAGGCCTGGCACCTGGGCTGAAATCCCCAATGGGTTTCGTTCTCAATCTTCTCTTCTAAACCCAACGCCCAGCGTCTCCAGCCCAAACTTTAGCCCAACGTTTCCAACTTTAGCCGGCTGCCTGCCATTCTCGCTTGACCTTAAACGGCGAACAAAACCAATTCGGAGAAAACCTATGTTGCGCAAAAAAAAATCACGGTGGGGGTTATTTTTAAAGATCTTTCTTCCGTCTGTTTTGGGATTTGTGATTATTCTGGGTGGTGTGGTTGGATATATCGTCAAAACCGTTACTCATCCACCGAAAAGCGCAGTTGATGAAGAAGCGCCAGCCCAATTGACCAAAGTGATGTCAATGTATTGGGAAAAGAAGACCTTTTCTTCTGATGGAACTCAGTTTAACTACTGGGTTCTGGTCTTTGGTGGTGGGGCACCCGGAATTGTGCTGACTCATGGGTATGGGATGAGTCGCGAAGACATGCTCTTGCTGGGATACCGACTGTGGGAACGTGGCTTTAATGTGATGATGTATGACTTGCGGTATCACGGAAACAACAAAGCTGAATTTTCTGGCCTTGGCGCCCTGGAAAAAGCCGACCTGCAAAATGCCCTTAAAGAATTCAAAGGGCTCAAATACAACAAGGATATCGGCAAAATCAGCCCGGCAGGCATCCCTCTGGTTGATCCAGACAATATCGGAGTACTGGGCATTGATATTGGTGCCTATGCCTCATTGATGGTGGCAGCCGATGATGATTCCGTTAAGGGAATTGTGATTGATTCTCCGCCACTCTCCCCATCTGATTTTACCCACAATCGATTGGGTAAAGTCTTTAATTTGAAATCTGATTTGGCGTACTCATTGATTGATTCCGGGATGGATATCTATATCAAAGGGAAATACAACAGTGCCGGATCAGCCATTGCCGCGGCGCAGAAGGTAAAAACCAAAGGCAAAAAGGTTTTGGTGATTTCCGGTGGTGATAACCCGATAGCCAAAGTATCGTCCAAAAAGATTTTTGACACGATTGGGTTGGAGCACGCTCAGATTTCCACTCCAGCCGTGACCAAGTTTTCTTCGTTTACCAAAGAAACCGGTGACGAATATATGGGCAATGTCGGGGACTTTTTCCGCAATGTGGTGTTTTTGCCACCACCGCCACCAGATGGGGCTCAACCTCCGGCGA
This sequence comes from uncultured Clostridia bacterium, assembly GCA_964639175.1. Classification (GTDB taxonomy): domain Bacteria; phylum Acidobacteriota; class Blastocatellia; order Chloracidobacteriales; family Chloracidobacteriaceae; genus JACQXX01. The sequence continues at coordinate 3,591 of CAZXCE010000671.1, forward strand.
CGGGGACAACTCCAGCCCCGGCAGGAACGGCACCAGCACCGGCCAGCCCAACACCGGCACCGACCACCCCAGCCAAGAAGTAAAGACCAGTCTGATTTTCGGCTCTGAGTTGCGGTACCCTTTTTCTAAAGCCCCGTATCCGGTCAAAAACCACCTGCTCTGGCAGGTGGTTCTTTTCAATCCTTCAGTGAACTTATGCTTAAAGTCGGTGTCATCGGCGTTGGTTTTTTAGGCAGACACCACGCCCGAATTTATGCCTCGCTGCCCGATGTCACACTGGTCGGTGTTTGCGATACCCGCGAACAGGCTGGAAAAGAAATCGCAGCCAGCTATCAAACCACGTTCTTTCAGGACTATCACGAACTCATTGACCAGGTTGATGCCGTCAGCATTGCCGTGCCAACCGTTGATCATTGCCGGATTACCTGTGAATTGCTCCGGGCCGGAAAATCAGTCCTGGTTGAAAAACCAATTGCCGTCACACTGACTGAAGCAGATGAAATGATCACCACCGCTCAGCAAAATGGGTGTGTGCTCCAGGTTGGACATCTGGAACGATTTAACCCGGCGGTCCAGGCTGCCCGCACAATCATCAAGAACCCTCGATTTTTTGAAATCCACCGCATGAGTGTCTTTACCATGCGCAGCCTGGATATTGATGTGGTCACGGATTTGATGATCCATGACCTGGATATCCTGACCTCGTTTGTCAATTCTCCGCTGAGTTCAGTCCATGCCGTTGGAATTCCAATTCTCTCGGCCAAAATTGATATTGCCAATGCCCGGCTGGAGTTTGCCAATGGATGTGTTGCCAATCTGACCGCCAGTCGGATCTCGTCTGAAAAGGTTCGTAAAATCAGATTTTTCCAGCCTCACGACTACGTTTCGATTGACTATACTGAGCAGCGGGTCGGCGTGTGGAGCCTCCGGCCTCCCAACCTGGCCACACCCCATCCGCAAATTGCCGAACACTTTCTGGATGTTGTCAAAGACGAACCCTTACGCGCTCAACTGGCTGAGTTCGTCAGGTGTGTCCAAACCAAAGACACTCCCGAAGTTGATGGGCGGACCGGACGCCGGGCGCTCGAACTTGGATTAAAAGTTGTCGCCGAAATTCAGGCCCATGCTGCCCGGACAGGTCTCGCCCC
>CAZXCE010000672.1:0-4723 GCA_964639175.1 uncultured Clostridia bacterium
TGGTTTTATTTCATCCCTCATCCTTCATCCCTCATCCCTTCGATTGCCCCAGGCCCTGGTTTTCAGCCCTTCAAGTGACATTTCTTGACTTAACCGGGCGCCTATGCTAGACAAGTTGGCGTAATTTTTCCCAAACATCCGTTCAGTCAAAGACATTCAGCACCCAGCAATCACGCACAACGCACTTTTGCTGCAGTCAATTTACCCCGAGCATTGGTTTCGTGTACCGTCCAGGGCGAGTTGGCCGTCAGAGTTCCTCAGAATCGTGTCTTTTTCCCAGAGCTGGCTGGCCAGCAATAAACAGTTGCCTTCCACGTCGTTTTCGTTGACGATTGGCTTCTGGAAAAAAGGGTTCGACATCCAGGGTCTCGACTGGCGGCAACGGGTTCTGTCAGCATACCGAAAAAACTCTCCGTGAAAGGGCAATTACTTAACAATGAATACGGCGGAAAATGTGATAGAACTCACAATTGACAGTAGTTATCGTTTTATCGAACTGGTGGCCGCCGTCACTGACAACATCACGCAGATTGTCGGGTTTCCCCCAGAAGAAGCACACTGGGTTGGGCTTGCGGTGCGTGAGTCAGTCATCAACGCCATCAAACATGGCAATCAACTTGATTCACAAAAGCCAGTCGATGTGCGGTTTGCGATTTTTGAACAGCACATTGACGTCTCGATCCGGGACCGTGGCCGGGGGTTTGATGCAAGTCATTTACCGGATCCGCTTGATCCCTCAAATCTTCTGAACCCCAATGGACGCGGTATTTTCTACATGCGGACATTTATGGACGAAGTCAATTTTTCGACCCATCCGCAAGGTGGAACGGTGGTCAGAATGATCAAACGCAAGCCCGAAACGCCTCAAGACGCCGACTCCGACAGTCTTTCAGCCGATTGAAAGGTGAAACGGACTCAGGTCTGTTCTCACCCAGTCTGAGTACTGGTCAGAGGGCTTTCAAAAAAGTTAACACATACTCAACCTTTTTTAAGGAGCAGCGCCCATGTCTCTGAAGATCACACAACGAACCTCAGGCAACGTCTCAATCCTCGATTTGAGTGGGAAAATCACAATCGGCGAGGGCAGTGTCCAACTCCGTGAAGCGATTCGGACCCTGCTCGATGGAAATTCGAAATACATCCTGCTGAACCTTGGCGATGTGAGCTATGTTGACAGTTCCGGTATCGGTGAACTCGTCAGCAGCTACACCACCGTCAACAAACAACAAGGCAGTTTGAAGTTGTTGAAGCTCACCAAAAAGATCCAGGACCTGCTGGCTATTACCAAGCTTTTGACCGTCTTCGAAACCTTTGACGACGAAGAAAAAGCGCTGGCCAGCTTTCCGCAGTAACCACGCCAGGCATCACATTTCATTTTTACGGCGACTAAGACAGCGGGGCTTGGGAGATGTTTTCCTGCCTCGCTGTTTGTGTGTTTGTGAATGAAAGGCACTGGGCTGAGGGCTGAAGACAGCGGGTTGAAGAACTGATTTTCTTTTATCCCTCATCTTTCATCCCTCATCCCTTCAATCGTCCCAAGCCCCCAGCCCGAGGTCTTCCACCCGAGGTTTTCCACCCAATCCTTTCACCCTGGAATTGTATGAAATCACGAATTTTGCTGTTGCTCGGATTTTGTTTTCTTGGACTGGTTGTTGCCTGCACAGTTGACGGTCAACCTGCCACGGCTCAGTCGCCAGCATCCACCCCGGCCCCAGCCACAAAGGAACCACCAGCTCAACCGGTTTCGGCAGCGACATCGGCTTCAAATATCGTGTTTATGGGCGTGGGCGACATTATGTTGGGGTCAACCTACCCGGACGAATCTGGGCTGCCGCCCAACGATGGGGCTGATTTACTCAAAGAAGCGACACCGATTCTGACTTCGGCTGACCTCGCGTTTGGAAATCTCGAAGGCCCGATGCTCGAAGGTGGCACCACCACCAAATGTGGTCCCAAATCAACCCGCTGCTTTGCCTTCCGAGTGCCAACCCGGTATGGAAAACATCTCAAAGATGCCGGGATTGATGTCATGAGTCTGGCCAATAACCACGCCAATGATTTTGGCTCGCAGGGGATGACCAGTTCCAAAAAGGTACTTGATGAACTCGGGATTGCCCACGCTGGCGAAATTGGTGACATTGCCTATATGACCGTCAAAGGTCGCAAAATTGCCATTATCGGGTTTGCCACCAACGCGGTTTCCTACAATGTAAATGACATTGAAATCGCCCGCCGAGTGGTAACGGAGGCCACCAAAAAAGCCGATCTGGTGATTGTTTCATTTCACGGGGGTGCCGAAGGCACAGCTAATCAACACGTTCCAGATCAGGTAGAGATTTTTCTGGGCGAAACCCGTGGGAACCTCCGCAAGTTTGCGCGCACGGTGGTTGATGCCGGTGCCGATTTGGTGATTGGGCACGGGCCGCACGTCTGTCGGGGCATGGAGGTATACAAAGATCGCTTCATTGCTTATTCACTGGGCAATTTTGCCACTTATGGCAAATTCAATCTGGCTGAAGAACTTGGGAAAACCATGATTTTGGAAGTCCATATTGATCCCAAAGACGGGGCCTTCCGAGGTGGAAAAATTCATCCATTCAAGCAAATTAAACCGGGCGGACCGCTCGCTGATTCGTCCAAAGCCATTATTCCAATCGTGAAACAACTGTCTGAAAGCGATTTTGGCGACACAAGCGTCAAAATCAGCGACGACGGAACGATTTCGTTTTAGGGTTCCGGATTCCGGGTTCCGGATTCCGGGATTTCGAATTTAGGTCCTTTTCGTCTTTTCCCGACCCCTGACCCCTGACCCCTGACCCCTGACCCCTGATGTACAAGGTTTCCATGCGTATTTCTCTTTGTTTTGCCCTGCTCCTGTGTTTTCTGACGAGTTCCGCTTCCCTGCTGGCTCAACAACCACAATCTTCTCAATCACCCCAAACCGACCCCCAGGTGGCCAAACTGGTTGAATCCATTCGTGAGCTTCAGCAATACAACACGTTTGTCGGGATAGACGAACGCATGTTTGTGGTCATGGCCGCCCTCAATGCGGCTGGATTTGATGTTGAAACTCCAGGCATGCCGCCCAGTAGCGTTCGGGCACAGCTCCGCAAAGATCTGGGGACAATTGACCCACAACTCCTGATCAAGCTCCAGAGTTTTTTTAAAGTCCACGTTCAACTGGAACGTGAACCCGAAGCACAGGCAACCGGCTATATTGCGCTGGCTTTTGTACTCGGCGCCCCGCCGACGTTTACCCCGCCGGCTGATCGTGAGTTTCTGGCAAACGATGTCAACGAACTCTTTGAATTTGCGCCACTGGTAGCTGAATTTTACGCAAAAACACCAGTTAAATCGCTTATCCCCAAATATTTACCACTGTATCAACAGTCAGCGCTTTCACTCATCGAAGCCGTTGATACCCAAATGGTTGAGGTTTTGTCGCTGCTCCACACCCGGCCAATCCTGCTCTTGCCGGCTGATTCAACTCCGGCTGACCGGTATGCCCAAACATCGCCGGGCTATACCAACCCTCCAAAAGACAAATCAGCCGATAAAAAGAAGCAACCCGAAGAACCTGCCCCCCAAAAGCCACAGAATCGAGTCCGGCGACTGTTTGTGCTGCCTGATTTGCTTGGTCCCGCCAACCGCGTCTATACCCGCAATGACGTGCTCAATGGGGTTGATACCATTACGCTTCGCCGGGCGGGCGATGATTATTTGATGGTGGTTGGACCGCACGCAGCACCACCGCTTTCCGCCATCAGACTCACCCTGTTGCGGTTTGTTTTAGAGCCGATTGTGGCCCGCTCGGGCGTAGCGGTGGCCCTGAGACGACCTGAAATTGTCATGGTAAAAGACACCCTGCCAAACAAAGATCGAGTTGACACCCAGCTCCAGCGCAGTGTGTATGAAATCGTTCGCGAATCACTCATTCGTGCCTCAGAAGCCCGGCTTCGACGCCGGGCCGCCACCAAAGCTCAGCCCTATGGCGATGAAGATGCCCGCTATGACGTTGGAACCGCCTATGAGCGCGGAGCCGTGCTGGCCTATCATTTTTATGAAGAAATGGACGTGTTGGAGCGAGTCGGTGTGGAAATTGATGACCTGCTTCCAAAAATGCTCGCTTCCTTTGATGCCGAACGCGAAAAGAAGCGGGTTGCTGAAAACAGCGCCTTACGGGCCCGGGTTGAAAAACGGCGAGGTGAAACGAGCAGCCTGCCTGCCGCTCCCACCCTTGCCAGTCGGCTGGCAGATGCCGATGCCCTGCTTCGGACGCGCCAATACAAAGAAGCCAAACCCATCCTGGAAACTATCCTGAAAGAAGATCCGAAAAACGCCCGTGCCGTCTTCGGACTGGCTCAAATCCTGAGTAACACGCCTTCAAAAGACGAATTAGACGAAAATGTTGAAGAAGGCGACCGGATTGCCGCCCAGGAAGAACGGCTCGCCCGCACCGTCGAAATGTACCGGCAGGCAATTTCACTCGCTTCCGGTGAAGAAAAATGGCTCGTTTCACAGGCTTATTTCCTGATTGGCCGCATTTATGATTTTGCCGAACTGCGTGAAAGCGCCGTCGAAGCCTACTCCCAGGCCATTGCCATTGGCGATGTTCCAAATGGCGCGTATAAACAGGCACTTGAAGGCAAGGAACGCCCAGCAGCAAAGCAGAATGAAGAGTGAATACTCCATCGCCTAAAGGCGAAGGCTTCATGGTAACGGA
>CAZXCE010000673.1:0-408 GCA_964639175.1 uncultured Clostridia bacterium
ATTAGTGGTGCCAACCCATAAAATCCCTTTGGAATCAACGGTAAGGGATCGGACATAATCACTTGAAAGCCCATCTTTGGACGTGATTTTGGTAATCGTCCCATTTGCCTGAATGCAATTCACTCCGCCGCCATCGGTTCCAACCCACAAATTTCCCGATTTATCGAGCGTGGTACAAAAAATGTAGTTATTCGAAAGCCCCTGCAAAGTCGAGTAGGTTGAAAATCGCCCCTGACTATATTTCACAACGCCGCCGCCATTGGTTCCAATCCACAGTGAGCCGTCTGTACCTTCCACCAGAGTCAGAATTCCATTGACTGAAAAAGCTGGCGTGTTGCGGCTATCAAAGGCGGTAAAATCGAGCCCATTAAACCGAACCAATCCTTCATAGGTCCCCAACCAGATGTA
>CAZXCE010000673.1:418-4708 GCA_964639175.1 uncultured Clostridia bacterium
TATGCGGCAACCCGTCCTGCCAGACCCGCTGGTTGTATTGAGTGATGGCTTTGGCTGGATCTAATCCAAAAACTGCTGTTGTTCCGCATGTCAGTGTGAGGATCAATCCAAGGAGTCCGCAAAATAAGATGCGCATTTTGACCGTGTTGCCGTGACACTAGCGGTGCGTGATCGCAAATTTGGTTTACCTGGGGGTTTTGACTCAGGTAGACCGTGGCTTTCGTTCAGGCTGCATTTGTGACCAGAAAAACCTTGATTTTCTATCTTTCCACAAACATTGGTACCAACAACTGGACACAACCAGACCGCTGATCTCAAGCGAAAGACAAGGTTTTTTCACCAGCACCCAAATGACAGTTCTTTCCGCCATAGAAGTCACTGTTGGCAGACAAAATCAATTTCAGAATGTGTTCGGCAATCAAAGTTGCGAGTAAGGTGGCGGGAGCCATTCTACTCAGAAGGTAGGAATTCGCTAAAGAAATTTCCAGAAATAACGCAAAAAAATGTAGTTTGGGGTTCAGGGTTCAGGGTTCGGGGTTCAGGGTTTTTGAATTTATGACCCTTTTGTCCTTTTCCTCTCAATCACCGCCCGGTATCTAATCCATTTTGCAATGAAGCTGTTGTATTACGGGAAGTCTAAATTATTGGAAAAACTGTGTTTCCCTGAACCCTTGACCCCTGAACCCTAGACGCCTTTCCCAGTCTCAATTTTTCTGAGCGCCTTGAGCAGGTCTTTGAGCATATCGAGGTTTTTTAAAGTTCGGTCGAGCTGAGTTGAAATTTTGGTCTCAACGCCTGGCGTGGTTGAGACTTCACGAGCCAGTGACCTCACCATCGGCAGCAATGCACTTTCAACATTGACCAGCATTTCATTGAGCAGGTCATAGACCCCCGGCGACAGGGTCTGTACAACCGCTGTTTTCGCGCTGGTGGTGGCCAGTTTTTCAAGCGTTTGATCAAGCTTGTTGAGATAGGGCGCCAGTTCGGCACCGTTGGTCGTGGCACTTTTGACTTCGATTGCTGGTGGCGCCGCTTGCTGGGTCAAGACTTTTTCCAATCCCGAAGCGACTGAGCCAAGCAGCGCGGTCAATGCCGGGTCAGTTGCGGGTGTTGTTTGGACCCGCCGGAGCACATTCAACGTCTGGTCAAGTTTGGTCAAATAGGTTGACAGGTCACCGCTTCGGGCAGCTTGCTCAGTGTGCAGTGCCGTGACGGAATGCAAGGTTGTCAGGGCAGCGCAAATGTCTTCGAGCCGTTCGGAGACCAACCCAATTTGACCGGTGACTTTCACCACCGGGTCATCATCTTTGCCACCCATCACTTTGACCCGTGCAAATCCGCGTTTGATTTCATTCCAGCGGCTGGTTTGTTCTGGGGACATCCGCCCGCGCAACTCGGCCAGTTTGAGCAGGTTGTGTTCGGCGCTGGTCGTCAGGGTTTGTGATTCGCCAAGGTAGTGATCATCCAGCAAGTTTTCCAGTTCATCCGGGTTCATCACGGCCACAACTTTTTCAGCCAGCTTGTTCATGTTCCGATAGCTTCCCTGAAGCTTAAACGGCGGTTCGGTTCGATAGGCGTCATCCTGAGAAGCCGACCGGATGTACTGCTGGTTGACCTTGAGCACGGTTTGTTGAATCTGGAGCAGGTTTTTCAAAACGCTGACCATCTCGCCGATTTCAACGCCGGAATATCCATGCGAAAGCTGGTCGCTTTGAACCGCCTCGCCTTTGGCCATTTGGACCAGTTTGTACACATCATCTGGTTCACGGGTTGTCAGCGGGGCCAGCACCCGATTTGAGGTCAGGGCATTCTCCAGATAACTGAGTTCAAACAGTGTTTCACGGCCCGTCAAAACATCGCCTAAATTATAGGTATCAGACCGGTTGGCCAGCATATCCGGAATCTGGAATTTCTGGCCCGATTCGGTGTACGGGTTTCCAGCCATACAGACGCAAAATCGTTTTCCGCGCAGGTCATAGGTTTGCGTCTGACCATTCCAGACGCCTTCGATTTTGCGCTGGGCATCACACAGGGAAATAAATTTTTGCAGAAATTCGGGGTTTGTGTGCTGGATGTCATCTATATAAAGCATCACGTTGTTGCCCATTTCGAGCGCCAGATTGAGTTTTTCGATTTCCTGGCGAGCGGTGGCATTCGGAGCTTCCATTGGATCCAGCGATGTGACTTTATGACCGAGCGCCGGTCCATTGATTTTCATAAACACCAGCCCAAGTCGGTTGGCAATGTATTCCATCAACGTCGTTTTCCCATATCCGGGCGGTGAGATCAACAGGAGCATCCCCATCAAATCGGTGCGTTTCCCGTCACCAATCACCCCAATCTGCTTGGCCAGATTGTCACCAATCAACGGCAGGTACACATCATTGATCAACCGGTTGCGGACAAACGAACTCATCACTTTTGGTGTGAATTCATCCAGTCGAAGTCGTTCACGTTCCCGCCGCAACAGGCCATGACGCTGCTCTTGATAGGCCCGGAATTTGGGAACTCGTTCGGTTCGAAACCGCCCCAACCGCATCAGAAATTCATCAAGTCGAACCATCAACCGGCGTTCGGAAAGTCGAGGGTGCTGCCCCAGCAGTCCGTCTACGACCAGGCCCGGAATGGTGCTGCTTTGCATTCGTTCCAGCCGACCATCAGTTAACAGCAACGCCACGGCTTCGGTCACGGCCAGCCGGGTTTCAACTGCTTTTTCGGTTGTGGCGCTGGCGACAAACGCCTCCAGCCAGGCACTGGCCAGACGGTAACTCTGCCCCAAATCACCTCGCAGTTCAGCTAAATCTTCCGCAAACGTCTGCCACTGACCATTGAGGTTGAGGTGATCGGTAAAGGATTGACTGAGGGTCACGGCTTCGCCGCTGGTGACAAACACCCGGTCTGGTCGGCTCATTTCTTCAAACAAATAAGTTCCGGCAAATGTTATGTCCTCCTGGTTAAACGGAATATGATTGGCCGTCAAAAACTCGGTTATGGCCGCCATCAACTCGCCAATGAGCGATTCAATCGCCGGAGTGGAACCAAACGCTGTTCGCAACCGGGCCAGGCTTCGCGCCTGACGTCCCCATTGTTCGCGCTTCAAATCATCATCCAAAAATGCCCAAAACAGACAGGCCAGCGCCCGTGGCCCTGGTGCAAACCGCAACCGGCCTGCGGTTCGATAGAGTTGCAACACCCTGGCCAAAATCAGCGCCGCATCGGCATCGTGGATACCGCGTTCATAGCCTTCATCATAGCGGGTTTCCGCATACGCTCTGACCGCTCCGATGAGACCTGTTTCCGACAATTCAGCATCGCGTAGCTTTTCCAGACTCAGGTTATGGTTCCCGGACTCGGCATCAGAAAGCAGGCAAAAAGCGAGATATTCACCTCGATAGACTTCCGGCGTTTCCGAAACGAGTGATTGCTCCCACAATTCGCGGGTGGCATCAAATCCGGCATCTGCCACTGGTTGAAAGAAATCGGTCCCGCTCAAATGAAACATCATCACGCCCTGGCGTGGGAGCATGGTCAATTCCAGAGGCTGAGTGTTGACGCTCAAGCGGTGGCGTCCAAATTTCACCACCGCTGTCCCTTCAAACAGGTCCTGCCGGTCGCGCAGGACCCGCAAGGCATCTTCGCGGGTGGATTTCAGTCGTGATTCAACTTCGTCGGCTTTGACGCTGTCTTCGAGTTTGCGGAGCGTCTCAATCAACTCGCGAACTTTCGCCACCATTTGATCAGCCGCGAAATAGGCGTTGAGGTCATCGGCGGTTTTAAAAGTTGAAAGGCGGCGTTTGATCCCCTGCAAGACACGGTCTGCAGCCTGAAACGTGTGTTCGGCCCGGCGCTGGCGTTGTTCGACCAGCATTTGCCGTTTGGCCTGGAAGGCTTCCATCACGTCGTCGCGTTTTTCCGCCAACTGAACCTGAAACTCGTCAAATTCGCTGAATCGGCTTTCGATTTCTTCCAGCCGAAGCATGAGTGTGCCCATCTGGGCATCACACTTTTCGGGCGAATCAGCCAGACTGAGGGCACTGGAAACGCTCTGAGCAAAGAGTTTGAACTGAGCGCCAAATTCGGCCACGCTTTCGCGTGACAGCAGTTCCTTGCGGCGAGCTTCGACAATTGCCCGCGCCCGATTAAGTCCTCCCATGACTTCAGAAATGTCTTCCAGGATTTTGGTCCTGACCAGTGTGTCCTCAATCTTTAAGCCGCCGATGACTTCGGTGAGTAAATCGAGTTCGGCCCCGATTTTTCCAACCGTGGCCCGATGAGGATTGATTCCAAGGA
>CAZXCE010000674.1:0-4700 GCA_964639175.1 uncultured Clostridia bacterium
TTGCCAAAAGTGAATTTCTGGCCAATATGAGTCACGAAATCAGAACCCCCATGAACGGTATTATTGGCATGGCCGAGTTGTTACTCGAATCACAACTTACCCCAGAACAACGTGAATGTGCTGACACCATCAATAGCTCCAGTCGGGCATTGCTGGCGATTATCAATGACATTTTGGATTTTTCGAAAATTGAAGCCGGGAAACTGGAGCTTGAAAACCTTGAGTTTGACCTTCGACAAACCATTGAGTCAATTACCAACCTGCTGGCTGAATTTGCCCATCGGAAAAACCTGGAACTGATTGTCCAGATTGATCCAGATGTCCCGACCCAGCTTTATGGCGATTCATTACGGCTCCGCCAGATCCTGGTGAATTTAATCAATAACGCGATCAAGTTTACCACGACAGGGCAGATCCTCGTCCGGGTTCAACCTGCCGCCCAGACTGATGCGCATCAGGGCCTGATCCGGTTTGAAGTGATTGATACCGGGATTGGGATTCCCCCTGAAACACTTGCCCGTTTATTTACTTCATTTACTCAGGCAGATGGTTCAACCACCCGCAAATTTGGTGGTACGGGGCTTGGCCTGGCGATTTCCAAACAACTGGTTGAACTCCTGGGCGGAAACATTGGGGTCACCAGTCAACTCAAGCTCGGCAGCACGTTCTGGTTTACAGCGCGATTTGACATTACAGCTCCGAATCCAGAACTGGTCACAACCTCTCAACTCCTGGGGTTACGGCTTCTGATGGTTGAAGATAATCCGGTGTGTGGCGAGGTATTGCGTGGATATTGTCAGACCTATGGCATCAATTCCGAACTGATCACAACCATTGGCGAAGCTTTTACCCGGCTTCAGACGGCTGAACGCCAGGGGGTGCCGTTTCGGGTGGTGCTCGTGGATCGTAAGCTGGTTGAAGGTGATGGCATCGAACTGGTTCGCACCATCCGGGCTCATTCAGCTATGGACTACCTTCGGCTGGTGATGATGATTCCCCTCGGAGATCGTGAAGCACTTGAACTGGTCCGGGCTGAACATCTGCACTACCTGACCAAACCCGTTCACCAATCTACCTTTTACAATATCTTACGCAATGCCTTAAAGGTTGCCCACAAACCACCAACGATCAAATTACAGGCCATGGCCCCCCTGCCCGCGGTTGAATCAGTTCACCCCCTCCAGGTTTTAGTGGCTGAAGACAACGTGACCAATCAGCGAGTCGCGCGAAAATTATTGGAAAATTTGGGATGTCGTGTGGATGTCGTAGCCAATGGCGCCGAAGCGCTCAAAGCCCTCTTGCAGTCCACCTATAATCTAGTGCTGATGGACTGTCAAATGCCTGAAATGGATGGATTCGAAGCCACGCTTGAAATTCGGCGACTTGAGCAAACACAGATGAAAGGTCCAACGCCTTCCAGAATTCCAATTGTCGCGTTAACTGCCAATGCCACCCAGGAGGACCAGACCAGATGCCTGGCAGTTGGAATGGATGATTACCTCTCAAAACCAGTAACCCTGGAGAAATTGACCAGAGTCTTAAAACAGTGGGCAACAAAAGAACAGAATGAAGAATGAAGAAAACATCGGGTTCCGGGTTCCGGGTTCCGGGTTCCGGGTTTTCGAAACCAAGAACCAAGAACCAAGAACCAAGAACCAAGAACCAAGAACCAAGAACCAAACAATTTCTTCATTCTTCATTCTTCATTCTCAATTCTTCATTCTTCATTCTTCATTCTTCATTCTTCATTCGGCTAGGGTTCGGCTGGGGTGTCCGGTTTGGCTTCATTCCGGGAGCGAACGTAGGGTTTTTTCAACCATTCTTTGGCTCGATCTTGCGAGTCAAAAACGTTTTTACGTGATAACACTTTATTGTACTGGGCCACCGCCGCCTGGCGCAGGTTCAACAGATCATTGATCTGACCAAGCTTGAGATGAGACAGCGTCACCAGGTCGGCGTTGGCATTTTTGAAAGCAATCACGGCAGTATAGTGTTCAGCCGCATCGGCATCACGATCCTGTGCCGCTAGGGCTTCGGCAAACTGGTACTCGATTAAATCGCGTGAGGTGGCAGTTCGCGGATCAGCCAGCAGTTCGGTAAACAATTTCGAGCTTTCATCAAACTTTCCAAGCCGAATCAGAGCATCGGCGGTCTCCATTTTGACCAGGTAGTTTGCAGGGTATTTCTTCCCAAGGACTTCAAGTTGCCGGAGCGCGTCTGCATAACGTTTTTCGCGCTTATACAATGCAGTTAAAATCACGCGGGCATCATCCGGGACATATGTTCCCTGCTCAGTAACCTGTTCGAGTAAGGCCAGCCCTTTTTTCTTTGAACCGCGAAACCCTCCCATCGCCGCCAGCACTTTGACTGGCAAAGGAAGTGAACCAACCACGTAGTTGTACATGCCAATGGTCAAATTGGCATCCATAAACTTTGGGTCCAGTTCGAGGACTTTGCGGTGCAGGTCTACGGATTTATCTCCGTTTTTGAGGGCTGAAATAAATGACCGGGCAACGGTGGCTTCATATGCCGCAAGGACACCATGGGCAGCACCAAGAAAATACAACGTCTGCGTGTCTTTTGGTGTTGTTTTGAGTTGAGTTTCAGCTTTAGCAATTGCTTTGGCCAGCAAGTCGCGAAATTCCTTGTCAAATTTGGGGTCTATGGTTTCCTTGGTTTCTGAATAAAATGAATCGTCATTATAAACACCGATTTGCAGGCGACGGCTTTTGTTGAGTTGTTCCAGCCAGAGGGCATTGGCCACATACAAATAGCCAGCGGGTTTTTCGGGGTCAAGTTCGATCATCTGGCGGAAGTCTTTTTTCGCAGTGGTATAGTCAATGTTATACACCGCAGCAAAGCCTTCCATCCGAAGTCGGTCAACCTCAGCCAGGGTTGACCCAGTGGGTGACGACGTGGCGTCAGTTGGGGACGCTGGCGAACCAGATTGAGATTCAGTTGGTGAATTTTGTGCGACAACAGCCGTTGAAAACAGGAGAACCACAAACAAGCTCAGTGAGAAGAGTTTCATAATGTTTGAAATCGCCTTTTGATCAAAGCAACGTGGAATTGTAGAAAAGGACAACCGTGTTCTGGTTGATGACATCAGACCTGGGTTTTCAAGCATGAATGATGAATCATGAGTTGTAACAATGGCATCTGCCTGAAAAACAGATAGTTAGCTCTCTGATCATTCATACTTCACCTCTTATCGTTGGTATCAACCCAGCTTCACCCAAGAAAAATCATGGAAAAATCAGACTTCAAAGATGCAAAACGTCAGCTTGCGGGGTTAACCGCACCACTTGAACGCCGGGCAATTCAGTTTTGTGTACAAAAATTGCCAGCCTGGGTCAATTCTGATCACCTGTCGCTGCTGGGGTTTCTGGCCCTGGTCGGTGCCGGCGCCCTCTATTCGATCAGTAAATCAAACCCGGTGCTCTATCTCACCCTGGTCAACGTCTGCCTGTTACTCAACTGGTTTGGTGACAGTTTGGACGGATCACTGGCTCGATACCGGCAAAAACAACGTCCACGATATGGGTTTTATGTTGATCACATCATCGACACGATTGGTTTTTTCTTCTTAATTGGCGGAATGGCAGTTTCGGGGTATATGAGCGAACGGGTCGCTTTTGGGTTGCTTACGGTCTACTACATGCTGATGATCAACTCGAATCTTTCAGCCTATACTTTGAGTAAATTCAATGTCTCCTATGGGTTATTTGGCCCAACTGAACTACGGATTGTCCTCGCAATTGGAAATTTCTTCTTGATCACCCACCCCTTCTCAACCATTTTGGGCCACAAATACCTGCTCTATGATGTGGGCGGGGTGTGCAGCATCATCGGCATGGGGATTACGTTCCTGATTGCGGTGCTCAAAAACATCGTAACCCTCTATAACCTGGAGCGTGTGTGATGGTTGAAAGTGACCTGTCTCCCCGTGAAACCCTGAAGTCACTTGGCTGGCACTGGTTAAAATTCAATGCCGTCGGCGCCGTCGGAATGGCGCTCCAAACACTGATGCTTGAAATTTTGTCTCACTGGCTTGGTCTGCGGTCATCGGTCGCCATGGTCATCGCCGTTGAACTGGCTGTGATTCACAACTTCTTCTGGCATGAGAAATGGACCTGGAACGACCGGCCAAGCCTGACCTGGAAGGATCGCTGGCTCCGCTGTGTCAACTTCAACTTGACCAATGGATTGGTATCGATCCTGGGGGCAATTGTGTTTATGGAGTTGCTGCACGAAAAACTGCATCTCCCTGTCCAACTGGTTAATTTGATCTCAATTGTTGCCTGCTCATTGATCAATTTCCTGCTTTCCAACCACCTTGTCTTCCGCAAACACCTGAAAGAAGAGTGAATGAGCGAAGTAGAAGCGAGTCGTGAGTAACGAGTAGCAAATAGTCAGGTCAAACTCACCATTTGAAAAGAGTTGGACTGTTATTCATCATAACAATTGATTAACTACTCACGACTTACTATTCACAACTCGCTTCTTACAACCTATGTTTTCCGTTCACATCATCGAGCTTTCCCACAGTCCAGGTGACGGTCAATAGACTCGGCCCTCAAGGGTCGAGCTTGAGTCGTGTACCCACGATGCCATCCTGCCGGATGGTCGGTCGTGGGTGGATTGGCTCAGGCTTCGGTTGACCAGACCCCCGTGCAAATCACGGGAAACGATTGGGAAGA
>CAZXCE010000675.1:0-4698 GCA_964639175.1 uncultured Clostridia bacterium
ACCGGCCAAACCCACCAAAATTGTTGCCCCATTCGGGTGGCACCTCGCCCAGTTGATATCCAATCGAAGGCCCGATAATCCGAAAGACCACGG
The DNA here is from genome assembly GCA_964639175.1 of uncultured Clostridia bacterium. GTDB lineage: Bacteria > Acidobacteriota > Blastocatellia > Chloracidobacteriales > Chloracidobacteriaceae > JACQXX01. Next base: position 94 of record CAZXCE010000675.1, read on the forward strand.
CGGGCGAGTAGGTCTGGAGCAAGTAGAGTTTCCAGCGTTCCTTGCCGTTTAATGGCTCATACCCATCCATCGTCGCCACCCCACGGGCAATCAAGGGGTTGACCTGATACGGGTCTTTTTTCACCTGACCAGGATCGGCTGACGGGGTTGACGGCTGAGGGTTTTGAGGCAGCGGTGAGTCTTCCCTTGTTTGAGGAACAGATGGTTTGCCAGAAAAAGTGAGCAGCGAATCAATTTCCGCTTCTCCTGGAAATCGCTCTGTCGGTTCAGGTTTTGCGGTTTCAATCGCCGGGGTAAAGGCAATATCAAGTGGTATCACCTGAGCCTGAACAGACATCGAGTTGAGAATTCCACATAGACAGACTCCGATTCCAAACATCAGGGGCAAAGCTTTGATCAATGTATTGTTCATAGTTGGATATTTTTCGGGAAAGATAGATTTGGTCGCCAACCCTAGCGAGAAAGGCGGTGCGGGACAACCGCATCTTCCTGAAAACTCCCATCGAACAAGTCAACCATCTGCCACTTGCGGACGGAATTGATCAGAAAGCGGGCTTCCGCTCGCTCAAAATCAGCCAGGGAAATGATCTGTTCGGTGAGTTCGCCTTTTTCGATTAACCAGTTCCGGAAGGTTCCCGCGAGTAACCCGCAGGAAACCGGTGGTGTAACCAGCTTCCTGTTCATTCGGATAACTACATTTGCCCTTGTACTTTCAGTTATTTCGCCACGCTCGTTCCATAAGATGACATCATCACACTCAGGAAATTGTGCCAGCGCCTGGGTATAGATTTCGCGTCGGGTCGTTTTGTGATACAGAAATCGGTCGCCTGACTGAACTGGCGACAGAGCCAATCGCACCTTGACCATTGCTGGCGCCGGCGAAACCGGCAAAGCAAGGCACTCGTGGCTCAGTTCCCCACGACGCGAAACGCTCACTTTCACTTTATGTGCCAGCCGTGGAAGGTGTCGGGCAAGCTGCTCCAGTTCAGCAACCAGCCTGGACTCATCCACCACAAACCCAAAATAGGCGGCTGAATCACGCAACCGACTCAGGTGGTTTGACCACAGAAAATAGCCATCTTCGGGTGTCCAGAGCAGTGATTCAAACAACCGGAAATCATCCCACCGGCTGGTCAGCACCTTCGCCTTGGTCTGACACTCCTGGTACTCATCTTTCTGCTCAGAATCCCACACAATCCCGCCGCCTACGCCAAATTCTGCCTGCCCGGTTCTCCGATCCAGCACCACAGTTCGAATTGCCACATTGAACTGTGCTTTCCGCCCTGGCGCAAGATAGCCGATGCTTCCGGTGTAGATATGCCGGGGGGCAGATTCGAGTTCGGCAATGATCTTCATTGAACGCGCTTTTGGCGCCCCGGTAATCGAAGCACATGGGAAGAGCGCTTTCACAATCTTCCACAGGGGTTCGTCCGTCGTGGCCGCCACCGTCGAAGTCATTTGCCAGACCGTCGGATAGCGTTCGATATCAAAGAGTTTTGGAACCGTGACGCTCCCAATTTGTGCGACCCGCCCGATGTCATTGCGGATCATGTCCACAATCATAATATTTTCGGCCCGGTTCTTTTCAGAGTGAAACAACCATTGCGCCTGGGCCTGATCATCATCCGAGGTACAGGCTCTGGCCGCCGTTCCCTTCATTGGACGCGAAATCAATTGTTGCCCATCAAGCTGGAAAAACAATTCCGGCGAGGCCGAACACAGAACCAGCGGTCCAAGATCAACATACGCCGCATAGTCAGCCTGCTGTGCCTGGGCCAGCGTCAAAAACCAGTCCCAGGGATTGCCGTGAAAGTGTGACTTCAAGCGCAAGGTGAAATTGATCTGATACGTCTCACCCCGGCCAAGATACTGTTTGACCTGATGGAATGCCCGCTCATACTCAGCCCGACTGATCGAAGGCACCCACTGACAGTCAATCCCAGCCACCGTTGCCGGTTCAGGCAGAGTCAGACGCTCGACTCGATCAAAAATCCCAAACCAGAGCAACGGAAAGGATCCCGGAGGGTGGGTTGGCAACGCCGGGTCAAAACCTGATGCCGCTTCATAACTCAAAAACCCAGCGGCAAAATACCCTTGCTCATTCACCAACCGGTCAACGGACTGCATCAGGGGCAACACGTCATCCACCGACGAAGTCGTCAGAATTTGCACTGGCTGCTGAAATTGAAGCCACGCTCGGGTGGCAGCATCATAAATGACAAGCCGAGGAGTCATGAGAATTGAAGAAGTCAGTACCACCTGCGTCAGCGGGTTGGGATAAAAAATGAGAATGAAGGATGAAGAGTATCGTTCGGAGCTTATGGCGTGCAAGCTCAGCGAGGCTTATGCCTGGGGCGTTGTTCTTCTTCAAAGCGCTACCTGATCAAAAAATTCATTGGCTGGCGGCTCAAATTGGGGTTGTAATAGGGGTCGCGTTCAAGCTGGGCGCCCCATTGACGCCGCATCCATTCAGCGTCCGGATCGTGGTTCAACCTTGTCTGACGACTTCGGACTGGCTCGGGGTCAAACATTCGGACCTGCGGTACACAAACGTGCCGATAGCCTTCTTTGAACATTCGCAAACACAGGTCAACATCCCAGAACCTGGCTTTTAACTGTGAATTGAGGCCACCACTGGCCAAAAACACCGCTCTCCGGCAGGCCAACCCGGTCAGTGGAAGCGCCGCGACATTGTGACTGGTAATGAGGTTTCCATGATACCCAAAGGCAGTGCCGGGCAAACCCTGGTGAAGTTCAGCCGCGATGTCAGCTTGATTGAGGCCAAGTCCGGCACTTCGCACCAGTCTTCCAGGCTGGAGCAAAATTCCCCCAACAGCTCCGATTGCAGGCCGGCACGCCGGCTCAACCAGAAGCTCAAGCCACTCCTCAGACTCAACCACCAATCCGGCTTTGAGAAAAACGATGATCTCAGTGTCTGTCTGTCGGACAGCCTGATTGAGCAGTTCCGGGCTGAGAATTCCATGAGATGGTTCAAGCCGGTGAACTGATTTCACCGTCGTTGGAATCAACTTTTTTAGATATTGATGTTGAGCCTCAACCAGACAACTGACCACCGATGTCGGGCAAAGTGTCGTTTTGGTAAACCACGATTCAACACTGGCAACAAGTTGTTTGACATCGCCGGTTCCAAAAACGATGAAGCCAACTGACACTGCCGCAGGTCGGTCAAACCGGACGGTGTAATACCCAGGGTGTCGAATATTGATCTGAACCAAGCCAGGTTCCCCACGCCGTGTCAGGGCTTCAGTGATGGCTTTTTGAGCGGCCACATAGGCATAGGGCTTGGCCTGATAGTTTGAGCTGGCCGAATCCTGGTGCATTCGCCAGTGATATAAGACCTTTGGAATGTGAAGAATCCGGTCAGTCTGCTCTGTCACGCGCAAAACCAGATCGTAATCCTGGCTTCCCTCAAACCCGGTGCGAAACCCACCCAGGCGGTTGAGCAGTTCCCGCCGATAAACGCTGAAATGGCTCGTAAACATTTGCGACAGAAACAATTCGGGCGACCAGTCCGGTTTGAAATATGGCTCACTGAACTGGCCAGACTCATTGAGTTTGTCTTCATCTGAATACAAAAAATCAGTCGCCGGTGAGGTGTTGAGCTGTTTGGCAACTTCAAACAAAGCGTCAACCGTCAGCACATCATCGTGATCCACAAGCCCAACAAATTCACCGGTAGCCAGTTCTAAGGCGACGTTTGAAGCGTGCGAAATATGCCCGTTTCTTTCAAGAAACCGGAGCTTGATGCGCGGTTCACGGGCGGCAAAATCTTCAAGTACCGGCCTTATATACGGCATCGTCGAAGCATCGTCCACAATGCACAATTCCCAAAATGGATAAATTTGTGCCAGGACCGATTCCAGCGCTTCGACCAGAAAAGATTCGAGCGGATTGTACACAGGCATCAGCAGACTGATTGTCGGCTGGTACTTCCACTGGCGGCAGTCACGTTCAAGATCCCGGCAGGCATCTTTCCCTGGAAAAAGCGCCCGGGTCCACTGGTCATACTCATAGTTTGGATTTGGACGAAAGTGACCTCCCAGCAATTGCCACAATCGCTTCAGCCTGACCCGCAGGATGGCCTGCACAATACCGGGGATTCCCCCTGTTTGATGGGCACGCCAGGCTTCCTGCTCAGATAAACCACAGGCATTCAAGCAGCGAACTACCCGCTGTTTCAATTTGAAAAAAACAGATGATTCCAGTTCTTCAACCCGTTCGCGCTGGAGTTGAAGGTGGAGCCCAATCTGCTCAAGTTGCTGCCTGAGTTCAGCATTCTCAGCGAGAAGGTGTTCTGGATCAGGTGGCAAGGAATTGTCAGATGGCAACGGTAATGTCATTTTTTAGAGCCAAAAACTGAGGGCTGAGGATATCGGGCTAAGGGCTGAGGGAAATACATTTTCATCAGTAACTTAACCTCCCAAAAATGCGATAACTTCATTCCAAATTTGGATTACAAACCAGGATTAAGCTGCTTTGAATAAAGAGCTTACACAAATTGTTCGCACGCGAACATTTTTATTTTCTCCTCATTTTCTTCCACCCCGAGTTTGCCACCAAACCCTCAACTCCCAGCCCTCGACC
>CAZXCE010000676.1:0-4680 GCA_964639175.1 uncultured Clostridia bacterium
TGGCTGTTTTTCCACCTCCTCTCCCCGACCCTAAAATTTTGTCCTGTACAGAGGTGACCACGGCATATTCCCCATCGGCAACCTGTGCTGAAACAGTTGTCGAAAAGGCACACAACCCGAGTACGATGATGACAAGATTGAAAAGCGGCGTTTGAAAGATAGTCGTCCAGCAACGGGTAGGCATAGTGAGTTCCTCTCAGATTCCATTGGTTTCAAGCGAATACCAGTTTGTAGTTTGTAGTCAGTAGTCAGTAGTCAGTAGTCAGTAGTCAGTAGTTCAATAAGTTCAAAGAAAGTAACTCTTAACTTCAGCACTTCTTTGTTTGATTCTTGGGTTCAAGCATTCACTCATTTACAACGCCATTGCAGGGGTTAAATTGCCTCCTGGCTTGGCCCGTGGGCTTCGCACCACGGCTATTTTACAACGATCCTGTGGAGCTAAATCGTTGATTTTGCTTATAATTATCCAAACTAAGAATTGCTGTCCAATCAAGCGGGAAAAAGTCAAATAGTTTAATCAAACGGGGTTAACAGACTACTGACTACTGACTACTGACTACTGACAATAAACTGTCCTACTTTTTCGGTTTCATGGCGTTGTATTTATTCAACGCATCGTTGGTGTTGAGAATCTGCACTGCCAGTTTGGTGCCTTCTTTGGCCAGTCCGGATTGGTCAGCAAGTTTAATCACATTTGAGGCTTCCAACAGGTTGGCCTGAGCATTTTTCGCTCCGGCAGCCCCGGCAGCCTGACTTCCCATTTTGGCAACGGGTGAGCCAAAGGTTGTGATAATCGAAACGGCGGTGTTGATATCGTTGCGATTGAGCTTGCCGAATGTTCGAACCGGTGTACCGCCGACAAATGATGCTTTCATCACTTCGACGCCATACTTTTCAAACCGGGCTGAAGCTTCGCCCTGTTCTTCCAATGAATCAGCATCGGTTTCAAGTCTGATTTCGTGGGTTTGTTCACCGTCGGTAACCTCAATGTACACACCCACCGCTTTGTCTTTGTCTTCAAAACCAGCCATTTCACCTTCGAACAGCGTGTCGAGGTCAACCACGTTGGTTTCTTCTTTGGTATCTTCAAAACCATCGTTGTCATCGTCGGTATCTACCGTGTCGGGCGTGCCGTCATCGTCATCGTCTGCATCATCGGTCCCGACGGTAACAACCATGGTGTAAACTTCCTCTTCTTCCTCTGAGGGGGCGGCTTCCTCCTGGAGAAAACTGACTGGGGAAACGTTTGCGCTGGCAGCGGAGCCGCTGACATACGTGGCATGCTGAATCCGAGCGCCATCCATCCGATATGGATTGGGTTCGGTTGGGGTGAGTCCACCAAACAATTTCTTTGTATTTTTTGACAACGGAATATTGTAGACACCAGCAACCTGGGAAAGGGTTTTCCCAAATTGTATGGGGTCAAACCCGGTTTTTTTCCCAAACACATTGATGACCAGATCCAAAACGGGTTTCTTGTGAACTTTTTTAACGGCTGGGGTTCCCAAATTCCCGGTTTTGGCCTGAGCCGGAAGTGTGGTGAGACCTGACATTCCAAGCATTCCAAAGGTTGCGGCACAGGCAATAACTTGTTTCACTCGCTGTTTCATGATCTTTTAGCTCTCCTTCAAGCTGGTTAAAACACATTCGCTTCCCGGCAGTTGCCTCAAGCAGGCTGACACTACAAATGTTTGTGATGAAAAGTGATTCCAGACTGAAATCAGGTATCTGGAAAGGCTCAATCGTTAATCAATTGAGGGATCCAAGGCTCTTAAACTCTATCTGCCACGGCGGTTTGTTTTGGTCAGGGATTGCGACACATCAGAAATAACCGATTCGAATTTCTGGTCTCCCTCTTTTACACATCGGATCAACAACACGGTGGGGGCTGCGTCGTCAGAGGTATCTTTCGCAAATTCAACTGAAATCCTGACAGGATCTCCTTTGTATTCTGCGGTATAGGTCACCAGGCGCAGTCCAAGCCCACCCTTGAAAATATCGTGTTCGGTGGTTACTTCTTCCAATGCTTCGAGTCCGGGGAAGAGCGGTTCGAGAATATCGAAGATCGCCTCCTGTACCGGGTCGTAAGAAGTGAACTCGGTCCCCTTGAGGAACAACAACACACTTTTATCAGGGCTCGTTGAGCTGATCACCCTCGCCTGTTTATCGCGGGTATTGGTCCAGTTGCGGGCAAATTTGACGCCGACGCCGTCTAATTCAAAAAAGTCAAAGCCGGTGGCGGGCGCTGGTTTCACATCTGAACTCGGGCTCGTTTTGGTTTCCGGGGGAACAGGTTTTGAAGTCGCTGATTTCAGATCGCCGGTCAATGGCAATGTCACGGCTTTGTAGTTCAACTCGGCATCAATCACGTGGAGTTTCAGTGATTTCGAAGCTTCATCACCTGTGACAAACGCGGCTTTCCCACCCAGGTCAAAAGCATCGTCAAAAGGCATAAGCCGGACCTTGCCCAGATCATTTATCGGGGATTTGGTGATTTGAACCCGACTTCCCTGCATTTCCAGCGTGAGCCCCATGGCTTTGGTTGTCTGATAGGTTTTGGCAACGGTCAGTGGTTGTCCATCAACTCGGGTACCGCTCTGTTCTTCCCAGATGGCAATATAATTATTGGGAGCGACCCGCACCAGTTTGGGGTTGGTCACGGTCGTAAAGGGTTTCCCCGAAGGTGGCAACCGTTTTGCAGTTTCAAACCGATCACCATATGCAGTCAGCCAGTTCACGCCGCCGGTTTTATAGGCACGCTCGGCCAGGTCGCCTGATTTGATCAATTTGGCGGTATCGGCATTATAATTTGGCCAGTCCCAGCCATCGTTTTCGGCTTTGTACGAAACAATTTTCCCGGCTCCAACACTGTTGACCACACTGGTCGTATCCACCAGTTTTGGCGCCTGCGAAATTGAGTTCCCGTCTTTTTCCCGTTCGGCTTCGATGCTCTTCCAGTTGATTTCCTGGCGGTCGAAATCTTTTCTGACATGAATCACTGCCAGGTCACGGGGCAGGAGTTGTCCGTTGAGGCCGGTTTGTTCGCCGGGCTTGTTCAAACCTGCCATCTGGTCATCCCAGTCACGTTCGCTGGCAAACAACACCAGATACCCGTTTCCATCGCCAGCTCCAACCGCAATGTCGCCTAATTCGGTGAACGTGCTGTTGCCGTTGTTGGTGCGCGTATACACCGAGCGCAGTCGTTCGGCATAGGGCGAAAACGGGTAGCTTTCGGTTGGACTGAATTTCATCATTGAGAGAGTGACTTCGTGGTCGCGGTTTTCAATCGCGATAAAATCTTTCCCATCAAAGAGTACCCGTTGATCAAAATTGTGATGCCAGAGGGTTTCCCGTGCATACCGCTGGGCATTGGCTCGGGGGTTTTCCAGATCGAGAATAACGTTATAGGCGTGTGCTGGAAGCAAATTGATATCCACAAACAACTTCCCGGCGCCGGTCACAATCTGGGAAGTCCCGCTGTCACACGGCAGTTTGGGCGACTGAGGCGGGCCATCACCATCCTGAGTTTTCATTTCCCAGAACAGTTGCTTGTTTTTATAGAGCACAATGCGTTTGGGATCTTCGCCTTTCCCCAGTTCGGCAGTCAGGTGATAGACATTGCCCTTTTCGTCTTTGGTAAACCCTGCCAGCACACCCAGGCTGGGGAGTTCTTCAGCACTCGACCGGGCATATCCGTCGGCGTTTTTCACAAACCGGGTGAGATAAATCTTCGGCGGGGTGGCTGAATGATCACTCCAGGCAATATCAATGCTTCCATCAGGATTGGCAAAGGGGATGATTTCCGGCAGGTTCATCCACTCTTGCGGTTTATTTTTGTTCGGGTCAAATGGTTTCGGATCTGTTTGGGCCAGGGTGGCTGGCACCATATTTATCATCAATGCCGCGAATACAATGAGAACAAACCAGTTCTTGAGCCAGGTGCGTTTCATGATCAACTCCTTTTGGGCAATTTAGTCAGCAGACAGCAGGCAAGCGTCAGGATTCTGATTGTCATTTCCAAACATATCCTGTTTGATCCCAATCATTTCCGTTCGAGCAGGCACATCTCGATCAGGTGGCTGACTCTTAAATGAAATTACCGTTTTTCCACTTTCCACATCTGGCTGGTGGCATCATCTTCTTTGCGGCGGATGATGGTGTTGCCGCTTTCTTCATTATCATTGTCCAGAACCTGTGTTCCGGCGGCGCCAAGGCATTTGAGGAAGAAAAATTCGCCTTCTTTCTCAAGCGACCAGTATTGTTCGCCAGAATCTTTGTCTTCAATTGCCCGAACGTGGACGCTGCCATCTTTGGGGTCAATCTCTAAACAATGATCATCTTTCCCAGCCGGAATAATGCGGTAGTAGCGGGCATATTTTCCGGGGGCATGCACAAATTTCCATCCTTTTTGCTCGTCCGAGCCGCCACTACTGGAACGGATTCCTTCTTTTCCTTCTGAAATGTGCAGTGTTTTCCCATTTTTGTTATGTAGAACGTAGGTCTCGTTTTCCTCGACCGGCGCGGCGTTGGGATCGGCGGCTGGTGGGTCGGGTGCGGCGGCGGCATCACCACCTTCGGTCTGGAGCAGGGAGACAACACCTTCCCAGGCTGCCGTATTTGTTCGGCGCCATTTTCCTTCCAAATAATTCTTTCCTTTGCGGTTAACCAGGCGCTTAACAT
>CAZXCE010000677.1:0-4672 GCA_964639175.1 uncultured Clostridia bacterium
GGTATGACCTCGACATACCTGATGGCCCTCTTCTCTTTTGGGGCAGTTGCCGCATCGCAATGAAGAATTGAGAATTGAGAATGATCTCAATTTTGCCCAAAGTAGCACCGCCTGGCTCAAAGATCAGTCTCGACCAGGTCATTGAGTGGAATCGAAGTTCACCAAAATCGAGCCTTCGCGGTGACGAAAACTGACTTCCACCCTCTTCTTGATGTCCTTTGGTTCGGGTTCAACCAACCACATCAGCGGCCACAACTGACGAAAAGATCGCTCTTTTGGGCGAAATTGAGGGAATGGAGAATGATTGAATCCCATTTTGCTGCCTCAATGGACGGGTCGCCTCGTCATTGAGGTATGGGATTACTCACGGCGCGGTCCATCAGGTTGTGAGACGTTCTGGGGACAATCAATTCCATGGCTAATTTCAGCGAGGTTTTTCAGAAAATCCTGGCGGACGGCTTCAGCAAAAGGATTTTCACGCTGGATGGTTTGAAACAGTGCCTCAGAATCATTGCCAAGCAGTTTTTCGATTTCCAACAAATGGCGATAGGCAACGGTTTCAAGTTTGAGTTCAGGAATTTTGAGGGCATGCAGGGTTTTTCCAACCAGATGGGTCAGAGCCTGCACATAGGCCATCGCCTGGTCATGGGCGGCAGGTGTTGTTTCAATCACCCGCAGGCCAAGCCGGGTTGAAAGAAACTCAGTAAAACAGGCAAACCTGGAACTCCGGACCGGGCAGCAGGCAATCTGCAAGCCATGAATGCCATTTTTTCCACTTTCAGGACCAAAAAGCGGATGGGTGGCAATGATTTCAACCTCTGGAGGAAGGAAGGCCGTCATCAGTTCAACTGGTTTGACCTTGACCGATGAAACATCAAAGACGAGCGTTCCTGGAATGAAGCGATGGCTAACTTCCGTCAGAACGGCCTCCAGGAATTGAACCGGGACGGCCAAACAGACCAGTTCCTGGGCCAGGACTTCCTCGCGGGTTCCCCACTGCAGCCCCAGCGCCTGAGCCGTTTGCGAACGGTCGGCCAAATCCCACACCGAAATTGAGAAATAGGGCGATAGCGTTTTGGCCATAAATTGACCAAAACTGCCAAAACCCAGAATCCCGAGTGTGGATGGGCGATTTGAATGATTGAGGTGACGACGCATCGAAAGGTTCCAGGGGAAAGTCAGAAGTCAGATGTCTATTTCCTGGAAGCGCCGATGCTTCCAGTCAGGTCTCTTTTTCTGAAAGTTTATAGGTGTAACCCATTCAGAAGGAACAAAATACACTTGAGAAAGATTTGATCTCGCGACACTCAACACCGGACAGCTTCTATTTCATCAGACGGTCAAGTTCAAGTTGTGAGACAGGGCAGGGAAGCTCTCGCCACTCTCCCGGCAACAGTGTTCCGAGCGACCAGGGACCAATTTGACTACGGACCAGCCGCAACGTCGGTAATCCAACGGCTGCCGTCATCCGGCGTACCTGCCGGTTGCGCCCCTCAGAAATTGTTAGTTTGAGCCAGGAGGTCGGAATCTGTTTGCGTTCCCGAATCGGCGGCACACGGGGCCACAACTCAGGAGGTGAAATGGCTTCAACCTGGGCTGGTCGGGTAAGTCCATCCTTGAGTTTGACACCGGCGCTCAGTTGAGAGAGCTGGTCAGTTGTTGGGATTCCTTCGACCTGAACCAGATATGTTTTTGCCAGTTTGTTTTTGGGGTGTGCAATCAGGTGCTGGAGCTTTCCGAAACTGGTTAAAATCAGCAGCCCTTCACTATCATAATCCAGCCGCCCAGCCGGATAAATATCGGGAATCGACAGATAGCGAGCCAGCGTGGCTTTCCCCGTATCATCTGAAAACTGGCTCAAGACCTGAAACGGCTTGTTAAACAATATCAAGCGCGGAGAAAGAGGGCCCGGATCCGGATGACGCGAGATTGAGTGTGAGGTGGTTGCTTTCACCTGAAACGAACTGTGTTTGGAAACACTCATATTGAAATCAGGAGTCGTTTTTGGAATAAAAACATCAGGCAGCAGCGCCGAACCGCAACGCCAACCTCAGTCCTGAACCCCGACCTCCGTTGCCTGATCCTAAAACCTAGCCTTGAGCCAGCCTTTCTGGCAAGAAAAAAAGAGCGCCGGTGGAAAACCACCCGCGCTTGAGAGAGTTAACACTTGAGGAGATGGAACGCTGTACAACACCAACTGATGTGATAGAAAACCGAATAAAATGGCCTTTTCAGGTACCCGGAAAAATAATCTGTGCTTCAGGTAAAATTGTTTTGCTGGCTTACACGGAGTCAGGTTACAGCCATTTATCCAACTTATCCAACCGTGTAAGTCAGCGAAAAAGAGTTCAGATCGAAAAACCGATCCAGGAGAGGCAATTCAAAAATCTAAACTCAGATGATTTTATCCAGGGCAAGTCCTGTGCCAGATCTTTTTAACCCTGCGCCGTCTTTATGAAGATCAGTCATAAGTTCTTTATATAAGTAATTTACACTTCTATGACGGGTTGATTGAATGAGATTTCTCGCTGATTCTCAACTTTTAGGTTAAAGTTTCTCTGCTTTTAGTTACAATGTACCTTCAGGTCATTGGTTTGAGTTAAATTCGGATTTAATTTAATTCAAAAATTTTAATTTTAATTTAGAATTAATTTCTTTACTTTAAGTTCCTGCTGGAAAGCTGGTGCTCGCCTGAATTGGTGAGACCAGATATTCAGTAGGTGTCTCCCCCCTCCCTATGCCTCCAAAAGTTGTGGTAATTGCCGGTCCCCTGCGCGGGGCTACTTATGAATTGAGTTCACCAGAACTCCTGATTGGTCGGAGTTCAGCCTGTGGCATTGCTGTTTCAGATCCGTTGCTTTCGCGCCATCATGCCTGTCTGGCCAATAAAGAAGGCCAAATCTGGCTCATTGACCTCAACAGTCGAAATGGTGTTTTTGTCAATGGTCTCCCGATTCAAAAACGGCTGTTGAAAAACGGGGACCACGTTGTGATGGGCCGCTCATTTATGGTGTATCTCAATGAGGAAGAGTCACCAGATCTGGATGAAAAAGGCGAAGAAGCCTCGCTCAATGCGACCCAAAGCCGAACGCGAACTGAAACGAAGGAAGACCTTTTTCCGCAGATTATCGCTACGGCCCTGGAACTGGTACCCGCCGACCGCGCCGCTTTGTTTTTAGCCAGTGACGAACGTGGATTCCTCCAGTTTGCCTGCTCCTGGGATCGCCGACATAGCTCACCCACACCGTTTGAAGTGGACCCAAAAATTATTCATCAGGTGTTTCACGAAGCCAAACCAGTGGTGCACAATCAACTGGCGAGTGCTGGAATCATGCTTGGGAATGGGCAAATTCTGAATGCGCAATTGTGTGTCCCGTTTGTTTCTCCTAAGCCGATTGGGGTTCTCTACCTTGATACGACAGATGAACTGACTGCCTACTCGCCACACGATATCAAGTGTGCCATGGCCGTTGCTGACCTGGCGGCAGTGGCAGTCAAGCGGCTCTGGAAATTTCGGCAAATGGTTGAGGATCAGCGAAAACTGCAAGCCGAACTGGAGACACCTCGCGGGATGGTCGGCGAGAGTCAAGCCATGCAACAGGTGTATCAGTTTGTCAACAAGGTGGCCAAAACCGATTCAACCGTTTTAATTTTGGGTGAAAGTGGGACCGGAAAGGAACTGGTTGCACGTGAGTTGCACGCCAACAGCCCACGTGCCAGCCAGCCATTTGTGGCGGTGAATTGTGCGTCGCTGGTGGAAAATCTGCTTGAAAGCGAACTGTTTGGCCATGAAAAAGGTGCCTTCACGGGTGCCATTTCGACCAAAAAAGGCAAATTTGAAGTGGCGAATGGTGGAACATTGTTTCTGGATGAAATTGGCGAATTACCACTTTCAATCCAGGCACGATTGCTGCGGGCCCTACAGGAACGGCAAATTGATCGGGTCGGCGGGCTCAAACCTATCAAAGTGAACATTCGAATTATTGCTGCCACCAATCGCGACCTTGAACGTCAGGTCAAGCTGGGGGATTTTCGCCAGGACCTGTTTTTTCGGCTTAATGTCCTGTCGGTGACTATGCCGCCGCTGCGTGAGCGCCGTCAGGATATTCCATTGCTGGCCAATTACTTTACTGCCAAATTTAGCCGGGATCTCAATCGAAAAATGGTGGGGGTGACACCCGATGCACGACGTTACCTGATGAATTATGACTGGCCGGGCAATGTACGCGAACTCCAAAATGCAATTGAACACGCCGTGGTTCTGGGCGGGGCCGACTCAATACTGCCGGAAGACTTACCTGAATCAATCCTTGAAAAAACGCCGGTTCGCCTCGAAGAGCGATTCCACTATCACGAAGCGGTCACCAGCTTTAAGCGCCAACTGGTTCAGGAAGCAATTCTGAAGGCTGATGGAAACTACCAGATTGTCGCTGAAATGTTAGGCGTTCACCCAAATTATTTGTACCGACTGGTAAAAAACCTGGACCTGAAGCTGCCAAAACCTGATTCAAAAGGCTCATAATCTGGGGCTGAGGGTGTCGGGCGAAGGGAAATACAATATTTCCAATACGTTAGCTTTGCCATAATGCGGGAATTTCATTCCAACAAATCGTAGAAACTTAGGGAGCGTTAAAAATTATCTTCCCGTTTTCATTTGGAGGGCAGGCATTTG
>CAZXCE010000678.1:0-4668 GCA_964639175.1 uncultured Clostridia bacterium
GGTTTTCTGCCCCGGAACCCTGGTTTTCTGGATCAACAAAGAGTCCAATCAACACACCGGTCAGGTAGATCCCACAGACCCAAAACACCAACCCAACCACCATCAGTCCACCAATGAACCAGGCCCCATACTGGGACACCAGTTCCGGAAAATGAGCGACTTCGGCCAGCCAGGCAGCCTCCAGATCTGGTTGAAGCAATCGGTCTGCCATTTCTGAATGGCCATTGAGCCGATTCAATAACCCATAGATCGGAAAAACCACCAGAGTTGAGGCACACCACGTCGCCAGCATCAGCATCAGGATCAATCGCCAGTGTCGGGCCGCCTGAACCAAAGAGTTGGAATAGTTCTTGATTTTACCCTGTGGATGATTTACTATGTAATATCTAGTCATCACAAATTATTTCCAAAATAGTATTTTTCATGACCTGGCGTCGGCGAAAAGTTTTCGTCGAGAGGACACCAAGGCTGCGCATGATTCGTAAACCGGTCTGAATGGCGGGGATCCCGATGTGGCCATCCGCCAGCAAAGATGGGTTTCAATGTCTCACATCCGCTGCAGACATACGAAAATGGCTAACAGGGTTGGTGCCGGGATTCCAAAAGAAAAGTCAGTGACGCTGAAGTCGAAGGTGAACGCCGCCTGAGAGAGTCACCGAAATTCAATTGGCACGTATCTGGCGTGGAATCACAACGCCCGCTTGGAACGGCCTGAACGCCCGACGGTGTCGATGCCGGCGGATGACGGGAAGGTAGACTGTTGCGGGGCAGACTCAAGAAGCTGGATAACCGGAAGCCAGGGAAAACCGGGAGGACCGAAAACCGGTCCGCAGGGGAGAGCGCCAGAGGCTCGTGACGACCTGCCAGCCACTCTGAGAACGAAACTTCCGAGGCAATCCGCGTGTGCGGCAAAACCATTCGGAGCAAGACATATAGCAACATCATATGTTTTGTGGAACAGTTGATTACAATGCGAAACATAGAGCTTCCTGTAAAAGAAAAATCAGACGAGAAACAAGGTTCACGGTACCGACCTGAGAGGGGTTCACAACATAGCTGTTGTTAAACCAGTCAACGTCGAGCATCAGTTTGTGGTCAGGGTCAACCACCACAGACTGAAGTGCGGCTGACCGCTCGACGGCAAATCGCTTTTCGGCGGCTTTCCCATCCCACGTTTCACGCAACCGGCTGCCATCTGTAAATCGGAATTCAACCTCCACCGGCATCACCGCTTCGCCCTTGCGAACAACCGTGACTTCGGTGGCAAACTGCGCGCCAGTCCCTGTGGTTTTGGCTGATTGAATCGCATAGTCAAGCACGACCGTGTCGCGGAAATACTGCTGAAAAAACCATTCGAGATTCTGTCCGGCAACTTCTGAGGCAACATCGAAGAAATCCTGGGCGGTTGGATGCTTAAAGCGCCAGCGCTCAAAGTAGGTTTTCAAGATCCGGTTCATAGTGGGTGTCCCCAGGTGGCGTTCCAGCATCTCCAACGTCAGTGCCGGTCGAGGATAAGAATTGAAATAGTAATTCACCCACGGATCATCGGCTTTGTACTTCCAACTCTGGGTCATAATTGGATCGCATTTGATGGTGTCTGGAGTCAAGGTCACTCGATTAAAGGACCATACATCCAGCCGAATGGGCAACCTCATAATGGGTTGTCCAACCAGCCGAAACCATATCGCGGCCTGGTCTTTATAAAACGCATCCATCAATTTGCGTTCGGTAAAAGAGGTAAAGCCTTCGTCCAGCCACGATTCTTCAAATTCGTTGCTGGCTACCATGCCATACCAGTACTGGTGGGCAAATTCGTGAGTGGTAACGACTTCCGGCGATGCCTCAAACAAAGCTTCGTCATCCATCACACGATAGAGCGTGCCACAGGTAATCAGGGTCGGGTATTCCATTCCACCTGAGCCGTCAGCCTGATATGCCGGATCAACAATCGTGAGGGTTTGATACGGATAGGCGCCATAGGTCTGACCACAATACTGTAGACTGTTTTTAACGGCTGCCAGGTGGCGATCTTTTTGGGCCAGATGTGCTGGCTGGAGCAGGAGTTTTAATTTGACTTCCGGGAGATTTGGGTAGCGGAATGTATCTTCAAACTCAAGAAAATCAGGCGACGCCGTCCAGGCAAAGTCATGCACATCTGCCTGGACATACCGATATGCCGTTTGATTTCCTGGCCGAGATTCTTTTGATTGGAGCACACCGGTGGCACCAACTTTATAGGTTTCCGGCACCACAAAGGTCACATCATAGGTGCCAAAGTCGGCATAGAATTCCGTGTTGGCATGAAATTGATGACAGTTCCAGCCAGCCGTGGTCCGACGGCGAAGCCCCGCCGGTTCATAAACACCAAGCTTTGGAAACCATTGTGCCACCAGAAAATAGTTTCCCAGATAGCCGGTCCGGGCAAAAACCCGAGGCAATTTGGACAGAAACTCCATTGAGAGTGTGATTTCCTGATGTGGGCCAACAGGTCTGGTCAGGGGAATTCGCCAGACGGTCCGGTCATCGCGATTGCCATCATCCGGGGCGATAAATTCGGCTCGCGGCAGCAGGTCTTCCCCGTCACTGGTTCTGAGTGACAGTACATCAATGCTGCCAAACTTCCCGCTTTTCAAGTAATCCCCGCGTAACTGGCCACCTGATTCAACCATAAAGGTGCTTTTCTGGTCGCGAAAAGCATTTAAATACAGGTGGAACTGAAGTTCATTCACCGGGGCATCTGATGGATTGCGCCAGCGAAGTGTTTCTGTTCCCTTAACGTGTTTGGCAACCGGATCAAGCACGGCTTCGATCTGATAGGCCACGACGCGATCTGAAAGCGGTATCTCTCTGGCACTGATGCTGTGACAGCCACTTAACACAATCAATCCAAGTCCATAAAGCCACCACCAGGTGCGGATTCTGTTTTTCATGGTTTCTTGCTCCGTCAATAGTTCCGGTCAGTGATCAGTCATTAGATCTCAATCGTCATGACATCAGTTCCGGTCAGTGATCAGTCATTAGATCTCAATCGTCACGACATTGTGCACAAAATTTTGGCCCAATTCTCACCGGGTGACCAATCACAACATCGTACGCGATGACGCAGTTACACGTGCCTGGCCAATTGAAATTCTTTTCCCGGCTCTCCGCTCACCAAAATGGTAAGTGCCGAGGGGAAAAAGGGCGAATCTTTATCATCATTGTCATTTTTGACTTTTCTTGTGGGGCAATGATTGAAACTGCGCACGATGTCGTGACTATTGAGAATTAGACATTATCGGAGATAAAACCGGGCCATCGAAAAACAGATGGCGTCAAGTCAGTACCACCCGTGTGAGTGGGTGGGTTGCCACTCTGAGGAAGATCCACTTTTGGAAATGTTAACCCTGATAATGTCTATTGAATGCGGTGCCAATTTTTCGCCTTATGACTATCGGTTTGAGAATCGTCCATTTCTGAACGACTCAAACTCTCACCACTGACGACTGGCTCAATTCGGCTGACGAAAATAAAAAAGGTTCAGTGCTGGAAATCCCAGTCTGAACCTTTTGAGATCAACAAAAGTCAATCAGGACTAATAATTTTTCGGGAAATTTGGCCCAAGGCACGACGCATCGCCGTCACACAGCTTGTCAACAATCGTGTCATACAGATAGGTTGATTCTGCGCGGACAACTTCGCCAATCCGGTCCTCATAGGTCTTGAGACCGTGATCAAATTCTTTCTTGAGAAGGTCATACAGGTTCTTTGATTTGCGGCCTTCAACAACCTTCTTTTCGTTGTAGATTTTAATGTCGCTCACAATGGTGCGGGCCACACGCTGGGCGGTTTTATGATCCGCTTCTGAGCCTTTGTATTTCGCCGGGTCATATTTGAAGACACCTGGCGCAGTGCTTGATACCGGCGGGGCTGATGACTGGTACCCAGCAGGTGGGGTAAATGAAGTCAACGGAATGGTGCCCTGTGCGGCAATCGGTGATTGCTGAGGTTTTGGAGGCTGGATTGGCTCTGGAGCCGCGCCACCCGGCGGTACAAAGAAAACCTGTTCTGGCTCTGGCGCTTTTGGCTTGGGTGGTTCTTCTGGCGGTAACTCAAAAACGGGAGGCTTGAACTGAGCTTCCTGAGCTTTCTTGGCGGCTTCGGCAGCGCGGCGGGCTTCTTCGGCTCGACGAGCTTCTTCAGCTTTGCGAGCTTCTTCGGCTCGACGGGCTTCGTCAGCCCGGCGACGGGCATCCTCTTCAGCTTTGCGACGAGCTTCTTCTTCCGCAGCCTTGCGACGAGCTTCCTCTTCGGCAGCCTTACGACGAGCTTCTTCTTCCGCCTTGCGGCGAGCTTCTTCGGCTTTGCGGGCTTCTTCGGCCTTGCGTGCTTCCTCCGCCTTGCGGCGAGCTTCTTCGGCTTTGCGGGCTTCTTCCGCCCGGCGTGATTCTTCCTCCGCCTTGCGGCGAGCTTCTTCGGCTTTGCGGGCTTCATCAGCCCGGCGAGCTTCCTCAGCCTTACGCGCCTCATCAGCCCGGCGAGCTTCCTCGGCTTTGCGGGCTTCGTCAGCTTTACGCGCTTCGTCAGCCTTGCGTGCCTCATCAGCCTTGCGGCGAGCTTCCTCGGCTTTGCGGGCTTCTTCAGCCGCCCGAGCCTGTTCCTCAGCCCGACGGGCTTCTTCCTGGGCTC